>JANOKA010000058.1:0-21063 GCA_031418995.1 Sphingomonadales bacterium | reverse complement strand
CGAGAGATACGGAGATTTAACTCCTTATAACTATGAACGGTATCTCGAATGATGAGCGCGGCTGCATCATCCGCGCCGCAAAGTGCGAGATGATCTAGCGGAAAAACTGGTAAGTCATTGGTCATTGGTGCATATTCTGTGAAGGGTCAATTGGATGTCGGGGGCTTTTCTATTGCCAGTAAAAGGTGAATATCACGATAATTTCTTAACTGCGCAAGTGTCGGCGCGCGGGACGCTGGACCGTGAAACACAGAAAAGCCTGTTTGACCGTCTCGACTGGCTGGACGCGTTGCACCGTATGGCGCTGCGCACACGCAAGCCGTTATTGCTGCGGGCGCACGATGATGCCGCTGATCTTTGGATGCCCTTGATCGAAGCAGGTTCGGGACAATATAACGCGCTCGCCAACTGGTATAATTTCACATGGCGGCCCATATTCGGTGACAATTATGACGAGGTAACGCGGCTTGCGCTGTTACGGCAGATTGCGCTGCTGGCTGTGGACCATAGCCGCCGCCTGACATTATCGCCTTTGCCCGATGAGGATGGATCGGCCAGCTTGCTTGCCACGGCGTTTGAACAATCCGGCTGGGTGGTGGCAAAGCGGCAATGCGATGAGAACCATTATCTGTTGCTGCGGGGACGCAGTTTTGACGAATATTGGCAAGCCCGCCCCGGGCAATTGCGCAGCACGGTTAAGCGCAAGGGCAACAAAAACATTGTCTCGACACGGATTGAGACAGCATATTCTGAACAAAGCTGGTCCGACTATGAACGGATTTATGCGCGCAGTTGGAAACCGTCCGAAGGCAATCCGGATTTCCTGCGCGAACTGGCCAAACAGGAATCGCTGGCGGGCTGCCTTCGCATGGGCATAGCATATATCGGCGGACAACCCGTGGCCGCGCAGTTTTGGACCGTAGAAAACGGCGTCGCGCTGATCCACAAACTTGCGCATGATGAACGCCATTTGTCGGCTTCCCCCGGTACATTATTATCCGCAGCGTTATTCCAGCATGTGATTGATGTTGACCGCGTGCATGAAATTGATTTCGGCACGGGCAGCGACGCGTATAAACGCGAATGGATGGAAGAAATGCGGCCACGGTACGAACTGGAAATGTTCTGGCCCAACCATGTGTTGAATTGGCCGCATATTATCCGCCATAAACTGCGCAGCAAAGCCGGACTTGGGGGCCAAAAATGAACAAAACCGAAGATATCTTGCGGGCCATATTGGTGGACCTTTTGGGTCTGCCTGCGGCGCAAGTGACGGCAATGGATGCGGACACAGAATTGTTCGGCGCGCTGCCCGAACTTGATTCGATGGCGGTTGCAGGCTTGCTCACCGAAATGGAGGACCGCCTGGGCATTACCATCGACGATGATGATGTTGACGGCGAACTATTTGCAACTTTTGGCAATTTGGTTGCATTCACGCAGGCAAAGCTCGCCGATTGAGCGCAGCGATGAGGCATATCCCATACGTATACAACGGCGCATACGAATTTTGCCTGATGGCGGGTGATGCCAATGCGGCGCGCCGGATAATCATCGCTGCGCCCCTGTTTGACGAAATGAATCGCATGCGCCGCGTACTGGTTAGCACAATGCGGCTGCTTGCACTGCGCGGTATTGCAAGCTGCCTGCCCGATCTGCCGGGATGCAATGAAAGCGTCGCTGATCTGGCAGTGCAGGACGTGGACATCTGGCGCAGCACGTTTTCCGCAGCCGCAGCGCAAACAGGCGCAACGCATGTGGTAAGTATTCGCGGCGGCGCATTAATCAGCGATGGCCTAGGCGATTTGCCCCATTGGCGGTTGGCTCCGGTCAAGGGTGCATCGCTGCTGAAAACCATGCTGCGCACGCGCATTGCCAGTGATAAAGAAGCGGGCATCATCAACAGCATGGATGCATTGCTGGCATCTGGGTTGGATGCACGGATAGAACTTGCCGGAAACCGGATGGGCCCGGCGATGCTCATTAGCCTGCAAAATGCCGAAGCCGCGGATTGGCCGCAATTGACAATTGCCGCATTGGGCGAAGGCGATGATGATGTCACGGGCAGCGCGCTATGGATGCGCGCCGAGCCGCAGGATGACCCCGCGATGGCAGCGTCATTGGCGGAACAGCTTGACCGTTGGAGCGCCGCATGCGGCAAATGATTTCCTTTATCGTAAACGGTGATACGCTGGCCGCAACGCTTGACCCGGCTGCGGGAACCACCGGGCTATTGATTGTCAGCGGCGGCAATGAAATCCGCAGCGGCGCGTTTGCCGGACAGGCCGCCACAGCCGCCTATTTTGCAGCGCACGGCATTCCGGTTTTCAGATACGACCGCCGCGGCATTGGCGAGAGCGACGGGACCAATGGCGGTTTTGAAAGCAGCGCGGATGATATTGCAGGCGCGGTTAATGCGTTTCGCAGCGCGGCCCCCCAAATCACACGAATCGTCGCGTTCGGCAATTGTGATGCCGCCAGTGCGCTTGCGTTATTTGGCGCCGGGCTGTCTATTGATGCGCTGATCCTTGCTAACCCATGGGTTATCGAGGTCGCTGAAACCACATCCGGACAAGATGCACCCTCTGCGCCCAGCGCTGCTGCCATTCGGGCGCGGTATTGGAACCGGATGAAGAATCCGCGCAGCTTGATTGACCTATTCACTGGTAAGATTGATTTGAAAAAGCTGGCGGGCGGTTTGGCAAAGGCGGCGGCGAAACAAGAAACCAGCGGCCTTGCCTTGCGGATTGCAAATCACTTGGCCCAATCAGATTTGCCCGTACACATCCTTTTGGCGCAGCGTGATACGACGGCGATGGCGTTTATGGCTGCGTGGCGTAGCGCAGAGTTTGACACGTTGCGCGGCAAAGAAAATGTCACGTTGGCGGTAACCGACAGCGCGTCACATAGCTTTGCTGATGCAACGTCAAAGGCGTGGTTACTGGAAAATATACACGCGCATCTGAAATAAATTGGTAGCGAAGGAGGGACTTGAACCCCCGACCTATGGATTATGATTCCACCGCTCTAACCAGCTGAGCTACTTCGCCATACCAACCTGTGCCGGAGCCAAATGCCCCGAAGCAAGCGGCGCTATAAGCGGCGGCATGCGCCCGGTCAAGCGCTGCTTAACCCCTGAATGACCAAGATTGGATGGGTTCCCACGGGCCGCCGCAATAATGATATGCCGACAATCCGGTTATCGCCAGTGATCGCGGCGCAAACTGCCGCAATAAAGAGGCTTGCAACGCGGACGCTTTGCGCGGCTCGACCTTGTTTTGTATGGTGATATGCAGTCTGGGTTCCGCGCGGTCCTGCGGTATCAACATCGTATAAAAATGTTCGGCCAATTCCTGCCGCATCATCTGCAACGCTGAACTTTGGATGCGAAACGCTGTGCCCTTGCCCAGATTCATAATGTCGCTGATATGTGCTGGTGGCGGCGGATTATTGCGGCATATTCCGGCAAGCTGCGCCTTGATTTCGGGTAAAATCTTGGGCGGCAAATGATGAAACAACGTAATATGCGCATCCACTAGATTACGTTCGGGCGGATAATGCGACCGGCGTAGTTTATCCGCCCACGCCTGATCGGTGCCGGACAGTTTTGCTGTGATAATGATCGGGTTTATATCCACGCCCTATGTCCTAATAATAAACATACGCGGAGCAATACTGCTTCTACCTCAATCTGCGAATATCAAGGGGGAGAGAACATTGTTATGCAAAATCGCATTTCAATAAATCTGCCGGAACGACCCAATCTTGGGGGGAAGGGAGTAGTGGACCGCTCCGGCGATGTATTGGTGTTCGCAGTAAAATTGTAATCTGTAAAATGACTAAAAAAACTCTGACTGATCGGTTTTACCAATAATAGTTTTGCTGCCTTTCCTATTCCCCGATTTCATCCATCACCTCTTTAGTATGTTCGCCCAGTTTCGGCGGATCGCGCCATATGGCTGACGGGGTTCTTGCAAATCGCAATCCGGGCCGCATGGCGCGATATTTGCCTTCGCCGGCAATCTCGCGTTCTTCAAACAGCGTTTGTTTCAGTTGCTGGTCCTCAAACACATCGCCCAGCTGATTGGCGCGCATAACCGGGATAGAATGCTGCGCCGCCAGCTCCATCCATGTTTCGGTGTCATGCGCCAATGCCGCCTCCCGCAACATCGCGTTATATTCGGCCACGCGTTGTTGCGATGTGGTCAGCGACGTAAACCGTTCGCTTTCATACGCCCCGGGAAGGCCGCCCAGCTCAAAAAAACGTACGGCCTGATCGCGGTTTGCGGGCAACAACATGATATATCCATCTTTTGTTGGCAATGGCTTACGCTCGGGCGATACTGCAAACGTGTAACCCAGCTTTCCGGTGGGGGGAATATAGGTTTCGCCGTATAAATGATCGGCGAGCAAATGCCCGGTGAATGTCTCCAGCATAGGCACAACAACGCATTGCCCTTCACCTGTCTGTTCCTTGTGACGCAGCGCGGCAAGAGCGGCAATAACCGCGAACAGCCCGCAGGTTTTGTCGGCAAACATGCCGGGCAGTGGCCGAAATTCGCGCGCGGGATCGACCAGCCCGTCCAGCCCGCATGCGCCGCTAGCCGCCTGAATCAAATCATCAAACGCTTGACGTCCGGCATATGGCCCTGCCGGATCGAAACCAACCGCCTCAACATAGACGATATCAGGCTTAATCGTGGCCACATCATCGTAGGAAAACCCCAGCGAAGTTATCGACTTGGGCCGCATATTGTGGATGAAAATATCACCAGTCCCGATCAATTTGCGCAGTGCACGTTTGCCATCTTCGGTTTTCAAATCCAGCGTCACCGACCGTTTGTTGCGATTAAAATTCAGGAACGTTGACCCCATATTTTTGGAACCTGGCGCCCCGCCCACAACGCGTTGCCGGTCGCCCGAAGGCTCCTCGACCTTGATAATGTCCGCACCCAAATCTCCCAGCATTTGCGTGGCATATGGCCCCAGCAAAAACTGCGTTAAATCAATAACGCGTATCCCCGCCAAGGGGCCTTTTGGTTGATCGGCCATATATTCACTCTCCAAATTTACACTATCTGCTTGCACCGTAACCGACATAGGTATCAAATGGAAACCTAGAGATTCATGGGGGAGGTCTTATGAAATTTACACTATTGGCGGCTTTATTTTTTAGCAGCAGTGCATATGCCGCAACCGGCGATATGAATAGCAGCACTGCATCACCCGGCACCACCGCTGCGCAAAAATCAGCGCTAGATACGTTGCCCGCCGAAGATGGACGTGATGCCGAATTTGCCGGGCGCGGATTTGTGGCCACGCTGCCCGATCCCGTCATCCGCAATGCCAAGGGTGATGTGGTATGGGATTTGAATGCCTATAATTTTGTCAGTGGCAGCGCGCCTGATACCGTCAATCCCAGCCTTTGGCGGCACGCCGGTTTGCTGCGCAAACATGGGTTGTTCAAAGTAGCCGACAATGTCTGGCAAGTACGCGGGTTTGATGTGTCGAATATGACGGTGATAAAAGGCGATACCGGCTGGATTTTAATCGACCCGCAAACGTCGCGCGAAATGGGCGCAGCGGCATTGGCGCTGGTCAATGAAAAACTGGGTAAGCGGCCCGTGACTGGATTAATCTATAGCCACAGCCACGGCGATCATTTTGGCGGCGCGCGCGGTGTGATCGATCCGGCCGATGCAAAATCGGGGAAGGTTGCGGTGATTGCGCCTGAACATTTCTTGGCCGAAACCGCGTCGGAAAATGTCATCGCAGGTGGCGCAATGGGACGCCGCGCCAATTACCAATTTGGCAGCAACCTGAAACCCGGCGTAAGTGGCCAAATGGGCAGCGGCATCGGCATGGGTGTTTCTGCCGGAGAGATCACGCTGATTGCGCCCAATGATGACATTCGCAAAACCGGCGATACCCGCATAGTTGATGGCATCACGCTGGAATTTCAGATGGCGCCGAATAGCGAGGCGCCTGCCGAAATGAATGTCTATATTCCGGCAGCGCGCACGTTTTTGGCAGCGGAAATCGCCACATGTTCGTTGCATAATATCCTGACGCCGCGCGGTGCAAAAGTGCGTGATACATTGGCATGGGCAGGATATCTGCATGAGGCCACGCGCCTATATGCGCCGCGCAGTGATATCGCCATTTCCAGCCATTGCTGGCCCAGATTTGGCGCGGATGAAGTAAAAGACTGGTTATCGGGGCAGCGTGACAATTACCGGTATCTGCACGATCAAACCGTGCGGTTAATGAACAAGGGGCTGACGCAAGACGAGATTGCCGAGACAATAAAAGCGCCCCCCGCGATTGCGGATAAGTGGTTTAATCGCGGATATTACGGCACGTACAGTCACAACAGCAAAGCGGTATACCAATATTATCTCGGCTGGTATGACGGCGTTCCTGCCAACCTGAACCCGCATCCACCCGTTGCCCGAGGGCAAAAATTTGTGGCCGCAATGGGCGGCGCAAAAAAAGTGCTGACTGCAGCCAAAAAGGCGATGGCCGCTGGCGATTACCGGTGGTCTTCGGATTTATTGAACCAATTGGTTTTTGCTGATCCGAAAAATGCAGCGGCAAAATCCATGCTGGCCAGCAGTTACGATCAGCAGGGGTATCAGTCTGAATCGGCGATCTGGCGGAACATGTTCCTGTCAGCGGCGCGTGATTTGCGCGAAGGCGTGAAAACGAAAAGCGGCTTGACGACGCAGAGCCTGGACCTGATTGCCGCGATACCGACAGGTATGTTGATGAATTCGGTGGCAACGCGGTTGGACCCGGAAATATTGGGAACGCAGCGCATAAATCTGAATTTTATTTTTTCCGACCGCAACGAAAAAGCGAAAATCAGCATCGGCAATTCGGTGATGTTTGCCGATATGGACGCGGCGCATGATGCGCCCATGGCCACCGTTACCGGGCCGCGGCAATTGTTCCTTGGCCTGATGTTCCTGAAAATGCCGTTGGCACAAATGCAGGGGGCGGGGTTGAAAATCGAAGGGGACAGAGCTGCAGTCGAGGCATTACTGACCGCGATTGAACCGCAATCAGGTGCGTTCAATATTGCCGAGCCGTAACCAATTTATTGCGGTTGGCCGCCCTGCAGTTTCTGAATTTCAGCCATCGTTTTCATTTCCAGCAGGTCAACGATGAACACCAGATCGGAATTGGCCGGAATGGGTCCGCTTTCGCGCGCGCCATATCCAAGCGCGGACGGAATACACAGGCGGTATTTCGCGCCCTTGTTCATCAGTTTCAAACCTTCGCTGAAACCCGGAACGACTTGCGATACCGGAAACGCGGTCTGTTCATTCTGGTCAAATGTCTTGCCGTCGCTGGCCAGATATCCGGCATATCCTATTAACACGACATAGTCATCGGTGGGCGATGCGCCTACGCCCGGCGTCAGCACATCATATCCAAGCCCCGATGCGGTTTTTTGCGCACAGGTTCGCTGATCGGCAGGCAGTATTTCGGGCGGCGCGGCGGCAACGGTCAGCAAATCAACCTCGAACACCAGATCGCTGTTTGCCGGGATCGAAGCCGAACCTTGCGCGCCGTAACCCAGCGCCGCTGGAATACACAACCGGATGCTGCCGCCGGGTTTGACCAGCTGCAGTCCTTCGGCAAATCCCGGGATAACGCCGCCGACGCCGAATGATGCCCCTTTGTTTTCATCAAACACATTGCCGTTGACGGCCAAAGTGCCTTTGTAATTGATCGTCACTTTGTCGCGGGCACCCGGCAATGCGCCCTGACCTTCTTTTATCATCCGGTAGCCAAGTCCCGAAGGCGTGGTTTGATCGCAGCCCGGCTTTGCCGCAATCGCCGCACCTTTTGCTGCGGCATCCTTGCCCGCCTCTTTGGAAGTTACAGGAGTGCATCCAGCCACAATCAGCGCGGATATTGATATCAGGGATAATGTAGTTTTCATGGGCTACGCGCTTATATGATTTTTGTGATATGTCCATTTTTCCGTTGCATACTCAAGGCGCTTCGTCGCCATATAAACGGTCATCCTCGATATATCCGGCGCGTCCGGCATTGTCGAAACGGCAATATCCCTTTTGACAATCATCAATCCGGCCCACCACGCCGGCTTCCACCCGCCACGCAATGCGCGCCGTGGATTCAGGGGATTCGCGCAACGTGCCCGTGCCGCTGCCAATGACAACAGCCGTACGGTTCGGGCTTAACAGCCGGACATGAACCCAGCCCTGATCGCCGTCCGGATCCTCTACTTTGCGCCAGACGCTGTGCACGGTGACGACTTTCAACGGTAGATATTTGCGTTTATACACCCACTTGACCGGAAAATCGGTACTGGGTCCGGTGCGCATTCGGGCCTCCTCGGCATTCAATGATGCCCAATAGGGTGTTTTCTTTTCCGACTGTGCCATGCCTGCGCTCGCTGCAAAAAATGCGGCGATGAAAAACACGAATAAGCTTGCCGATTTTACATTATTTTTCATTATAGTAACTGCCATATTACCCACTCTAAAGTCACCTATAGTGTATGCAAGCCAGACAGTTCAAGCCTGATGACTTGACGCACGGTAACGAAGCACCCTAACCGTAATCACCATGACAGAACATTCCCGTATTGAGCGTCCCCGCGTAATCGTGACCCGCATGTTGTTACCCGCTGTTGAAACGCGTATGGCACAGCTTTTTGATGCGCAGTTCAACGCAGCCGACGCCGCACTGTCCCGCGACGCTCTGACTGCCGCGATGGCCGATTGCGACGTGTTCGTGCCGACGGTAACCGACCAGATTGATGCAGAATTAATCAACGCTGCCCCTTCGCGCCTGAAACTAATCGCCAATTACGGGGCCGGGGTAAACCATATCGACGTGGCGGCAGCCAAGGCAAAGGGTATTATGGTTACCAACACGCCCGGCGTATTTACCGACGACACAGCTGACCTGACCATGGCGCTGATCCTGTCGGTTCCCCGCCGTCTTGGCGAAGGCGAAAAACTGATGCGCAGCGGCGCGTGGACCGGATGGCGGCCCAGCGGCATGCTGGGCCACAGGATTGGCGGCAAGACGCTCGGCATTGTCGGCTTTGGCCGCATCGGGGAGGCGGTTGCCGCACGCGCACGCGCGTTCGGGATGGACGTGATTTATACCAAACGAAAACGTCTGCCGCAAAGCGTGGAGGAGCAATTGGGAGTCACGTTTGAGCCGGAACTCGACCGCCTGATTGCGCGCAGCGACATCGTGTCGCTGCATTGCCCGTTGACCTCCGAAACAGACGGATTAATCGGTGCGGCGCGGATCGCGATGATGAAACCCAGCGCATATTTGATTAACAGCTCCCGCGGCGAGCTGGTTGATGAAGGCGCGTTGATCGAAGCGTTGCAACATGGCAAAATTGCTGGCGCTGGTCTGGATGTATACACGCACGAACCCGCCGTTGATCCGCGATTGCTGACCTTGGACAATGTTGTTTTATTGCCGCATTTGGGCAGCGCAACATTCGAAGGGCGCGAGGCATCGGGCGAACGCGTGATTGCCAATATCCGCATGTGGGCGGATGGCCATCGGCCGCCCGATCAGGTGCTCGTAGAATAACCGTTGAAAGCCGGAATTATCCGCAAGTTTCGAACAATAAGTGCCAAAAATTTGCAATTTGTTGATTGAGCGTTAAGTCTTGCTGGCTTAGTGCTGGTAAAGCATTTTCAATAAGCGGGGAACAACATGCATCATTTGGGCAAACTGGCCATTTTTGCAGCAGCATTTGCAGCAGCACCGGCATTGGCGCAGGAGGCCGCAGCAATGGCCGCGCCAGTGGCAAATGCCGACAGCGGCGATACCGCGTGGATATTGACCAGTTCTGCCCTGGTTATGATGATGACCCTGCCAGGCCTAGCTCTGTTTTATGGCGGCTTGGTCCGCGCCAAAAACTTCCTGTCGGTATTGGTACAAATCGGGGCGATTGCCGCGATCACTTCGGTAATCTGGATCATCATAGGCTATAGCATCGCGTTTTCTTCGGACGGCGGGGGTTTGCTGGGCACGACGCAGAATTTCATGTTCAACAATATGACTGCGATCCGTGATGGGCATACCATAGGCGAGCTGGTATTTGGCCTGTTCCAAATGACATTTGCGATCATAACACCAGCGCTGATCGTTGGCGCATGGGTGGAACGCGCCCGGTTTGGCTGGGTTGTGGCATTCTGTGCGTTGTGGTCGCTGCTGGTATATGCGCCTGTTGCGCGCTGGGTATGGGGCAATGGGTTCCTTGCCGGTATGGGCGTAATCGATTTTGCAGGCGGCATTGTTGTACACACTACGGCAGGTGTTTCCGCACTTGTCGTGGCATTGATGCTGGGCAAGCGCGACGGATTTCCCAAAACATTGATGCTGCCGCACAGCCCCGCACTGACTGTGGCAGGCGCAGGGTTGCTCTGGGTCGGTTGGTTCGGGTTTAACGGCGGATCGGCGCTCGCCGCCACCGATTTGGGCGCAGCCAGCGCGATTATCAACACGCATATGGCGGCATCGGTGGCCGCTTTGGTGTGGATATTGATTGAGAAAATCAAGGTTGGCAAGGCAACAGCCGTTGGGTTTGCAACCGGGGCGGTCGCGGGACTTGCGACGATTACGCCAGCCGCAGGCGTTGTCGGTCCGGGCGGCGCGACATTGATCGGCATCGCTGCGGGGGCCGTCTGTTTCTACGCCGTCGGGCTGGTCAAGGGCACATTGAAAATCGACGATTCGCTTGACGTATTTGCGGTCCACGGCGTTGGCGGCATATTGGGATCGCTGTTGCTTGCGGTATTCGCCAGCGACGCCTTTGGCGGCGCGGGTTATGCCGATGACGCAGGAATGGTATCGCAGCTTTGGATACAGTTGAAAGGCGTCGGAATTGTCGCGGCATATTCCGCCGTGATGACCGTTATTATTGGATATATGTTATCAATGGTCCTGCCCATGCGCGTCAGCCGCGATGCGGAACGGGACGGTTTGGACATTACCAGCCACGGCGAACGCGCATGGGATTTGGATTGAGCGACTAACTCGCCGCTAAGGTCAATTGCCGGTACAACACGGAATCCAATTCTGCGCCAAACCGGCAGCGCAGCTTGTCATCCTTATTCCAGACAACAAACACTTTTACGGGCTGGGCATGTGCAAATGTTAGGGTCAGGCAATCCCCAATTTCAAATGTGCAATCTGCAGATAGGCGGCAGCCATATTTGGACACATCATCAAGCGTCGCAACAACCATATCGCAGCCGGGACTTTCGACATTGATCGGGGTTAAACACACCTCGCGCCGCGTGACTTTCCGCTGCTCTATCTTGGCAGGTGCGACTTTCCGGTATTGCGACGTCATCATTCCCATTCCCGCGCTCCAATTTACAAATGGTAACAAGCGGACATAAATGAATGGTTAACTATTCGCCCTACACCTAAACTGTTGCGGTAAAGCGGGGCATACATCAGTCACCTGTCAATATCCGGTCAACCAATTGCTTTACCGTCGGCACGAATCCGTTCGAATAAAACGGATCTTTACCAAACAGATACGCGCTGTGCCCTGCAAACATCAGGTTTTCATCAATCGGCGCGCCGTGGGCGATATTCTGTAGCGCCTTTTGTATGCAGAAACTGCGCGGGTCAGCCAGCCGCCCGGTGGAGTTATTGTCATGATCCTTCCACGATGAAAAACCGCAATGTGAAAGGCATCCCATGCAATCTTTTTGATCCTTGCGGATCACATCGCGGTTTGCCGGTGTTTCAAAAACCAAGCTGTCATCGGGGGTTTTCAACGCCTCGGTATAGCCCTGCGCATGCCATTGCCGCGCTTGCATCAAATCAGCAGGTGTGACCCAGAAATTCTTGCCCTTTACGCCCACATCCAGCCGCGCGCTATTTTGTTCAGTGGCCTCGGTTACAAAGCCAACCTGCCGATCTGAGCGTCCTTGCAATGCATTCAAAAACGGGTTGATAACCGCGCTGGAATAAAAACCAGTGGGCGAAAATTTGTGCAGCAAGACGCCGTCTTCGGGAATTTGGGTCAACGCATCTTTCCAGCCATCGGGGATAGGGCTTTCCTGCGTCAATAAGGGCCGCGTGCCATATTGGAATGCAATCTGGCCAAGTTCTTCGCTGTCGATCCAGTTCTGCCAGTCGCGCAAATACCATACGCCGCCAGCCATGATGATCGGCACGTCATCGGAAATACCCTCTGCGCGCATCGTATCGCGCAGCGCCTTTACCCGGGGGTAAGGGTCCTCGGGTGATTTGGGATCTTCGGCATTGGACAGGCCGTTATGCCCTCCTGCAAGCCAAGGATCTTCATACACCACCGCCGCCATCCATTCGGGCACCTTGTGATAAGCGCGTTTCCAAAGCGCGCGAAAGGCACGAGCGGAACTGATGATAGGAAGATAATATACGCCATATTGTGCCGCAATTTCAGACAGCTTATATGGCATGCCTGCGCCGCAGGTTACGCCCTGAACCATGCCCTTGGTCTGTTCCAGAACACCGTGCAAAATGCGCTGCGCTCCGCCCATTTCCCAAAGCACATTTATGTTTATCGCGCCTTTGCCGCCTGCAATTTCATGCGCACGTTTAATCTGCGCCACCGCGCCTCTTATGCCATATTCAACCAGCTCTTCGTGCCGTTCTTCGCGCGTCCGGCCATGGAAAACTTGCGGGATAACATTGCCGTCATCATCATAGCTATCGGCATTCACCGCCGAAATCGTGCCAATCCCGCCCGCAGCCGCCCACGCGCCCGAACTGGCATGGTTGGTCGCTGCGACGCCTTTGCCGCCCTCAACCAACGGCCATACTTCGCGGCCAGCATACGTGATCGGTTTAAGACCCTTGAACACAATAATAACCCCTATGGAAATTCTCTAACTTACAGGTGTGCCCCGCGCGGTTTGTCCCGTTATGAACGCATCGCATATCCCTGCAAATCCGCTAAACGATGCTATCAATCTTGTCTTGCAAAATCGGCGCGTCCCATCGCAGAACCGTATAATTGGCGGTAGCGGGCAAACATGTTGATCTCGTCAAATTCGATATAAGCCTTGTCGCGGTTTTTCTGGCCCAGCATTTCCCGCAATTGCGCATCTTGCGCCAATGTTTTAATCGCAGCGGCTAATGCTTCATCGTCTCTCGGTACAATATAAGGCTTATTGGGGCCAGCGACCATGTCAAACACGTCGCCAACATCAGTGGCCGCAACGGCGCACCCTGCCGCCATCGCCTCCACCAGCGATATCGGATATTGTTCGCTGTCCGACGATAGCGCAAAAATATCGAACAGCCCGACAAAGCGCGCCGGATCGCGCAGAAACCCCGGCATCATCAATCTGTCCGATATACCCAGCCGCGCTGCTTCGGCTGCGATAACATCGCGTTCCGGCCCTTCGCCTGCCACGGCCAGCCGGACATTTGGGCCTGCTGCTGCGACAGCGCGCACCAGCCGGGGTATGTTTTTAACCGTACGAAGGCCCGCCACAGTTCCCACAACTACTTCATCGTTACGCTTGATAAACCCCGGAAACGCGCCGCGCTGGCATGTTTTGGAATATCGTTTGACGTCAATGCCATTGGGAAAACGTACAATCTTGTCTGCAGGCTGGTGCCAATGGCTGAACGCGATTTTTTCCAGCGTTTTGGACGGCACAACCAGTGCCTCGCTGCGTTGTAATGCAATGGTGCGAAACCAGTTGCGTTTCCAGTTCAACGTATCGGCTTCATCCTCGCCAAAGCCGTCTTCATGGTGGATCAAGGGCCGCAAATCATGGCGGCGTCCAAGCAAAGTGTGCGCCATCACCCCGTCCATTGCGCCCCAATTATAACTAAGAATCAGGCTGAACCGTTTCATATATTTGGCGAGCGCAAAATAACGGCGCATATTCGGTTTGCCGTGCAGCGCGGGCGCAGCATCGCCGGGAAATTCCACCTTTATGCCTTTATCAATGGCATCACGAGCGCCCAGCGCGCCGGGCACTGATGTCAAAACCACATGTTCGGCCATGTCGCCAAAATGGTTCATAAGCTTCACGGCCCTTGATTGCTGCCCGCCAAGGTCAAAAACACTGTGTAAATGCAGGATGCGCGCCGCCGCCATACTTGCCTTTCCCCTTTGCAGCCACCATTGAGGGCGGCATGAATAACTTATCAAGCTCCGCTGCTTACAGGCCTGATGTTAAAATCTCCAGCCTTGGTGCAAAAATTGGTGATCCCGTTCAGTCTGCGGATTTTCCAGAGACGGTATTGCGTTACCGAAATGATAGCGCGGCACGTTCTGTTGGCTTGAATATTTTAAGCGATGACCAATGGCTGTCGCATTTCGGACGTTTCGCGCCCTTGCCCGATAATATGCCAGTTCCGCTCGCGCTGCGTTATCATGGTCACCAGTTTCGCCATTATAATCCTGATATCGGTGACGGACGGGGTTTCCTGTTTGCGCAGCTACGCGATTCGGCTGGCCGCTTGCTTGATCTGGGAACGAAAGGTTCGGGCACAACGCCTTACAGCCGCAGCGGCGACGGACGGCTGACATTAAAAGGCGGGGTACGCGAAATTTTGGCGACCGAGATGTTGGAAGCATTGGGCGTGAATACATCCAAAACATTCTCTTTAATCGAAACCGGCGAGCCGTTGATGCGCGGCGATGAACCGTCACCCACTCGCTCTGCCGTGATGGTGCGCCTAAACCACAGCCATATCCGGTTCGGAACCTTTCAACGCATCGCATTTGAGGACGACGCGCCGATGATGGCCGCACTCGTCCATTACTGCCTGACCAACCTATATGATGCCAAACCGGACGATCAACCCGCAGCGCAACTTTTGAATCTAGCGGTTGAGCGCATCACGGAACAGGCAGCATCCTATATGGTCGCCGGATTTGTCCACGGCGTGTTGAACACAGACAACATCAATATCACCGGCGAAAGTTTCGATTACGGCCCTTGGCGGTTTACGCCAAAATGGGACCCGCGCTTTACCGCCGCCTATTTTGACGAAAACGGGCTTTATGCCTTTGGTCGCCAGGCCGAGGCGCTACACTGGAATTTGGGGCAGCTGGCGGTTTCTTTGCGGCTGATCTGTGAAGCTGCGCCTTTGATAGCCGCGTTGGAGCGGTTCCCAGCTTTGTTTCAGACCGCGCTGATCGCCAAATTTCTGTGGCGGCTCGGCCTGCATTCATCGGGCGAGGAAACCGACCGCCAATTGGTGGAGGCAGCCGAACGGGCTATGATCGCAGGCGACACCGACATTGACGCATTTTTCCATGCGCACAGAGGGGGCCGAATTTCGCGGCCATTCGCGGCAAATGATGCCTATGCCCGGTTTCGTGAAATCCTGTCGCCATATGAGGCCATTGAAAGCTGCCACGAATATTGGGGCGCGCCGCAACCATGCTCTATGCCTATCGAGGAGGTTGAGCGCATTTGGGACGCAATCGCACAGGGCGATGATTGGTCGCTGTTACATGAAAAGATTGCCGCAATACGGCAAATGGGATCCGCGCTACGAAGCTGACCAAAAAATTAACCAGTCAAACTATCCAAAAAGTAAGCAATTGTTTATTTTTGTCGGCTATCCGGAATAACGGAAAGCGTGGTTAATTGAATATGTCACTACCGTTAGGCATAGAAGTTCAGGGCGATCTGGTTTCTTATGAGCCAGCCACCGGCGCGCAAGTATGGCGCGGCGTTCCCGGTAATGTGGACGCCGAAGTGGATGCAGCGCGCGAGGCATGGCCGAAATGGGCATCCAAAGCGCTGAATGACCGTATCGAAATTATCCGTTCTATCGCAGGCCGCGTCCGTGCTGAGGGCGAAAAACTTGCCGAATTAATCTCGCGCGAAACAGGTAAACCATTGTGGGTTTCCCGCAGCGAAGTGGAATGTGTCATCGGTCAGGTTGACAGCGCAATCAAGGCTTATGCCGAGCGCACATCACAGCGCTGTATAGAGGGAAAGCCCGGCAACCGCACAGCGCTGCGCCACAAACCGCACGGCGTACTTGCAGTCATGTCGCCGTTTAACCAACCTGCGCAAATTCCCAACGGCCATATTATTCCAGCATTAATCGCGGGCAATGCCGTGGTGTTCAAACCATCGGAAAAAACGCCTGCTGTCGGCGCGTTTCTGGCCGGGCTGTATCATAAGGCAGGTGTGCCCGACGGTGTATTGCGTGTTTTGCAAGGCGGCCCTGAAACGGGTCAGCTATTGGCCAAACATAGCGGCATCGATGGCATGCTATTTACCGGATCGTCACATGCCGGGTTCCAGTTAAGCCGCCAATTTGCCACCCGCCCCAACAAAATCCTTGCGCTGGAAATGGGCGCGAACAATCCGATTATCGTCTGGGATACCAATGATATCCACAGCGCCGCCGTTATTGTGGTGCAATCGGCATTCGCAGGCGCAGGACAATTATGCACTGCAGCGCGGCGATTGATCGTCAAAGATACGCTGGCCGATGCCGTCATTGGTGAAGTAAAACGTATCGCTGACCGCTTGATTATCGGTGATCCCTATAGCGAACCGTTTCCTTTCATGGGTCCTGTCATCGACAATGAAACCGCCGACGGCCTGACCGAAAGTTTCGTCACATTGATGAGCCATGGCGGCCGCCCGGTCAAACATATGGCGCGGCCCATTGCGGGCCGTCCGTTCCTGACACCGGGCATCATCGATGTTACGGACATGAAAGAACGTCCCGATATCGAATTGTTCGGGCCATTACTCCAATGCATTCGCGTTACCAGCTTTGCCGAAGCCATTTCAGAGGCGAACAATACGCGGTTCGGATTGTCAGCATCGTTGATTGGCGGAACGCCTGAACAATATAACGAATTCTGGTCCAACAGCCGCGCCGGGATCACCAATTGGAATTCGACGACTCACGGCTCGTCGGCTGCGGCGCCATTTGGCGGTATCGGCCTGTCGGGCAACCACCGTTCGAGCGGATATTATGCCGCCGACCATTGCGCCTATCCCGTTGTTTCTGCAGAAAATGAAGAATTGCGCGCCATAATGGGCATCGGTTTGAAAGACGAGGAATATGGCGCGAGTGAAACGTCATAAATCCGCTGTCACCTTACGTTAAAAGCTGACCTTCGCTTAACCCAAATTATCTTCATTTGCATATTACCGGGCTTATGCGCATTTTGGCGCAATGGAAAAACCTGTCGTATATCTGGTGGGCGCGGGCCCGGGCGATCCCGAACTGCTGACGATGAAAGCAGCGCGGTTAATTGCGGCTGCGCAAGTCGTCGTCCATGACGGGCTGGTCGATGACGCGGTAATCGCGCTGTGCCATCCCGATGCCCGGCTGATTTCTGTGGCTAAACAACGCAGCAAGCATAGCGTCCCGCAAGACGGCATCAACGAAATACTGGTACGTGAGGCCAAAGCGGGTCACATGGTCGTGCGGTTAAAGGGCGGCGATCCGTTTATTTTCGGACGCGGCGGCGAAGAAGCTGAAGCCTGCCGCGCCGCAGGAATCGATGTTGAAATTGTACCGGGCATATCGGCAGCCATTGGCGGCGGCGCGCAATTCATGCTGCCGCTAACCCACCGTGACGCATCCAGCGCCGTCAGCTTTGTCGCGGGGCAATGCAAAGGCCTAACCGATCAGGACTGGTCGGGATTGGCCGGAAAAGGCCGCACGCTGGTAATTTACATGGGCGTTGCCACTGCCGCCGACATTACCGAGAAATTAATTGCGGATGGCGTGTCACCCGGTACCCCCGTTGCCGTAATCGAACGTGCAACGCGGAGCGATGCGCGTGCCATGCGCACGTTGCTGACCGATTTGGGTGATATGATTGCGCGCGAAAATATTGTCAGCCCGGCGATTATTATCGTCGGCGATGTGGTTTTGAAATCGGATGCCGAAGATGCGATGCGCACTTTGGCCAAAGAAGCGGAGAAATTGACGTGAAGTTATTAACAGGAAACGACCTTGCGTCAGGCGATGTCATCTGGTGGACCGGCGAAGGCTGGTCCCGCAAAATCGAGGATGCAGTGGACGCAGGTGATTCTGGTGAGGCCATTCTGGTCGCCGAAGAAAACGCGCGGCGCGTGAACGCTTCTTATATAATCGAAGCGAGCGCCACCCCCGAAGGCCCCCGCCCCGCACATATTAAAGACCGCGTGCGTGCGCTTGGCCCAACAGTACGGATGGACCTTGGCATGAAACCCGATGACCAATTGGCGGCGGAGCAAATTGTATGAACCCGGATTTGTACCTCACGCGGAGACGCGGAGGCGCGGAGACCGCTTCGCATGCCTTGACACTCACTCAAAAAATCTCCGCGTCTCCGCGTCTCCGCGTGAACCTAAAAAGGGCGACATCCGATGTACAAATATGACACTTTCGACCAAAGCATCGTCGATGCCCGCGTTGCTGAATTTCGCGATCAGGTGAATCGCCGTTTGGCTGGCGAAATTACTGAGGATCAGTTCAAGCCATTGCGCCTGATGAACGGGCTCTATCTGCAACTGCACGCCTATATGCTGCGCGTTGCCGTGCCGTATGGTACAATGGACAGCAAACAAATGCACATGCTCGCCCACATTGCGCGCAAATATGACCGTGGTTACGGCCATTTCACCACGCGGCAGAATATTCAGTATAACTGGATCAAGCTGGAGGAATGCGCCGATTTGCTGGAGGAATTGGCGAGCGTTGAAATGCACGCCATCCAAACCAGCGGCAATTGCATCCGCAACATCAGTTCCGATCAATATGCCGGCGCCGCCGCCGATGAAGTCGCCGATCCCCGCCCATGGGCCGAGCTGCTGCGCCAATGGAGCACGTTCCACCCGGAATTCAGCTATCTGCCGCGTAAGTTCAAAATCGCGGTGATCGCGTCTCCTGAGGACCGCGCCGCGATGCGCCTGCACGACATCGGCATCGAACTGGTCAAACAGGATGGCGTTCTTGGCGGACGGGTGTTTGTCGGCGGCGGCATGGGCCGTACGCCGATGATCGCGCCAGAGATCAATCCGTTCGTGCGCGCCGAAGATTTATTGAGTTATATCGAGGCCTGCCTACGCGTGTACAACCGCTATGGCCGCCGCGATAATATCTACAAAGCGCGGATAAAAATACTGGTCCACGAAATTGGTGCAGACGCATATCGGACCCAAGTTGCCGAGGAATTTGCCCATGTGAAGACATTGGGCATCGACCCGCCGCTGGCCGAATTTGACCGGATCGCCGCGTTCTTTGAACTCCCCGAACCTATTCAAAAAGAACTCCGTCATTCCCGCGAAGGCGGGAATCCATCACCTAACCTATCGGTTGAGACGATAGTGCAGGAGATGGACCCCCGCATTCGCGGGGGTGACGATGAGAGTAGTGATGATGAGAGTGAATTTGAATCGTGGCTGCGTCAAAATGTCAAAGCTCACAAGGCAGGTAGTTTCGCCATCGTTAATATCAGCCTGAAACCCATTGGCGGAATTCCGGGCGACGCCAGCGCCGATCAAATCGATGTCATGGCGGGCCTTGCCAAAGACTACAGCTTTGACGAATTGCGCGTTACCCATGCGCAAAATATCGTCCTGCCGCATGTCGCCAAGCGTGACCTTTACGCGGTATGGAATGCATTGCGCGATGCCGAGCTGGCCGATGCCAATCTGGACCTGATAAGCGACATTATCGCGTGTCCCGGTTTGGATTATTGTAGCTTGGCCAACGCCCGTTCGATTCCCGTCGCACAAAAAATTGCCACGCGGTTTGCCGACATGGACCGCCAACGCGATTTGGGCGAACTCAAGCTGAAAATCAGCGGCTGCATCAACGCCTGCGGCCATCACCATGCCGGGCATATCGGCATTTTGGGTGTCGACCGCAAAGGCGTGGAAAATTACCAGCTGACTTTTGGCGGGTCGGGCGCAGAGGATGTGTCAATTGGCAAAATCATAGGTCCCGGATTTGATGAAGACGGCGTGGTCGATGCGGTCGAAAAAGCCACCGAGGTTTACAAAAGCCTGCGTGACGACGGTGAGCGTTTCATCGACACCTATCGCCGTGTCGGTTTGGAGCCATTTAAGGAAGCTATTTATGGATAATCCTATTTCCACGTTGACCGACTTTGCCGCATCAAACGCCACCGCCGTCCGCATTGAACCGGGCGAGGAGGCACGCGATTTGTTGCCGCATCTGGACCGATTAACACTTGTCGAAATCACCTTTCCGAAATTCCGCGATGGCCGAGGGTATAGCAGCGCGCGGATATTGCGCGAGGCGGGTTATACGGGCGAAATGCGCGCAGCAGGCGATGTTCTGGTCGATCAAGTCGCGTTCATGACGCGCTGCGGATTTGACAGTTTCGCGCCCGATGTGCCGCTCGATCCAGTCGTGGTCGAACGCGCATTGTCCACCTATGCCGACGTGTATCAATCCGCCGCCGACGCTGCAGTGCCCGTATGGAAATTGCGCCATGGGTGAGTCGCTTCGCGTCATTGACCGCATCGAAACCGCGCCGCAATATAGCGAAAGCGACGCGATCCGGCTGAACAATATGTTCCGTGGGCGCGATACCGTGGAGATGCTGACGATATTGCTGCGCGAAAATATGCTGGGCGACGCCGCGATAGTGAGCAGCTTTGGCGCGGAAAGCGCAGTGCTATTGCATTTGATCGGCAGCATTGATCCAACCGTTCCCGTGCTGTTTTTGGAAACCGGTAAGCATTTCCCTGAGACATTGGCGTACCGCGATGATCTGATCGCGCATATCGGCATGACCGATTTGCGCAACATCACCCCCGACCCCGCGTTGCTGGCGCGCAAGGACGAGAACGGTCTGCGCTGGTCCTACGATCCCGATGGCTGCTGCGACATTCGCAAAGTATTGCCATTAAAAGCCGCGCTCGCGCCGTTTGATGCGCAGTTTACGGGCCGCAAAGCGTTCCAGTCCAAAACCCGGGGCGCGTTGCCTAGGTTTGAGATTGAGGAGGGCCGCCTAAAGGTCAACCCGCTGGCCGATTGGGACAAGGCGCGCATCGCCGCGTACATCGCCGAGCACAACCTGCCGCCGCA
>JANOKA010000057.1:0-20031 GCA_031418995.1 Sphingomonadales bacterium | reverse complement strand
CGTTGGATGCGATCAACGGCCCGACGCTGACGATCACGGGCCGCGATGCAAGCGGACAGCCGAAAAGCTGGTTTGTGCGGCTTTGGAATTACGCGGTCGGTACAGCCGAGGACGCCCGCATCACATTGAAATTTAGCGATATGGACGGCGGGTTCCTGTTGCCCGGCGAAGCGGACGAAGTGTTCGCAGGCGATATTGACCGGATGTTCATCTCGCTGGTCCCGCCGGAATATACCGGGCTGCCAGGCGCGTTTGCGGCAGGCGTTACGGGCTGGGCGCAGCTTTCCGAAATCCGCTGCGACGGGGCGGACGTGATGCTGGATACCGGCGATGTCATGCTGCCCGAACATACCTTAAAAATGGCAACCGGGTATGATGACAGCTATAACCAGACCCCGGCGCGGTTGCTGTGCCAAATTCATGCGCTGGGATACCGGGATACGATCAACCCTTATGTCGGGATGAGCCACTATTTCCGGCTCGATCCGGTCAGCGGTGGTCATTATGTCAGCTTGTCCGGCGGCGCGCTGAACGAACCGTGCCGCCGCTGGCACGATAATTTTGCACAGCAATCAAAGGTATTGGGTTTCGATCTGATATTCTCGCTATCCTATGAGCTGTTCGATGCGCATTGCTGGAGTGACTGGAAACAGCGCGCCGAAAATGGGGATCCCGCCTTAACCGGATGGGTTCCTCCATCTGCCATTTTATCACCAACGCATGCGGGTGCGATGGGATATTTGCAAGCCGTGGCGCGGGCATTTGTGTATATTCTGAAAGATGCTGGCCAACCGGTAAAGTTCCAGATTGGCGAGCCATGGTGGTGGATTATGCCCGATGGCCGAATATGCCTGTATGATGCCAGCGCCGCCGCTGCTTTTGGCGCGTTAAACGTCAGCATCCCGCAAATATCTGGCCCCAAAAACGCCGCGCAAACCGCGATGCTGGATAAAGCGGGCGAATTGCTGGCGGCATCGACGGCAGCATTGGCGCAGGCAGTACGCGATGAAGCAGGCGCGGCGGGCGCGCAGACGTTATTGCTGGTGTATTTGCCCACCGTGCTCGATCCGCTCGCGCCCGAGGCCAAGCGCGCCAATGTGCCGCTGGATTGGGCGTCCCCTGCGTTCGATGTGTTGCAGCTGGAGGATTATGACTGGGTGACCAGCGGCAATCACGGCGCGACCATGCGCGGTATTCCGGCGATGGCGGCGCGGCTGGGCTATCCCATTTCACAGCAGCATTATTTTGCCGGATTTGTGCTGCGCCCCGAAGAAGATTTCCAGTGGCGCGACATCGAATATGCCGCGCAGCAGAGCGAACGGCGCGGCAACGCGCAAACCTATATCTGGGCGTTACCACAAGTGGCACGCGACGGATTTACCCATTATGAAATCGGCAATCAGGAACAGGATGACATGCAATCTTTTGACGACATATTATTTCCGCTGACCATCGGCAGCCAAGCCAGCGCGAGCGCAGAATTTTCAACCAATATTGTCACAACCTTGTCGGGTCACGAACGGCGCAATGCTGCTTGGGCGGATGCGCGAGCAAGCTATGACGTTGCACCGGGTGTGCGGTCGGAAACCGAATTGGGCGCGTTGTTGGCATTTTTTCGCGCGCGGCACGGCCCAGCGGTTGGTTTCCGCTTTCGTGATCCGTTTGACAATAGTTCAAATGGCATGACGGGCGCGCCGCAAAAGGATGACCAGATGCTGGGTATCGGCGATAATTTGCGTACGATATTTGCGCTGATTAAAATATACGGTGAGGGCGCATCAGCGCAAACGCGGGTTATAACCCGGCCTGAAGAAAGCAGTATCATCGTTGCCATAAATGGACAGGCGGCATCCGGCTGGATCGCGTCAGGCGGCGGCGAAATCTCGTTTGAAACTGCGCCGCCAATCGGCGCGGTCATTACGGCTGGTTTTCGGTTTGATGTCCCCGTCCGCTTTGCCGATGACCGTATAGAAGTGAACCGTTTTTCGTTTGAGGCGGGCGAGATGCCGTCGGTTCCGCTGATTGAAATCAAGGAAGCAGCATGAGCGAGGCTTGGCTGATAGGGCCGGTTACCAGCGCCGCCTATGGCTGGCGATTGGAACGGCGGGACGGTGTGACAATGGGGTTTTGCTCGCACGACCGCGATGTGGAAATCGGCGGGTTGGTCTACCGCGCCAGCCCCGGTATGTTGCCCACATCGATTACCGAAAGCACCGGATTGCAAACGGGCGGGCTAGAGGTTTCGGGTGCAATCGGCGGCTCGTCAATCCGCGAGGATGATTTGAACGCGGGACGCTGGGACAATGCGCGGCTGACGATATTTCTGTTTGATTGGACCGATCCGGACGCGCCCGTGCGCCATTTGGCCAGCGGCGAATGGGGCGAGGTCGCCTATTCAGGCACAGCGTTTGAAACCGAACTGCGCGGCGCAAATGCATTTCTGGATATGCAAGCTGTGCCGCAAACATCGCCGGGATGCCGCGCCCGATTTTGCGGGGCGCAATGCGGATTAAACGCGCAGCGGTTTGTGCAAATGGTGACGGTCAGCGCGGCCGAAGGCACCGAAATTCTTTTGGACACAGCGCAAATCGCGGCGACCACCAACGCCTATTCCTATGGCCGCTTGCGGTGGTTAAGCGGCGCAAATAGCGGGCTGACGGGTGAGATTTTCAGCAATACAGCAAGCGCACTTACGCTTTCGCAGCCGCCCGCATTTGCCGTTATGCCCGGGGCGCTGGCACAAATTACCCAAGGCTGCGACAAAACCATTGCGACATGCGCAGCGCGGTTTGGCAATGCGGTCAATTTTCGCGGAGAGCCATTTCTGCCCGGTAATGACCTGCTCACCCGTTATCCCGGCGCGTCATGATGGCAGCGAACAGAGGCGCCGAAACATGCAGTGAATATTGCGGTGAAACCATCGCGGCGCGTGCGGCCAGCCAATTGGGTGTGCCGTTCCGCTTGCACGCGGCACTGCCGGGGCATGCGCTGGATTGTGTTGGATTAACAGCCTTTGCCGCGCAGCTGCCGGGGCCATTTGGATATCATCTGCGCGGTGATTTTGCGGGTACAATATCGGCTTATTTATACAGGCACGGCTTTATGGTTTTGGACGGCGACAGCGCGCACCAGCCAGGTGATATCATATTGGCACAAACAGCAGTGCGGCAGCAACATTTGATGATTTCAGCGCGCGGCGGCTTCATCCACGCGCACGCCGGATTGGGGCGGGTGGTTTGGATGCCGCACCCTGCGCCATGGCCAATTTTGCGCGCTTGGCGAATGGAAGGTTAAGAATATGGCTACTATCGTATTGGGCGCAATTGGCCGCTTCATCGGCGGACCGATCGGCGGCGCTATCGGTTCTGTTTTGGGCCAAGTGGTCGACAATAGTATTTTTGGCAGCAAAACCGTATCTGGCCCGCGCCTGAAAGAACTTGGCGTGCAAACATCGGGCTATGGCAGCGCGGTTCCAGCCGTTTTTGGCGCCGTGCGCATTGCGGGCAGCGTGATTTGGGCCACCGATTTGATCGAACGGAAATCCAAAAGTGGCGGCGGCAAGGGCAGGCCAAAAACGGTGCAATACGCCTATTCCGCCAGTTTTGCCGTTGCGCTTTCTTGCCGGCCTGCCCTGCGCATTGGACGGATTTGGGCCGATGGCAATTTGTTGCGCGGGGCAACGGGAGATTTCAAATCGAGCACTGGTTTCCGCTTTTATGCTGGACATGACGATCAAGCCGCTGACCCCTTGATCGCATCGGCGCAAGGCGGCGGTTCGTGCCCGGCCTTTAGGGGGCTATGTTACGCCGTGTTTGAGGATATGGAGCTAGCCGATTTTGGCAATCGCATACCGTCGCTAACGTTCGAGGTTTTTGAACGCGACAGCAGCGTGGCAGTAACTGAAATTGCTGCGACGATTTCGGGCGGCAATATCACAGGTGTCAGCACGGAATCCGTTTTGGGATATGCGTTGGAGGGAGGCGACGTGCGCAGCGCTCTTGCGCCATTGTTTGATAATATGCCGTTAACACTGCGGCCCGATGACAATGGGCTTATTTTGCAAAACTGGTGGGATGGTTCAGAGAGTTTTGCAAATATTGCGGTTGCGGCGCGGTCCGATAACTCGAAATTTGATACGCCTCGCCGCCGTAGGGGTCCGTTCGGTAAATTACCGCAGGCTATATCTTTGCGGTATTATGAACCCGCACGTGATTTTCAAACAGGGGTGCAGCGCAGCCAGATTTCCGATGCGGGACGCGTTGCCACACAAATTGACCTGCCCGCATCGCTGGATGCAAACGCCGCGCGGCGGCTGGCCGATTTGCAATTGCTGCAAATGTACAAAAGCCGCGACCAGTGGACCGGGTATGCGGCAATTTGCGAAAATGCCTTAAAAGCGGGGGACTATTTTCTGGATGTTGGCGGCGACGGGCGCTGGCAGATTACCGAAATCGAACATGTTTTGGGCGCAGTGCGAATATCGGCGCAGCGTATGGCCGGTATCTATCCCGACCGTATATACGATGCTGACGCCGGGATAATTGTGCCGCCGCGCGATACGCAGGCCGGGCAAACGCGTTTGACTTTGATGGATTTGCCCGCGCTGGGCAATACCGATCCGGCGCAGCCCATTGTGGCAATCGCCGCAGCGGGAACTTTGCCTGCGTGGCGGGTTGCGGCATTGTCGCTGCAAACGGCGAATGGATTAACCGAGATTGGAATTACCGCTGCGCCCGCGGTCATGGGAACGGCGGCGGGTACATTGGCGGCGCACTCACCATGGCTGATTGATACGCAAAATACGCTGACGGTGCAGTTACTGCACGGCGGCATGACGCTGCCTGCTGGTTCTGGGCCTGCTGGTGCTGGTGATCCATTGCAGCGCGATGCCAGCTTATGCTGGATTGGCGGTGAAGTTATCCGGGCCGGAACCTGCACATATTTGGGCGAAAACCGTTATAGCCTCAGTCTGTTGCAACGCGGTTGTTACGGTACCGAAAACGCAATCGCTTCGCATTTGCCCGGCGAAGCATTTGTGCTGTTGGAAACAGACACTATTGCTACCATTGACTCTGCATATACGGGCATCGGCAGCACTATAAACGCCGAAGCCTTGGGTATTGGAGATGCGGTTCCTGCTGGCGCTAATATCCAAGTGACGGGCCATGCCATTCGCCCATTCGCGCCCGTGCATGCGTCAGCACAGCCAACGCCAAGTGGAGGTTTGCTGCTGAAATGGGTGCGCCGGACCCGAATTGATCCGGGCTGGCAGGATTATGTCGATGTCCCCATGATTGAAGGCAATTTGGCTTTTAATATAACCGTTTATAAGGATGGACAGATTATAGCATCCGAAACCGTAAACAACGCAGAATGGGTAATAGATCCGGCGCAATTGACGGCATGGGGCGTGTTTCCGGGCCAGCAACTGACTTTTGAAATTGCGCAAATTGGACGGTATAATCAATCTGCGCCTGTATCATTACAATTTATCGCGCCGGGTTAACGGCAAAGTCCTTCTAATTCTGCCAATATATTCAAATCACATAAGGTGAAATATCATGCCCCAAATGCAAACCTCGCGCCATCAATTGCCGTTTCTGGCGGTGGGTCAGGCGCAAAAAGAAATTACCCATAACGAAGCACTCACGCTGATTGATGCGCTGATTAGCCCCTCTGTGCAACAAGAACTGGCGACACCGCCAAGTTTGCTAAATGAAGCGGACGCCGGAAAATGCTGGCTCATCGGCGCAGCGTCACAGGGTGCATGGCTTGCCAAAACAGGCCAGATTGCATGCTGGACAGGCGGCAGTTGGCGGTATCTTGTTCCAGCCGAGGGCATGCGTATCTGGAATTCAGCAACGCAAAGCCAAATGGTGCGGCGCGCAGAAACTTGGCAAGAGCCATCGGCAATATCCGATCCATCGGGAGGTACAGTTGTAGATATTGAAGCGCGAGCAGCCGTATCAGCGATTCTTTTCATCATGCGGCAAAATGGTAGCTTGTTCATGTAACAGAAAGCCAACTCGCTTTGAAATGGCCATAATTTCGCTAAAAAAGCAAAAAATGGAGACATTTTAGCAACAGTAAGGGGTATTGTAGGCTTGCATCAATTTCGCAGACTCGGTAGTAGGACATTCTCGAATTTTATTCCTATTATATAAGAAGGGGAAAGTTGATGCGTAAGCTTGCTATAACACTAGCACTCGCTTCCACCGCTCTGGCGTCACCAGCATTGGCTCGTGATGACCAGTGGTACGTTGGAGTTGATGGCGGTGCAATGATCGTCGAAGACCTTAAACTAGACGTTGGTGCTGTTAAAGACGGTATCGAAATCGACAGCCGCACCGGTTATGATTTTGGCGGACTTGTTGGTTATGACTTTGGCGGTTTCCGTCTGGAAACAGAAGTTGCTTACAAGAAAGCGGATCCGAAGGACGTAATCGCGTCCGGTACGACAATTAATGGATTTTCCGGCGTTGCTGCATCTGCTGGTGATTTGAGTGCATTGTCGTTCATGGTAAATGGTATGGTCGATTTTGGTGATGATGACGGCGTACAGGGTTTTGTAGGCGCTGGTATCGGCGTTGCTCGCGTGCAGCTTGATAACAGCATCGATGCGTCGATTGGCAATTGGGTAGATGATTCGGATACAGGTCTTGCATGGCAAGCACTTGCTGGCATCCGCGCACCTATCAGCGACAACTGGGATGTTGGTTTGAAATATCGCTATTTCAATGCCGGCAAAGTAAATCTGGTTGATAACGTTGGTCGCAATATTAAGACAGAAATGCGTTCGCATTCCTTGCTTGGTAGCTTAATATATAACTTCGGCGGTGAGCCTGAGCCGATGCCAGTGGCACCGCCTCCTCCACCAGTCGTAGTGGCACCACCGCCACCACCACCGCCGCCAGCTCCAAAGGTTTGCAACACGGGACCTTATATCGTGTTCTTCGATTGGGATCAGTCCAATCTGCGTCCTGATGCCGCTTCGGTTCTGGACAATGCGGTTGCTCAATATGCAAATTGCGGTAGCGCGAAAGTTATGCTTGCCGGTCACGCTGACCGTTCGGGTACAACAAAATATAACGTTGGTTTGTCACAACGTCGTAACGCGACAGTCCGTGGATATCTTGAATCCAAGGGTGTCATGGGCGGCGCGATTGCAGCAGAAGCATTTGGTGAAGCTGCACCCCGCGTACAAACAGCCGATGGTGAGCGTGAACCGCAAAACCGCCGTGTTGAAGTTAGCTACGGACCTGGTTCGGGCAACTAAAGCTACACGCTTTAATGAATTGAAAAAGGGCTGGTCGCAAGACTGGCCCTTTTTTTGTCACCTGCATTCACACGGGCAGGTTCAAAAACGTTTGGGCATAAAGATTTATCTGCATCAAATGATCCACCCCCCGTCTCACGCTGGATACCAATTATCGACAGCCATACCGCATAAGCAGCGATGAAGAGACGTAGTACTAAATCAACGCAACGCCGCTATTACTAACAGCTGCGTGTATTCAACCTTATGCTACCGAAAGCAAATCCGCTGCAACCGGACCTTCTGCTGCTGCAAGCAGGCGGCTTTCAATGGCTTTCAGCTTTGCTTTGCTTTCGATTTTGCTGCCAAACAGGTCTGTAATGTAAAATGTATCAACGGCGCGTTCGCCATAGGTGGCGATATGGGCGCTGTGCAATGTGACCTTGGACTGAAATAGCGCCAACGCAAGATTATACAGCAACGCGGGCCGGTCACGCGCATTCACCTCAATAACCGTAAACCGGTTGGAGGCATTGCTGTCCACCAAAATAGCAGGCGCAATATCAAATGCTTCTGCACGGCGCAGCGCCACGGGCTTACTGTTCAGGCTGGGCGAGGACCTTCCCCGATTTTCCAATGTGTCTGTAATCGCTTGTTGCAACCGATCAATTTGGGATGCCTCGCGAAACGGATTGCCAAACGGATCCTGCACCAGAAAATTATCGAGCGCCATACCGTCCGAACTGGTGTGAATACGCGCATCGATAATATTACCGCCTGCCAGATGGATTGCGCCTGCGATCCGGTAAAATAATCCGGCATGATCCGCAGCATATACCGTGATCAACGTCGCTCCGCGCTCGGCATAATAACAGGCGTCAATAGCCAGATCAGCGCCTTCGCTAGCCAGCAGATGCCGTGCATTGCGTTCGATAATGTCATCGGGCTCAGCAATCCAATAGGGGGCAGGCATGCGCTTTGCCAATTTATCGAAAGCTGATTTTGCAAGGCCAAGCCGGGTATTTAGCAATTCTTTCTTCGCCGTAATCCGCTCATCGCGGCCGCGCTGTTTATGGCCCAGACGCAGCACTTCCTCGGTTGCCTCGAACAAATCACTTAACAATTGCCGTTTCCAGCTGTTCCATATGCCAGGACCTACAGCCCGGATATCCACGACAGTCAGCACGAGTAACAATCGCAGCCTTTCCGGCGATTTCACCACATGGGCAAAATCAAGGATTGTTTTAAAATCGGAAAGATCGCGTTTGAAAGCCGTCGCCGACATCAGCAAATGATGCCGGACCAGCCACGAAACCGTTTCCGTCTCAGCGGGTGATAGGCCGAGGCGGGGACACAGCGTGAGCGCGATATCCGCGCCAATCACGCTATGGTCACCGCCGCGTCCCTTGGCTATGTCGTGTAGCAAAGTTGCCAGAAACAATACCCGCCGCCCGATGATCTTGCGCATAATTGCCGTAGACAGCGGATGGTCTTCTTTCAGATCCCCTTTTTCAATTTCGGCGAGCAATCCAATCGCACGGATGGTATGTTCATCGACGGTATAATGATGGTACATATCAAATTGCATTTGCGCGACCACGCGTTGAAAATCAGGTACAACACGGCCAAATACGGTGGATTCGTTCATCCATCGCAATACGGTTTCCGGATCACGCTGCGATGTCAGCACATCCATAAACATGGCGTTTACGCGTTCATCGCTGCGCATCTTGGCGTCGATCAATTTCCCATCGCGTTGCGCCGCACGCATCGCCATCGGATGAATTTCCAGGCCAAATTTGTCCGCCAATTGAAAAATTTCAACCAGCCGTGCCGGATCTTTCTGAAAAAAATCATCCTCGGGCAGCGCAAGCCGTCCGCGGTCGAGTTTAAAACCGTTCAATTTACTGGGACGTCTGCCCAGTGTGGGAAAAAAACGCCGTCCTTTTTTTGCAAGCGTTTCATCCAGATGCGCCAAAAATAGCCCGGTCAAATCACCCACGGTTTTGGCATTCAGGAAATAATATTGCATGAACCGTTCAACGGCGGATTGGCCGGGGCGGTCGGCAAAATGCATGCGTTCAGCCACTTCGCGTTGCAGATCAAAGGTTAAACGGTCCTCCGCTCTGCCCGTGATATCGTGCATATGGCAGCGCACGGCCCACAGGAAATTTTCGGCTTTACGAAACCGTCCATATTCCTGTTTGGTCAGTAATCCGACACCGACCAATTCGGATGCGGTTCGGACGCGGTGGATATATTTTCCGATCCAGTACAAGGTATGCAAATCGCGCAGGCCGCCTTTACCGTCCTTGATATTGGGCTCCACAACATAACGGCTGTCCCCCATACGTTTGTGCCGTGCATCGCGCTCTGCCATTTTCAGGCGAATAAACTCCGGTGCTGTTTTATGCGCGACCTCCGCCCAAAACCGCCCGGATGCGGCCTGATAAACATCTTGGTCGCCCCAGATGAAACGGCTTTCCAGCAACGCTGTCCGTATGGTGGAATCTTCCAATGCCATTTTGACGGTTTCATCAAGCGACCGGCTCGATTGCCCGACTTTCAGGTTCAAATCCCAAAGGAAATACAGCATCGCCTCGACAACTTGTTCGGTCCATGATGTGCGCTTGTGCGGTGTAATAAATGCGATATCAACATCGCTGTGGGGGGCCATTTCGCCGCGTCCATAACCACCGACAGCCAACAATGCCAAACGTTCAGAACTGCTACGATTGGCGGCAGCATAGACATTTGCGGTGACATGATCGTAAATCAGCCGGACCAGCTGATCGACCAGAAATGCCTGTTCTGCCGCCGCTTGATGCCCGCGTGCCGGGTCGACCTTTAACCGTCCGGAAATTTCGGTGCGGCCATTTGCGAGGGCAGCCTGCAACAATGCCACAATTTTACCGCGATGCTGCGCGGGGCTATTGCTGGCAATAACCGCATCAATTGCTTCTGCAATCGCACTGCGGTCAATTATTGATCGCTGCCCCGATATTTTTTCCAAACCATATGCCATGTTCCTGTAATAGTCGGTGCATGCCGCTTATGCAAAGCTTCAGGACGACGACAAACATTTTTCATTATATTCGCGGCGCAATGTAACGCGGTCAATTTTTTGCGTACCCAGACGCGGCAATGCGTCTTCGGCATGCCAGAAATGAACCGGAACTTTGAACGGGGCGAGCCTTGCGCCAATAAATGCTTTCAATTCATCCGGCGCGACCGAAGAACCCGATTTGCAATGATATACAAGTCCGGGCACCTCGCCATATCGTTCATCTGCGATACCGAAAACGGAAAGCTCGGCAATTGCGTCGTGTTCATATGCCGCTGCTTCGACCTCGGGACAGCTAATATTTTCGCCGCCCCGTATGATGATGTCTTTCTTTCGGTCGACAATATAAAGATAGCCCTCGGTGTCCAGATAGCCAATGTCGCCGGTGCGGAACCAGCCGTCCTTGGTGAATGCCGCCTCGGTCGCAGCTTCATTATTCCAATATCCGCTGAAATTGGCGATGGTGCGAATGCAAACTTCGCCGCGCTCACCCTGCGGCAGGATATTGCCGTCATCATCCAGCATTTGTACATCGACGAGCGGCTTGGTGGCGGGGCCAGTGCTTTCTGGTTTCGCTAGATAGTTTTCGGTAAAATTGCCGCAACCCACGCCGTTGGTTTCGGTTAAGCCGTATCCCAATAACGGAAAGGCATGCGCCATTTCTTTGCGGATTTTTTTGACATGATCGACCGGACGGGGCGCGCCGCCAGCGGCAAAGGCCGTGCAACTGGTCAGATCATAATTATGACGGTTTGGATGGGTGGCAATTTCGATGCTCATCAAGGGAACGCCAACAAAATAGGAAATCCGCTCTTTTTCGATCAGCCGCATCGCTTCCTCTGCATCCCATTTGGGCATCAGCACCAATTTACGGCCAATCGCAAAACTTTGCAGGATCAATGGCACAGATGCCGTGACGTGGAACATCGGGACGTTGACCAGCGCAGCCGGCTGTGCGGGCAATGCCGTTCCTGCAGCGCTCAGGATTTCGAAAAACACCATCGATTGTCCGACATAGCTCATTGTACCTTGCACCACGGCACGGTGATCGGAATAGGCGCCCTTTGATTGTCCTGTTGATCCCGACGTATATAATATAGTTGCGACATCCGTGGGCTCTATCGCGGGCATAGGCGTTTCAATACCGCCGCCCTTTGCGAGCAATGCCGAAAGCCCGGTCAATGCCGGAACATCATGTTCGAATAGGATGATTTCGGCGTTGCCGATATCCAAGCCGGCCAGCCGTGCCGCGCGCTGTTCATCGGCCAAGATAATCCGGCAATCGACCATGCGGATACCGTCGGCCAATTCCGCGCCGGTCCACCATCCGTTCAGTAAGGTGGACACGCCGCCTGCCAGAACAATGGCCATATTTGCAATCAACCAGTTGGCCGAATTGCGCGCTGCAATACCGACACGATCACCTTTTTGCAGTCCGTGTCCTTGGGCCAGTCCCCCGGCAAGCGTACGCGCTGCGCTGTAACAATCGCCGAATGTCAGGCGGGCATCGCCATCGACGAGAAATTCTTTGTCGGCATGGACGCTGCAAAAATAGGTGTAAAAATCGGCTAGGTTGGCAGGCGCTTTGGAAAACATCGGCATTTCCACGCCATATTTTGTCACGTTCGTTATCGACAACGGGCCATCGCTATCCATCAACCGCTTAACCGTAGCGTCAATTGCCAAATCTAGTGCTGTGTGCATCCCGAATCTCTCCTTTGGGCTTTGTACCTCTTCTATTTGCCTCTATAGCAATGTCAAAGTTATCGGGGAATTATCTTGTTATTTGCATTTCTGGCACTGGCCACCGACTTCATCCGCTTCACTGATCTGGGTCTTAGCCCGGTCGCACTTGACCTTGGATTTTTCCAATTGCGCTGGTATTCGCTGAGCTATTTGGTGATGATAATGCTGGGCTATTGGTATTTGCTAAAGCTGATTACATTGCCCGGTGCGCCAATGTCGCGGCTGCATGCCGATGACCTTATCCTGTATATGACGCTGGGCGTCATTCTTGGCGGACGGTTTGGCTATATCTTGTTTTACGATCAAAGCCTGTTTGCGCTGAACAAATTCTACCGTGTGTGGGAGGGCGGAATGTCGCTGCATGGCGGAACGCTTGGCGTGCTGTTTGCGCTTTGGCTGTTTGGCCGCAAGTATAAACTCTCTTACGTGCGGGTCTGTGATTATATCGCGTGTTGTACCCCGTTTGGGCTGGTGCTTGTGCGGCTGGCAAATTTCGTCAATGGCGAATTATACGGCAAAGAAACCGATGTGCCATGGGCGATGATATTTCCCGGCGGCGGCGAAGTAGCCCGCCACCCAAGCCAGTTATATGAGGCTGGTTTGGAAGGATTGATTATGGCGGCGGTATTGTGGCCATTATTCTGGAAAACCGATGCCCGGTATAAACCCGGCTTATTATGGGGACTTGGCCTGATTATTTACGGTTCAGCGCGGTTTGCCATGGAGTTTTTTCGGGAACCGGACCAGCAACTGCAATGGCTGGTTGAACAAACAGGCATGAGCATGGGACAGTGGCTGAGCGCGCCAATGGTTTTGCTGGGGCTGTATCTGGCCGTGACGGCAAAGGGCCGGCGGCAACGGGTAGAACCTGTCATGGGCAACGGCAGTGTTGCCTGATACCGGTCAGCTTGCGCTAAAACTAGCGCGGCAGATTGAGGGTTCCGGCCCGATAAGCGTTGCAGAATATATGCGCGCAGCAAACGAAGAATATTATAACCGCGCTGATCCGCTGGGTATAGACGGCGATTTTATCACTGCGCCGGAAATCAGCCAGATGTTTGGCGAATTGACCGGGCTATGGCTGGCTGATATCTGGATGCGCGCCAACCGTCCGCAGCTATGCCATTATGTTGAACTGGGCCCGGGGCGCGGCACATTGGCCGCCGATGCGCTGCGTTCGGTTGAACAGTTCGGTTTCGCGCCGGATGTGCATTTTGTCGAAACCAGCGAAGCGCTGCGCGCCAAACAATTGGCATCGGTGCCGCGCGCCAACATTGTCCGCACATGTGAAGAACTGCCAACCGATGGTCCCTTGCTGATCGTCGCCAATGAATTTTTCGACGCGCTGCCGATAAAGCAATTGACGGCCACGCATGCCGGATGGCGCGAATTGCTGGTTGCACGGGGGCAGGCGGGTAAGTTTATTACGGTTCCCGGCATTCATAATATGGACCACATCGTACCGGCATCGGTGCGCGGCGCGCCGATAGGTAGTATTTATGAAACCGCGCCAGAAACCAGCGGCATATTGTATGAACTGACCTCGCGTATCTTGAAACAGGGCGGCGTCCTTCTGATTATCGATTATGGCTATACCGAACCGGGATTGGGCAGCACTTTGCAAGCATTGCACGGGCATGCCTTTGCCGATCCGTTCGAAAATCCCGGCAAAAATGATCTGACCGCGCATGTTAATTTTGTGGAAATGGCCAATTTGGCAGACATGCGCGAATTGCGGGTCAGCGGACCAGTGGGGCAGGGGGTATGGCTGACGGCACTGGGTATAGACCAGCGTGCGGCGCATATCGCGGCCTCATCGCCGGATCGCAGCGAAGAGATTGAAGCTGCGCGGGACCGCTTGGCGGCTGATGACCAGATGGGGCAATTGTTCAAGGTGCTTGCGATCAGTTCGCCCGATTGGCCCGTGCCAGAGGGTTTTGGTACATAGTTACTTTGACATCAGACACAAAAAAGGGCGGGAAAACCCACCCTGTTTTGATACGCTTTTTTTGGTAATTGATAGAACCCCGTCGGGATTATACCAAAGTAACCGAAAAAAGCAGGCTGCTGAGCGAAAGCGCGGCAAAAAAGCTGATGATCTTGTCCATTTTACTGTTCCTGTTTGTTAAGCCGATTTTTGCACTATTGCATCAATGCAGCTGTCAATTTTGCCCGGAACATGCATCCTTTATTTCTTATCTTGTGCAATGCAACATAGCGAAATATGCTTGAAAATCAATTTCTAGTCTAGGCTGGAGAGTTGCAAAGTTTGCAACTCATTTTCACCTATTTGTTTGGAGTTGCTGACTTGCGCAATTTTCTTGCGCGCGGCTTGGCATGGGATTAGCATTCGGGATATGAAAAAATACACAATCTGCGCCGTGCGCGCCCTCGCTGTTTCCACCTGCCTTTCCGCGCTTTGTTTTGCCGCCATGCCGGTTGCAGCGCGTCCAATGACGGCGACCGATCTTGCGTCAATGAAGCGCCTGTCTGCGCTGGCCGTATCGCCCGATGGCAGCGTTGCGGCATATCAATTGCGCGAAACCGATCTGGCAGCCAACAAAGGCCGCACCGACATATATCTGCTGAAATTGAACGATGCTAAGGCGCAGCCTGTAAAGGTCGCATCAAAGCCTGAACATAACGAACATGATCCGGCATTTTCAGCAGATGGAAAGTTTCTATATTATATCAGCAATGAAAGCGGTTCGGACCAAATCTGGCGCACGCAGGTCAGCAAAGACGCGCCCGTTCAAATCAGCAAATTCAAAACCGATGTGAGCGGATTCAAACTGTCCCCGGATGGCGCAAAGCTTATCATCTGGGGCGACATTGCCCGTAAATGCGCAACAATGGATTGCGACAGCGCCGCCGAAACACAGGCGCTGGGCAGCGCGGGACCATCGGGGGATATATCAAAACCGGGTCCAGGTACGGGCCGCGAATATAGTGAATTGATGGTGCGCCACTGGGACGCGTGGGAAACGCCGGGCAATTACAGCCGTCCGTTTACCTTTGCCCTGAATACAGATGGCATATTGTCCGGTGGCAAGCCCATGGACGGTGATTTGATCGGTGACGCCCCGTCCAAACCATTTGGCGGCGGCGAGGAAATTGCATGGGCCGCCGACAGCAAATCGGTGTTTTTCACCTTGCGCGCAGCCGACAAAGAAGAAGCACGGTCGACCAATTTGGATATTTATCACGCGGATGTAGCTACGGGTAAAGTGCATAACGCTACGCCGAATAATGCTGCCACCGATACGATGCCCACGCCGTCTCCCGATGGCAAATATGTTGCCTATGCCGCAATGGCACGGCCAACATATGAGGCCGACCGTCAGGTTTTGATGCTGCGTGATATGAAATCGGGTAAGGTAACCCCGTTGACCGATGCATGGGACCGTTCGGTTTCATCGATCATCTGGGCCGCTGACAGCAAATCTATGCTGGTCACCGCGCAAGATGTGCTCGAAACCCCATTATACCGCGTGGATTTGAAGGGTAAAGTCACGCGCCTGACGCAGCGCGGCAATATCGCAGAGGCCGTGCCGACAAACAATGGCGGCGTGGTATATGCGATCAATAGCATCGCTGCGCCATCGGACCTTGTCCACATGGATGCAAAGGGGATAACGACGCGACTGACCAACGTGAATGCCGATGCGCTGGCGGCGCTTGATCCTGTGAATTATCAAAAGTTTGATTTTGCTGGCGCGAACGGCGACCGGGTTCATGGCCAGATCGTCAAACCACAAAATGCCACTGGAAAACTGCCCGTATTGCTGCTTGTCCATGGCGGTCCGCAAGGGACGTTTAACAACAATTGGTCGTACCGCTGGAATCCCGCCGTCATGGCATCGCAAGGGTTTGCGGTAGTTACCATCGATTTTCACGGGTCGACCGGATATGGGCAGGCGTTCACCGACAGCATTAACAAAGATTGGGGCGGCAAGCCGCTGGAGGATCTGAAACTGGGTATGGATGCGGTGGCGAAAACTGACACGCAACTGGATACGGCCAATGCCTGCGCGCTCGGCGGGTCCTATGGCGGGTATATGATGAACTGGATCGAGGGCAATTGGCCCGACCGTTTCAATTGTCTTGTTACCCATGCCGGCGTATTTGATCTGCGGGCGATGGCCTATGAAACCGAAGAATTGTGGTTCGACAGTTGGGAAAATGGTGGGCCCTGGACCACGCGAATTGATGCGGAAAAGTGGAATCCGGTGAACCATGTCGCCAAATGGAAAACCCCCGCATTGGTGATCCACGGCGAGAAAGATTATCGCATCCCGTATTCGCAAAGTTTGGCCGCATTTACCGCCCTCCAACAACAGGGGGTCGAGTCCAAATTGCTGGTATTCCCCGATGAAAACCATTGGATATTGAAACCCAAAAACAGCATCCAATGGTATAATGCCGTGTTTGATTGGGTGGGGCGCTATTTGAAGAAATGAAGCTGGTTAAGTCGTTGCTAATTTCTGATGATGTACTATGTCTAAAATACGAGGTTTAGATATGGCAAGTAAGGCAACAAAAATTCGTCCAAGCGATCTTCCCACAAAAATTGTACACGGTCCCAATGGAGAGAAAATTCGCGTGAAGGTTATCCAATCAGAAAGTCCAACCTTGGCTTATGATTTGCTTGCGGCATTTCGTTCAAATGTTCGACGCATAAAAGATGATCAACGCAAGCGTGCTCGTGCAGCAAACGACTCCGCGAAAGCCTGAACGTCCTGTTCTGTGGATTGTCGCTGGTCCGAACGGCAGCGGTAAAAGTTCACTATACAACCGTTCCGATATCGAAGGTTGGGGTGGTTCTGTTTGGATAATTAATCCTGATTTGTTGACAGCCAAAATAGTGCAGCATGAAAAAATTGCAATAAATGATGCCAACTTGGCAGCTGTACAACGAATCGAATCATGGCTTGAAGCTTCGATTGAGGCATATCAAACCATCGGTGTTGAAACAGTATTATCTTCACCAAAGTATCAAAGGATTGTGCTTAAAGCGAAAGCCGCAGGCTTTGAAGTTCGAATGATATACGTTGTTTTGAAATCTGCTGAATTACAGACAAAGCGTATCCAAATTAGAGTGTCCGAAGGTGGGCATAATGTACCAGCTGAAAAAATAGTAAAGCGAAGGGAGCGGTCCTTTCAACAGCTTGCTTGGTTTTTACAACATGTTGATGAATGTTTCATTTTTGATAATTCGGATGGAAAGCCAGATCTCATTGCTGAATGGTTTGGCGCCGGACTTAATTGTTATTCAAAATTGCCTGAGGATATGAAGTCGATATTGGCTGATTCAGGAATCTACATGCTAGAAATTTAGGAGCATTCAGAAAAATTGGCATTTTGAGACTACCTCGCTAAGGGAAGTCACATGACTATCGACAAGAATTTTGTTCCCGCCGCTATTGAGGCGAAATGGTATGCGTATTGGGAAAGCACCGGCGCGTTTCGCCCTGATCGTCCGAATGCGCAGCCCTATACCATCGTTAACCCGCCGCCGAATGTGACCGGAAGCCTGCATATCGGCCATGCGCTAGATAATACGCTGCAGGACATATTGATCCGTCATGCGCGGTTGCAGGGTAAGGATGCGCTGTGGGTGGTTGGCATGGACCATGCGGGCATTGCGACGCAGATGGTGGTTGAGCGGCAGATGAATGCCAAGGGACAAAAACGCACCGATTTCACCCGCGAAGAATTCATTGCCAAGGTTTGGGAGTGGAAGCAGGCAAGCGGCGGCGAAATTACGGGCCAATTGCGGCGGCTGGGTTGTTCGATGGATTGGGAAAATGAACGCTTCACGATGGATGAAGGGTTTTCCAAGGGCGTTATCAAGGTTTTCGTCGACCTGTATAATCAAGGCCTGCTGTACCGCGACAAACGGCTGGTGAACTGGGATCCGGGCCTGAAAACCGCGATTTCCGACCTTGAGGTTGAAGCGCGCGAGATCAACGGCAAATTCTGGCATTTCCGCTATCCGTTGGAAGACGGCAGCGGTTTTATTAGCGTCGCCACCACGCGGCCGGAAACGATGCTCGCCGATATGGCTGTCGCGGTGAACCCCGCCGATGAACGCTACGCGCATCTGGTCGGCAAGAATGTCCGCCTGCCAATTACGGGCCGTCTGATCCCGATTGTCACCGATGAACATGCCGATCCCGAACTGGGCAGCGGTGCTGTAAAGATCACGCCGGGGCATGATTTCAACGACTTTGAAGTCGGCAAACGTATTTCCCAAACAAGGGCCGGGTTTAAGGCGAGCGAAATGTTGAATATGCTCGGTGCCGAGGGCCGCGTTGTGCAAACTTCCGACGGCTTAATTCCCGAAGCTTATATCGGGCTTTACCGTTTTGGCATTGAGGGTGAAGCAACAAATGCGCGCAAGATGGTCGTCGAGGCGATTGATGCGCTTGGTTTGCTGGAAAAAATCGAAGACCGCGTCATCCAAACGCCGTTTGGGGATCGTTCGGGGCAGGTAGTGGAGCCGTGGCTGACCGACCAATGGTATGTCGATGCCGCGACGCTTGCCAAGCCCGCGATTGAGGCGGCGCGCAAGGGTAAGGCGGGTGGCGGTTTCGATATTGTGCCAAAATCTTGGGAGAAGACCTATTTCAACTGGATGGAGAACATCCAGCCTTGGTGTGTATCGCGGCAGCTGTGGTGGGGGCATCGGATTCCGGCTTGGTATGGGCCGAGCCGCGACGAAATAAATTACTATGGTGCAGGTCATGCAATGATAAGGGCTTTCAAGCCAGGCCGAGAACCGCAACATATAGTTGTTGCCGAAACTGAAGAAGAAGCTCGAAAGCAGTTTGCTGCGTATTACGGGGTCGATTTCGACAACGTCTATGAGTCAAACAAACAGGCACCAGATACGACAGACCCTCGAGCCATTTACCGCGACGACGACGTCCTCGACACATGGTTTTCCTCGGCGCTTTGGCCGTTTGGGACATTGGGTTGGCCTGAGGGGCCGCAGGAAAATCCTCCCCGGAACGGGGAGGGGGACCACGAAGTGGTGGAGGGGGCCCAGCTCTCCGCAAATGCTGTGCCCGCGGATAAGTGGGACCCCACCGTCAGCCCTGACGGGCTGCCACCTCCCCGTTCCGGGGAGGATTTGGGGCAGTCGATGCTCCAGCGCCACTACCCGAACGACGTCCTGATCTCCGGCTTTGACATCCTGTTTTTCTGGGATGCACGGATGGCAATGCAGGGGTTGCATTTCATGGAAGAAGTGCCGTGGAAGACGCTGTACCTGCACGGCCTCGTTCGTGCGGCCGATGGCTCCAAAATGTCAAAGTCAAAGGGCAATACTGTCGACCCGCTGGGGCTGATTGACCAATATGGCGCGGATGCGTTGCGCTTCTTCATGGCGGCAATGGAAAGCCAAGGCCGCGACATTAAAATGGATGAGGCCCGCGTTGCTGGATACCGCAATTTCGCCACTAAGCTTTGGAATGCAGCGCGTTTTGCGCAGTCGAACGGCATAGTGGGATCGCACGCGATATCTGCGCCCAAAGCGGAACTCGCTGTCAACAAATGGATCATCGGCGAGGTTGCCGAATGCTTGACCAAGCTGAACCGTGCGTTTGAAGAACTGCGTTTTGATGGCATGGCCGACACCATCTATCACTTCGTTTGGGACCAGTTTTGTGACTGGTATCTGGAACTTATCAAGCCGGTACTAAATCCTCCCCGAAACGGGGAAGAATTGCCCGCGACCGAAACCCGCGAAGTTGCAGGCTGGGTAATTGACCAGATATTGGTGATGCTGCACCCGTTCATGCCGTTCATTACCGAAGAGCTCTGGCATTCGATGGCCGACCCCGCTCGCCCCCGCAAATATGATGTCATCCACGCGAAATGGCCCGAGCCCAAAGCAGCGGTTGATGCGGAGGCCACCGCAGAGGTTGAATGGTTGATTAAGCTGGTTGATACGGTGCGCAGC
>JANOKA010000056.1:0-31105 GCA_031418995.1 Sphingomonadales bacterium | reverse complement strand
ACTTGCTGTCATGAGCCCTTATGCCGAAGTTATCGGTGATCCTATCGGACATAGCAAATCGCCGATTATTCACCAGTTTTGGTTAAGCGCCTTGGGAATAGTGGCTGATTATTCCGCACATCACGTCGCCAGTGACGCACTTGCCGGATATTTTGATGAACGCCGGGGTGACGACAGCTGGCGCGGCTGCAATATCACGATCCCGCATAAGATTGCGGCGCTGGACCATGTGACCGATCCAGGAGATGTACGCAATTCAATCGGGGCCATCAATACCGTGTTTCGCGGCAGTGACGGCGCATTGATCGGCACGAACACCGATGCGGGCGGATTTTATGCGCCAATCGCCGATATAGAATTGGCGGGCGCGCGCGCGATTGTGATTGGCAGCGGCGGTGCGGCCCGTGCTGCCCTGTTTGCACTGGCGCAGGCCGACATTGGCGATGTAACTATATTGTCGCGTAGCGGATTGAAGGCGGCTGGTTTGCTTGCGCAATTCGGCCTGAAAGGACAGGTGTTACCGATGAATGCGCGCCTTCCGAAAGCGGATTTGCTGGTCAATGCAAGTCCACTGGGCATGAAGGGGCAGGAGCCGCTGGAGATCGACCTGTCGCCGCTGCCTAGTGAAGCGTTGGTATATGACCTTGTTTATGCGCCATTGGAAACGGCATTGTTAAAAGCGGCCAAAACAAGACAGCTTGATACTGTGGACGGTTTGGACATGTTGATCGGCCAAGCGGCCTTGGCATTCGAGCTGTTTTTCGGACAAGCGCCGCCCGCGGATCTGGAAGATGAGCTGCGCGCAAAGTTAATAGCATGACTGAAGGCCCCATGCCTTTTATCATTGGCCTGACAGGTTCGATAGGAATGGGCAAATCAACGGTAGCCAAAATGTTTGAAGATGCCGGTGTTGCGGTATTTGATGCCGATGCGGCGGTGCATAGATTACAGGGACCAAACGGCGCTTTGGTGCCTGCTATTGAAGCTGCCTTCGCTGGTTCAACAACTGAAAACGGCGTTGACCGACAAAAATTGGGCGCAGCGGTTTTGGGCAATCCGGCCCAACTTAAACGGCTTGAATCGATCATCCACCCTGCTGTCGCGCAGGAGCGTATGGCATTTCTGGATGCGCATCACAGTGATGATATAATAGTGTTCGACATACCATTGCTGTTTGAAAGAGGTGGAGCGGACAATGTAGATGCCGTCATTGTGGTATCCGCGCCAGCCGGGGTGCAACAAGACCGCGTTTTGGCGCGGCCGGGAATGACGGCGGAGAAACTTGCACAGATTCTGGCGCTACAAACACCCGATGCCGAAAAACGGGTGCTAGCCGATTACATAATTGATACGTCGCAAAGCTATGACGACACACGCAGCCAGTTACAGAAAATTCTACAAAAGCTGCGCGCAGGCCTTGCGCATCAAAAAAAATGAGCCGATAGTTTCCAAAGAATGAGAGAAATAATCTTCGATACCGAAACAACCGGATTTGATCCCCAAAACGGGGACCGAATGGTTGAAATAGGATGTATTGAGATGGTGGACCGGGTGATGACCGGAGAAACATTCCACTGTTATTTCAACCCAGGCCGCGCGATTCCCTCGGCGGCCGAACAAGTGCACGGTCTTTCCGAAAAATTCTTGTCCGATAAACCGCTGTTCGTTCAAAAAGCACCTGATTTATTGCGGTTTTTGGGCGATGCGCCGCTGGTTGCGCATAATGCCAGTTTCGATTTCGGCTTTCTGAATATGGAGCTGCAAAATTGCGGCCATAGTCCGGTTGATATGGGCCGGATGATCGACACTATTGCGATTGCGCGCGTCAAACATCCCGGCGCTAAAATGTCGCTCGACGCTTTGTGCACGCGATACGGAATTGACCGCAGCCACCGCGTGAAACATGGCGCGTTGCTGGATGCAGAATTGCTGGCGCATTTATATATCGAACTTACTGGTGGCCGCCAAATTGGTCTGGGTCTTACCGCAGAAGCGGATATGCAAGGGGCCGGCGCAAGTGACAGTTCAAACACCCTGGTACAGAACAGGCCGTTTCGCGCTCCGCGTCCGCATCACGCAAGCACAGAAGAATTGGAAAAACATGGCGGGATGATCGCCGGTATAAAGGAGGCGATCTGGCTCGATACTGGCCGCGTGAACTGAAAATTACAGTGAACCAACATTGCGCGGCACACACTTTCAAACAATCGTAATATGCACAAAAGGAGAAAAGCGATGGAAATACGGGTTTCGGGTCATCAGGTTGAAACAGGACTTGCCTTACAAACGCACGTAGAGACGCGGCTTTCCGGCATCGCGAACAAGTATTTTTCCAAAGCGCTTTCGGCGCATGCCACTTTTGGCAAAGCGCCGCATGACCGTTTCACTTGCGATATTGTGTGTCATGTTATGCAAGGTTTGGTGCTGAAAGGCCGGGCTGATGCGCCCGACGCGCATGTTGCTTTTGATGCCGCAGCGGACCGGATCGAAAAACAGTTGCGCCGTTATATGCGGCGGTTGCAGGACCATCACACACAATCCGCATACGCATTGAAACAAGAGGAAGCTGCTTATACTGTATTCAATGGGCAGGATTTCGAGGACGAGGCCGAGGTTATCGGTGCACCCGTAATCGTTGCCGAAATGGCAACCGATATTCCTGAATCGACGGTATCCGACGCTGTTATGATGATGGATTTGCGCAATACGCCTGCTCTGTTGTTTAAAAACACTGGCACAGGCAGGCATAATATGGTGTACCGCCGCGAAGATGGCACGATAGGCTGGGTAGAACCGAGATCGGCTGCATAAGACAATCTACGCGCCGCCAGTTTTTATGAACATTAACAATAATTTGGGGCTATATCGGCTTGTTTGAAAACTCGCCTGTACAGAATTTGGACTATGATTCGAATCACTTCAACTCTTGCCGATGGAGCCGTTGCGACCGGCATACATTGCGCAAATAAGGCTGCCATACTGGACAAGCTGGCAGAGCTGGCCGCAAAAAACTATGGGCTGGACGCAGCTTCCGTTCACGAAGGGTTGGATGAGCGGGAACGGCTGGGCCCAACCGGTTTTGGCGGCGGAACCGCGATACCGCACTGCAAAATCGCAGGTATAGATGCGCCCATCGGCGTATTTTTGCGCCTCGATAAGGCGGTGCATTATGATGCAATCGACGACAAATCGGTTGATCTAGTATTCGGCTTGATCTCGCCTGCCAATGACGGTGCGTCACATTTGCGTGCTTTGGCGGAAATATCACGCATGTTCCGCGACGAAAAAAGCTGCCGCCAATTGCGCGGGGCCGCTGATGCTGCTGCTCTGTTTGCGTTGCTTGCGCTGTCCGAAGAACGTGACGCGGCTTAATACGCCGTGGGGATAAAAGCGTGGCAATAGAGGCACGTCTGGCTACGCATGTGCAGGTCAGTGCGTTTATCCGCATGGCAAATGCCGGCGGTGATTTCGCCGCCGTTTTACACAAGGGAGATGCAACCTCTGGCGCAATCATGCTGGTTGGATTGATCCGCGGCGCGCATCCAGTGATATATGAGCGTTTTCCGTCACTTGATGGTAAAAACGCGTGGCAGAGTTTTGATTCTACGGCACCAGAGACAGCGCAATCAGTGGCAGAATTGATCGAAAAACGGGTGCAGCGCGATCCTGATTTATGGGTAATTGAACTGGACACCGCAGACGGCGAACGGTTGGACGGACTTTTGAATTCCGGGGATTGACATTGCTGCGCTGCACAATAAATGCCACATCACTGATAGCGAAGGTTGCCAGCGGGTCACAAAAAGGGGTGCCCAAGGAAAACACGCGAGCCGGATGTAACAAACAGGGGGCCTTTTAGGTACAGTACACAAACTGGCCTCCTTGCTGGTGCAGCCGCACAATTGATAAAACAATGTTGAAACTTACCCGGGCTGCGTCATACGCGGCCATTTTTGCTACACTGTCTGCGGCAGCGATCTACGCCGACCCGACATTTGCGATCGGAAACTCCGAAAGCAACGCCGCTATAGCGGCTGAAACCATCATGATCGATCCAGCCATATTGGCATCGGATCTCACTGAAAAAGAACGCGCAACCCAGCCAACGGTTGCAATGACAATCGAAAAAAATGGTGACGTTGTGTTCACGCCCGGTATCGGGATGCTCGAACCGATTGATATCCCCGCTGAAACGCCGGAAGCTGATACTGAACAGACAGAGCGTGACAATCGCACGGCTTCTTCTTTGGCCGAGTTGGTTCGTATTCAGAATACGAGCGGCACATTGGACGCCGAATCGCATTGTTTGGCTGGAGCAGTATATTTCGAATCCAAAGGCGAATCGCTTGCCGGACAGCTTGCCGTTGCAAAAGTCGTCATGGAACGCGCCAAATCAGGGCGTTTCGCTTCGACATTATGCGGCGTTGTATTCCAGAAAAGCCAGTTCTCCTTTGTACGCGGCGGACAGATGCCGCGTATTGACAAAAACGGCGTGCATTGGAAAAATGCTGTTGCGATTACTAAAATTGCCCGCAACGGCGCTTGGAAAAGCCCTGTAGAAGGCGCATTATTCTTTCATGCCAGATATGTTTCTCCCGGCTGGAAACTGAAACGCATCGGATCGGTTGACCAGCACGTATTTTACCGTTGATTGCAAACGCAACGCATCCGGCAACTTGAATAAAGTTGCATTTGTAAAAATATAGAGGCTCCTTAACAGGGGCCTTTATTTTGTTCTTATTACGTTCTAGCATCGCGTCATGAATCAGATAAGCTCAACGCCCGTTACCTTGCCGTCTTCTGGATATTCGCCTGCCGTAATCGATATACCACCAAGCCAGCCGGGCGCATTTACAATTGCGCCAGATAAATCGTCACCAGCGCAAGGCGCACCCTTAACAGCGCAAGGCGCTGCTGCAATTGCGCGCGGCGTCGGGCGTTTATTTGCGCGTCACCAGATTTTGGTGCAACCCGAGGTTACGTTGCGCAACCATCGCCGTGCCGATTTAATGGGAATCAATGCCAAGGGCGAGATTATCATTGTCGAGATTAAATGTTCCAAGGCGGATTTAACGGGTGACCAGAAATGGATGGACTATCTGGAATATTGTGACCGGTATTTCTGGGCCGTTCCAGCCGGATTTGATGTATCGCCGTTTGAAAGGCCTGCGTTTCTTCCGGAACGCGCTGGACTGATTATTGCCGATGCCTATGATGCGGAGATGATCCGGCCAGCCGCATATGTTCCCGTCGCAGCGGCGCGGCGCAAAACCGAGACGCAAAACCTAGCCCGTATTGCAATGCGGCGGTTAATGATGATAACCGATCCTGGTCTGGTTACCGCTGAGATGGCCTGGGAATAGGTATTTATCGTATCGGCCTATCGCAGCGGCAGCAGAAAGCTCCACATCGCCTTGCCCGGGCGATCATCCTGCGCATCTGATAATCCCACAATCTGCTGATCGCATCCATCTGCGGATTCGGCGCGGTATAGACCCGCCATCCTGTCCCATATCGTCAGCGCAAAACCAAAATTGCTGTTCTGTTCGCGCACGTGAACGCTGTGATGGACAAAATGATAATCGGGCGTAACCAATATGCGCCGCATGGCGCGGTCCAACCACCGCGGCAATGCGATGTTGCTATGATTGAACAGCGCGTTTGCCGACAACCAAAGTTCAAACACAACCGCCGCTTCAACAGATATACCCAAAACCGCGACCCATGCCGACTTGTATAATACCGATACGGCAAGCTCGAATGGATGAAAGCGCAAGGCGCTGCTCACGTCCAGATCACGGTCGCTGTGATGTACCTTGTGCATGCGCCACAAAAGCGGTGATTTGTGCATCAGTATATGTTGCAGCCAGACCGCAAAATCCAGCACGATAAACGCCAGCAATATCTCGGTGATGACGGGCCATGACGTCAGGTTAAAGACACCAAAACCGCGCGACTGCGCCCATGCAGCGGCACTGGCCACGGTTACCACAGACAGTAATAACCGCCCCAACGCGGCATTTATAACAAAAAATACACCGTGGGTCACCCAGCGCGGATATCGCCCCAATGCCAATGTCCGCCTTGGCGTCAGGAACTCCCATGAAGCCAGAATGACGAACAAAACGGCGGGGCCCAAAATGACCCATAACCCCAGGGGTAATTCTGTCACGCCGCCTTCGATCATGCTGTTTTCGCCATTGCTATTCTGTCACCATCACTGCGCCGGAACCGTTTCTAATGCGGGATAATCGGTATACCCCTCGGGACCGGGTGAATACCAGGTTTTGTAATTGTCTGGGGTCAATTCCGCCCCCGCTTGCAGGCGCTCCACCAGATCGGGGTTGCTAATATATGGACGGCCAAAACTGATGGCGTCGGCCAAACCCGAATCCAGATCGGCCTGCGCGGTTTCGGCGGTATATTCCTGATTCAGGACCAATGGCCCGGTAAACACTTTGCGAATATCGGGCGAGACGCGCGGTACATCGGTACGGCCAAAATTGCCGAAATCTTTCACATCGCGCAGTTCAAGGAACGCAATGCCAATATCCTGTAGCGCGGCGGCGGCAGCGGTGAAAAGCGGTATGGGGTTGCTATCGTTCGCGCCCTGGCTTTCGCCGTTCGGGGACAATCTCACGGAAACGCGCTCCTTACCAATGGCGTCCACCACGGCTTGCGTCACTTCCTGCAAAAGCCGGATGCGATTTCCAACTGTGCCGCCATATTCGTCGGTACGAAAATTGCTGTTATCGCGCAAAAACTGGTCAATCAAATAGCCGTTGGCGGCATGGATTTGCACGCCGTCAAACCCGGCAGCCACCGCATTTTTTGCCGCATGTACATAATCGCCAATCAAACGCGGAATTTCGGAAAGCGCCAATGACCGGGCTTCGGCATAATCCTGCTTGCCTTTTTCGGTATGCGCATATCCCGGCGCAGTGGTCGCCGATGAGGATACTGGCTGCGCACCACCCAGAAAATCGGGGTGTACCAATCGGCCCATATGCCATAATTGCAATATAATCCGCCCGCCCGCCTCGTGCACGGCTTCGGTTACCGGTTTCCATGCGGCAACCTGTGCATCGGACCAGATGCCCGGCGCGGACGGCCAGCCTAAACCTTCCTGACTGATGCCGGTAGCTTCGGCGATGATAAGTCCTGCCGATGCGCGCTGTGCATAATATTCGGCTTTCAATGCGCTAACCGGGACATGTCCCGTTTCGCTGCGTCCTCGTGTCAGCGGTGCCATGATGACGCGGTTGGGCGCCGCGATTGATCCCAACTGGACCGGATCGAATAATGTTACGGGTTCAGACACGTCTAATTTCCTTATGTTGATTTTGTATTTCTGACGACACGCGGTGTTTCAGTGGCTATTGCGCGACGATTGAAACGAAGGTGGCGATAAAGATTGCATTTTGCAACGGGGGTTTATGACGGAACAGAAAATCTTTATCAAATCGCCATTGCCCGAGGCCGAGGTTACCGATTTACAGGTAGCCCCGATACAAACAGATAACGCAGGTAAGGGGTGGGCATTTGCGGCGTTAATTATTGGCAATGTCGCGATTGCGTTTGGACCATTGCTCGTGCGCATGGCCGACACTGGACCCATAGCTACCGGGTTCTGGCGGGCTGCCCTTGCATTACCCTTTCTGGCGTTTTTTGCGTATCGTGCCGGCTTTCGTATTACCCGTGTACCCGCGCCAATATTATGGTTGCTGATATTCGCCGGATCCGCATTTGGTATAGATATTCTCGTTTGGCATATTGGCATTTTTCACACCAAAATGGCCAACGCCACCTTATTTGCCAACTGCGCCAGCATATTACTGGTATTTTATGGCATATATTTATCGCGAAAATTGCCGGAACGCATGCAGATAGCCGCGACATTTTTGGCAATTGCGGGCGCGGCATTGCTGATGGGGCAAAGTTTTGAGTTGTCGCCGTTGAATTTAATCGGCGATTTGTTAAGCCTTGTGGGGGGCATTTTTTACGCGCTTTATCTGGTCCTGATGATCCGTGCCCGCGCATCTACCGAAAGTTGGGGCGCACTTAGCCTTGCCACAATGGTTGCGGCTATGGTCATGCTGCCTGCCGCCATTGTTGCGGGGGAACAGGTTTTGCCGTTCAATTGGACACCGCTTATCATCTTGGCGTTAAGCTCGCAGGTGTTAGGGCAGGGTTTGCTTACCTATGCCCTGTCGCATTTCAAACCATTGGTCATTGGCCTCGCCTTGCTGTTGCAACCCGCATTGTCGGCAGCTGCAGGATGGGCGGCGTTTGACGAGGCGCTGACGATTTATGATCTGATCGGCGGGGCATTGGTGATGGCGGCACTGGTGCTGGTGCGGCTTTCGGAGGATACGCGATAATCGCTTTAATTAAACAGATCCGCAGACTATATTGTCGCTATGACTATACCGCTCCCCGCTGATCTTACGCTTGATGAAATCCGTGTAGTATTGGCGCCTATACTGGCCATGCACGCGGCCTTTGACGGTTGGAACGAAGCGGCCGTACACGCAGCGGCGGCGGATTACGGGATTGACGCTGATATTGCAGCGTTGGCGTTTAAGGGCCGTGCCATCGATCTGGTTGAACATTGGATACGCAGTGTTGATGCCGAAATGGCCGTTCGTTTGCCGCCGGAAAAATTAGGCGCGATGAAAATTCGCGCCAAAATTACGGCGCTGGTGGCGACCAGGATTGAAATTATGGCACCCAATAAAGAAGCGTTGCGCCGTGCGATGGCGATTATGGCGTTGCCGGGCAACATTATGCGCACCGCGAAAATCGGATGGCATTCGGCGGATCAGATGTGGCGGCTGGCGGGGGACACCGCCACCGACTTTAATCATTATACCAAACGGGCAACGCTATCGGCGGTTTATGCCAGTACGTTGGCGGCTTTTGTGAATGATGACAGCAAAGATTTTGCCGATACCCGCGCATTTCTTGATCGCCGCATTGAGAATGTGATGCAGTTCGAAAAGGTTAAAGCACAGGCAAAAGCGCGGCAGGAATATATACCCAGCTTGTCACGTTTCATTGGCCGATTGCGATATCCGCAGCAATAATTGCCGATATAAACAAGATTCTTCCTTGATGTTATTGCGAATCGGTTGCAGATAGCCCGAATGCAACTGGATCAGCTTCCCCTTGGTCAATCAGCGCGTGTCGGCGCGGTCAATTGGCACGCTATACCAAGCGTTGAAGCGCATCGTCTGCGCTCTTTAGGGCTGGAAGAGGGCGTTTTGGTGGAGGCATTGCACCGCGGCATATTGTTCTTTCGTGACCCAATGGCGGTGCGTGTTGGCCGGATGACGATAGCGCTGCGCAGCAAAGTTGCTGCCGCGATCACCTGTTCCGTTATCGAAGCATGAGCAAATTGCCGCCACTGGTTGCGCTGGTTGGCAACCCAAATTCCGGCAAAAGCGCGCTTTTCAATGCGTTGACGGGTGCGCGGCAGAAAATTGGCAACTATCCTGGCGTGACGGTAGAACGTAAGATTGGCCGCTGGAATTTGGCCGATGGCAGCATTGCCGAGCTGGCCGATCTGCCGGGCGCGTACAGTTTGACGCCCGATAGTCTGGATGAACAAGTCACCCGCAATGTTGTACTGGGGCAGCAAACCGGACAGCGCCGCCCCGACGCGCTGGTCGTGGTGGTTGATGCTGCAAATCTGGACAATCATTTGCGGTTTACCTTGGAATTGATCGAGATGGGTTTGCCCGTCATTGTCGCGCTGAACATGTTTGATCTGGCGCAGCGGGACGGGCTGTCCATCGATCCCGACATATTGTCGGCGGAACTCGGCGTTCCGGTGGTGGCAACCGTTGCCGTACGCAAACGCGGTTTGGACACATTGTCACAAGCGGTCGCCAAAATTTTGGCGCAGCCGCACATATTGCTGAAAATTCTGGAAGCGCCGTTGGAGGCAAATCGCGGGGCATTGACCAAACAAGCGCATCATATCGCCAAAAAAGCCGTCATCAGCGAAACCGCGACACGGCAATGGACGCGCATATTGGATGGCATATTGCTGCACCCGGTCGCAGGCGTTTTTTTTCTGTTCGCGATATTGTTCATTATGTTCCAAGCGGTGTTCGCTTGGTCCGAAGCGCCGATTGGATGGATCGAGAGCGGTTTTGCGTTGCTATCGGATCAGGTCAGCGCGGTAACGCCTGACAATTGGGTACGCTCGCTGATTAACGACGGCATTATCGCAGGCGTCGGTGCTGTGGTGGTGTTTCTGCCGCAGATTTTGATATTATTCCTGTTCATTCTATTGCTCGAATCAACAGGTTACATGACCCGCGCCGCATTTGTAATGGACAGGATGATGGCAGCAGTGGGCTTGTCCGGCCATAGCTTCATTCCGTTATTATCGTCTTTTGCCTGCGCCATTCCCGGTATCATGGCGACGCGGACGATCATGGATCAGAAAGATCGTCTGACCACGATATTGATTGCGCCGCTGATGACATGTTCGGCGCGGCTGCCCGTTTATACCGTCATCATCGGCGCATTTATTCCGGAACAATTCATCGGCCCGGGTATTGGTTTGAAAGGATTTGTACTGTTTGGCCTGTATGTTCTGGGCATAGTGGGCGCGATGGTTGCGGCGCTTATCATCCGGCGCAGCGTGGCCAAGGGCGCAAGCGGCAGTTTCCTGATCGAAATGCCGCGGTACCAACTGCCCCGTTTGCGGGACATATTGCTAGGATTATGGCAGCGCGCGTATTTGTTTTTGCGCCGCGCCGGTACGATCATCTTTGTTTCGACGATTATATTATGGGCGCTGCTCAGTTTTCCCAAGGCCCCCGAAGGCAGCGGCATGACGCAGGCCGATTATTCGATTGCTGGGCGCATTGCCGAAGGCGTCGAAGTGGTGGTGCGGCCGATTGGATTTAACAAGGAAATCGCGCTTGCGCTGATCCCGGCAATGGCGGCGCGCGAGGTTGCGGTGTCCGCGCTGGCCACCACTTATGCCATCGATGACAACGGTGATGAAGATGCCGTGGCGAAATCGCTGGGCGAACGTTTGTCGAGCAAATGGTCGCTGGCCACCGCGCTGGCGTTTCTGGCGTGGTTTGTATTTGCGCCGCAATGCATTTCCACGATTGCGGTTACACGCCGCGAAACCAATGGCTGGAAATGGCCGATATTTATGGTGACATATTTGTTCGCCATGGCCTATGCTGCGGCGGGCATAACATATTGGACAGCGGTGGCCTTCGGCCTCGGATAGTTCTTAAAATCTTGAGGGGTAAATCATGGCGGGTAGCGTCAATAAAGTAATCATCGTCGGCAATCTGGGCGCAGATCCCGAAGTAAAATCATTCCAGAATGGTGGCCGTATTTGCAATTTGCGGATCGCAACATCCGAGGATTGGAAAGACAAACAAACCGGTGAGAAAAAAGAACGCACCGAATGGCACAGCGTCACGCTGCAAAACGACGGCCTTGTCGGCGTTGCCGAGCGTTTCCTGAAAAAAGGATCGAAAGTTTATATCGAGGGGCAATTGCGCACCCGCAAATGGCAGGACCAATCGGGCAATGACCGGTATACAACCGAAGTTAGCGTCGCCGGATTTGATGGCAAGCTGGTGATGCTGGACGGACCCAAGGGCGGCTCTGGCGGCGGCGGTTCATCGGATGGTTGGAACAGCGGCGGATCAGCGGGCAGTTCAGGCGGCAATCAAGGCGGTGGGAGCTCCGGCGGCGGCAGCTCTGGCGGTGGATGGAATCAAGGCGGCAGCGGATTCGACAGCGACCTTGATGACGATGTGCCATTTTGATTGTCTTGGGACAATGGGTGCGTAACTTTGTCGCGGTGCTTTGCGAAATGACGGCATGACCAAAAAATTACTACTGATCGGCATATTGGCCGTAGCGATCTTCAGCTATTTTTATTTTGGTCTGAATGAATACCTGACACTGGCGGAATTCAAGGCGCGGCAGGCGGGGTTAAGCGATAGTTATAACGCCAACCCGCTGCCGTTTCTTGCCGGATTTTTCCTTTTATATGTCACCGCAACATCGCTGTCATTGCCGGGCGCGGCAATCCTGACGTTAGCGGCAGGCGCGCTGTTCGGCTTGCTGACGGGCGTGATTTTGGTGTCCTTTGCCTCCACCATCGGTGCGACGATGGCGTTTCTATCATCGCGCTTTGTGCTGCGCGACTGGGTACAGGCCAAATTTGGTGACCGGTTAAAAGGCCTGAACGAAGGGTTGGAGCGTGACGGAGCATTTTACCTGTTTACGCTGCGCCTGATTCCGGTTTTTCCGTTCTTTGTCGTCAACCTGTTAATGGGCCTGACCAAGATCCGCACGCTGACTTATTATTGGGTCAGCCAAATTGGCATGCTGGCGGGCACGATAGTTTACGTAAACGCAGGAACGCAGCTGGCACAGATTGAATCCACCGCCGGATTGTTAACACCCGCGCTGATCGCGTCATTTGTCGCCCTTGCCATTTTCCCCTGGATCGCAAAGGCAATTATCGGGATCATAAAACGCCGCCGCGTGTATACAGGCTGGACCAAGCCAAAAAGGTTTGACCGCAATCTGATTGTCATTGGCGGCGGGGCGGCGGGTTTGGTATCATCGTATATTGCGGCCACGGTGAAGGCGAAAGTGACGCTGATCGAGGCGCACCAAATGGGGGGCGATTGCCTGAACACCGGATGCGTACCATCCAAAGCGCTGATTAAAAGCGCAAAGATTGCGTCGCATATCACGCATGCGGGTCGTTACGGGATACAAGCTGCCATCCCCCAAATCGATTTCCCCGAGGTTATGGCTCGGATCAAGTCCGTCATTGTGGATATCGAACCGCATGACAGTGTCGAACGCTTTACCGGACTTGGCGTGGATTGCGTCCAGGGATATGCGAAATTTGTTGATCCTTGGACGGTCGAAATTACGCAAGGTGATGGTGCACCATCGCGCCTGACGGCCAAGAATTTTATCATCGCCACGGGGGCTGCACCGTTTATTCCGCCTTTGCCTGGTATCGAGGATAGCGGTTATCTGACCAGCGAAACGATGTGGGACGCACTGTCGGGACGGACCGAAATACCAAAACGAATGCTGATTTTGGGCGGCGGACCGATCGGGTGTGAACTGGCGCAAAGTTTTCAGCGGCTGGGTTCGCAAGTGACGATTATTGAAATGGCCGACCGCTTGCTTGGCAAGGAAGATACCGATGCCGCAGATATTATAGAGGACCATTTGCACGCCGAAGGCGTTAAGATATTGCTCGGTCATAAAGCTGTACGCGTTGAGGCGCGCAAGTCATTGGTTGCCGCTGGCCCCGATGGGGAGGTTGTTATCGCCTATGACGACATGATAATCGCAGTGGGCCGCCGCGCCCGTGTCACAGGTTTCGGATTGGAAGAATTGGGCCTGATTGAAAATGACCGGCTGACCATTGATGAAAATCTGGCCAGCAGCATGCCGCACATTTATGCAGCGGGCGATGTCGCCGGAAACCAGCAACTGACCCACGGCGCATCCCACGAAGCATGGTATGCGAGCGTAAACGCGCTCGCCAGCCCGTTCAAAAAATACCGCGCCGATTACCGCGTCTTGCCCCGCGTGACCTATACCGACCCTGAGGTTGCCAGCGTTGGCCTGACGGAGGTGGATGCCGCAGCAAGCGGTATTGCAGTCGTGGTTACGCGGTATAACCTTGACGATTTGGACCGTGCGATTGCGGAAAGCGAGACGACCGGATTTGTAAAAGTGTTAACTGCGCCGGGCAAGGAAACGATATTGGGCGTGACCATAGTGGCCAGCCATGCCGGAGAAATGATCGCGCAGTTTATCTTTGCGATGCGCCACAATATGAAACTAAGCGCGCTGGCGTCGGCAATTTTGCCCTATCCGACATGGAATGAAGCCAATAAATACGTTGTTGGGCAGTATAAACTGGCGCGCAAGCCGGAACGTTTATTGGGTTATGCGCAGCGGTATTTCGCATGGCGGCGGGGATGATGTTTTCAGGTTGCAATGTTGGATTTGCATTGCTTCAAGCACGCATGACATCGGTATATAGATTCAATTGAGATTGGGATTGGACGATATTTTTTCCCACATCCGGGAACAGCGGTAAAAGGTCGAAAGTGTGTGACCTTTGTTAACTTCGGTTCGCCAAATCGGACAATAACCCTCAGGTCGCAAGTAATTTTGCAGCCATCCAGACGCGCTGCAAAACCGTTAACGCGCATAGTCCTGCGAATAGATAGGCAAACACCGCAAAATGCGCGGGCAACAGGCACATCACCAAAAAGAATGCGATGGTTTCCGCGCCCTCCATCAGGCCCGTTGAGTAGATGAATGCTTTGGGACCGTGCACGCTGTTATCTAAAGCGTTTCGGGCGGCTATCGCGGCATAGGCCAGAAAACTGACCCCGGTTAACGTGAACGCCGCGACCAATATCAATGCAGGTAAAAGGTTTTCCGGATCTGCAATGCCAAAACCCACAGGAACCGCGGCATAAAAAAGGAAATCACATAGGCTATCGAGATAACCGCCAAATTCGGTTGGACCGTTTATGGCAGCGACGCGCCCATCCAATCCATCAAACAGGCGGTTTAAGACGATAAAGGCCAACGCCGGGCCGTAATGCCCTGCCGCAATCAGCGCTGCTGCCGCGATGCCAATGGCTGCTCCGGTTACCGTCAGGGTGTTGGCGTTAACCCCGGCCTTTGTTAAATACGCAGCGCAAGCATCCAATGCCGGATTGATTGCAGCGCGCAGTTTGGCATCAAACATGTGCCGAACGGATCACGGCGTCAGCTTGGATTTTAGTGCGGCAAGCCCGGCAAAAGGCCCGCTATCGGCGCGCTCTTCGTCTTCGGTTTTTACGCCTGCTTTGCGTAATGTAATTTCGGCATCGCTGCTGCGCGGATAGGGATCAAGTGCAAGGCCAAAAGTTTGCGAGGCGGCCTCGCCGATATCCACGCCTTTGCCGTCATGAAACATTGTGTCACAGTCGCTGGCATCCAGTTCAAATTCGCCGTCTTCATGGGGTTCAGGAATGAATAATATCTCCATCGGTTCGTCCAATTTCACTGGCACGGGATCACCCGTTGCGATGCACGCCTGAACCGCATCGGCGCTAATCCGGCCCTTTGCCATTATTCCCGCCGCCGTTTTTGCCAGCGAAATTGTGGCAGTAAGGCTGGCCAATGATATCAGCTGGAACCGCTGCGCCACGGCGGCGCACTGGATGGCATCGGCGGCAATCCTATGCTGCGAAGCGCCTGCGCCGATATCATCCATTTTGATGACAACGCTGAATTCATTGGCGGGGATGCCGCCTACAGCGCTCATACGAATTTTCCTGCGATCAATTGCGGATGGTCCAGCGCCTGTAACTGGCTCCAGTACGCGGTCAACGACGATGCCATATGGCCGCGTGCAGCCGGATCGGCAGCATCCAGCCCGTGGATATTGCGGGCAATTGCGGCGTCCAATCGTCCGGCGTCATCAAACGCGCCCTTGAATGCGCCCAAACGGCCGCCCAAAATGCTCATGATTTTCCCCATATCCTTGGCAACCACAACATCGCCAATTCCCGCCTCACGCATTTGCGCGTCCATATCATCGACAAATAATTCGGTCAGATACGCCGAATCTTGTCCTGCGCCGGGCAACTGCTCCAACCGCAGCAACAATATGGCCAATATGGACGCAATCATGTCAAACCGCCCGTCCAACGTATCGGGAACCTGCCCCTGCTCATACCAATGCACCTCGCGCCCTTTGGCAATAACGCTGGCGTATAACGGCCCCAGGGCGTGCTTTGGATCGGGCGCGGCTTTGCCGAACAGACGGTTAAAAAGGGACATGCTATTATACTCCGTACTCCGGCTAATCACCGGTTCATTTTGCGATGCTTATTGATCTTGTCTGCCAAAGGATGCAATGGCAATCCAAAGGGCAGCATGTAAGCCACTTGTTTGCCTATATAGTCAGTTTTTGCCGGAGACCAATATGTCCACGCCGTCTGTTCCACATTCCGTTTCCAGATCAAACCGCCGGATGCTTGCGGTGTCCGCACTGGCGCTGCTCGCGCTGGGCGCGTCGGGATGCACGCGTTTGAAATCCCATCAGGGCTATATCGGCGATAGCGTGCTGATTTCAGCCGTTGCAGCAGGCGTGGATAATAAAGAATCGGTGCAAGCATCGCTTGGCCGTCCGACATTTACCGGACAGTTTGGCCAGAATGACTGGTATTATTTTGCACGTGATACACAGCAATTGGCATTTTCCCAGCCCAAAGCGCAGGCGCAAACGGTGCTACATATTAAATTCGACAATGCCGGAAACGTGGCATCGGTGGCACAAACCGGGATTGAAACAATTGTGAAAATCAATCCGGAAGGCGACAAAACCCCAACTTTGGGCCGCAACCGCAGCTTTTTTGAAGACCTGTTTGGCGGCATCGGTACGGTCGGCGCGCCGGGTGTTGGCGGCGGCGGCGGGCAGTAATCTACCGCATTATTTGGCGTTTATTCCACTACGCCAGCCGCGGCCAACACCGCCAACGTCACCAATTCCGACGCCGTCGATGCCATCGTGGCGATCTGCACCTGATGCTCCAGCCCAAGCAACATCGGACCGACAATCCGGTCCCCGCCCAATTCGCGCAGCAGCTTCGCACTCAAATTGGCGGATTGTAATCCCGGCATAATCAGCACATTGGCTGGCCCCGACAGGCGGCAGAATGGATAGCGCGCCATTAGCGCAGGGTTCAGCGCCACGTCGGGCGGCATATCGCCTTCATATTCAAAATTCGGTTTGTGCGCGTCCAATATGGCCACAGCGTCGCGGATATTGTCGAGCCATGTTCCAGCAGGGTTACCAAAGGTGGAATAAGACAGAAATGCCACACGCGGTTCATGACCCATCCGCCGCGCCACCATGGCAGTGCGTTCGGCGATATGCGCCAGTTCCTCGGCGCTGGGCCGTTCGTTAACGGTGGTGTCGGCCATGAATACGGTGTGCGTCTTGCCAACCAGTACGTGAATGCCGAACGGTGTTTGCCCCTTTTTGGGGTCGAGCACGCGGCGCAATTCGCGCAGCGTCTGGCCAAAGGGCCGCGTTGTGCCGGTAATCATCGCGTCCGCCTGATTCAGCGTCAGCAGGCTGGCGCCAAATATATTGCGGTCACGATTGACCATGCGCTGCACATCACGCCGCATATAGCCGCGCCGTTGCAATCGTTGATACAGCCGTTCTACCATAGTTTCGACCAAGGGGCTGGACACGCTGTTGTGGATTTCAAAACTTTCGGGATCATCAACGCCCAGTTCACGCAGCTTGTCTTTCACCGCGCCGTCGCGCCCGATTAGCACTGGTGTGCCATAACCGCCCTGCCGGAATTGGATCGCGGCGCGCAATACGACTTCTTCTTCGGCTTCGGCAAAGATCACACGTTTTGGTTTGGCACGTGCCGCCTCGTATACCTGCGTTAGCACCGATGTTGTTGGGTTTTGGCGGCCACGCAATGAAGCGCGATAGGCATTCATATCTGCAATGGGTTTTTGTGCCACGCCGGATTCCATCGCAGCCTTGGCCACGGCGGAAGCAACGATTTCCATTAGGCGCGGGTCAAACGGTGACGGGATGATATAATCATTGCCAAATTTATGGCTGATCCCGCCATAGGCCGCTGCAACTTCCTCTGGCACCGTTTCCCGCGCCAATTGTGCCAAGGCATTGGCTGCAGCGATCTTCATTTCCTCGTTTATTGTGGTCGCCCGGACATCAAGCGCGCCGCGAAACAGAAACGGAAAACACAGTACATTGTTGACCTGATTGGGATAATCCGAACGGCCCGTGGCGATGATCGCATCGGGGCGGGCTTCGCGGGCAACAGGCGGCGAAATTTCAGGGTCGGGATTGGCCATGGCAAAGATAATTGGCTTGGGCGCCATTTGCTTGACCATATCCGCCGAAAGAGCGCCTGCGGCAGAAAGCCCCAGAAACACATCTGCGCCAACGATAGCCTCGGCCAATGTGCGCGTTTGCGTCGGAACGGCATGCGCCGATTTCCACTGGTCCATGCCTTCTGTACGGCCTTGGTAAATCACGCCCTTTCGGTCGCACATAATGATATTGGCATGCGGCACGCCCATGGCTTTAATCAGTTCGGTGCAGGCAATTGCCGCAGCGCCTGCGCCATTGACCACCATTTTAATATCGGTCAGCGCCCGCCCCGTAAGCGCGCAAGCATTTATAAGTCCTGCCGCTGCGATAATTGCTGTGCCATGCTGGTCATCGTGGAAAACCGGAATGTTCATACGTTCGCGCAGGGTTTGTTCGATGATGAAGCAATCCGGCGCGGCAATATCTTCCAAATTAATGCCGCCAAATGTTGGCTCAAGCAATTCGACACACTCGATAAACCGCTGCGTATCGGTGGTGTCGACTTCGATGTCTATCGAGTCGACATCGGCAAAGCGTTTGAACAATACCGCCTTGCCCTCCATTACGGGTTTGGATGCCAGCGCGCCCAAATTGCCCATACCTAAAATGGCGGTGCCATTGGATATAACCGCAACCAGATTTCCCTTTGCGGTGTAATCATAAGCGCAAGACGGATCGTCCGCGATGGCCTGAACCGGAACCGCGACGCCGGGGGAATAGGCCAGGCTTAAATCCCGCTGTGTCGCCATGGGTTTGGTTGCCACGATTTCCAGCTTGCCAGGCCTGCCCTGCGAATGGAACTTCAGCGCCTCTTCTGCTGTAAATTGGACGTCGCTATCGCTCATTCTATCTGGCCCTTTATTGATATACTGTAATTAGCCGTAACGGCATGCCTGCCGAAGGGCAAGACGTGCTATTGGCACTGGCACGGCGGCATTTGCTCCGCTATCGCGTCAAAATGGCGGGAGCAAACAAAGACATCAAAAAAGGGCAAGACGGCCCGACTCCCATGATGGTGCAATATCATGCGTTGAAAGCCAAAGCTGCTGATTGCTTGTTGTTCTACCGCATGGGTGATTTTTTCGAGCTGTTTTTTGATGATGCCAAAAAAGCGGCACAAACACTCGATATCGCACTCACATCGCGCGGCGCGCATAGCGGCAATCCCATCCCGATGTGCGGCGTTCCTGTGCATGCAGCCGAAGGATATTTGGCAAAACTCATCAAAGCCGGCCACCGCGTCGCCATCGCCGAACAGATTGAAACACCCGAAGAGGCCAAGGCACGCGGCGGGTATAAGGCGCTGGTCGCGCGCGACATCATCCGTTTTGTGACCGCAGGCACGTTGACCGAGGATAGCCTGCTCGACAGCTGGGCACAAAATATGCTCGTGGCCATGTGCGATGTCGGCGGAGAGATTGGCATTGCGGCGGCAGATATTTCCACAGGCTATTTTGAATTGCTAAATGTTGCGCCCGGTGCGTTGCCAGCGGAACTAGCGCGCATCGGGGCGAGTGAGATTGTGGTGGCTGATGGATTTGTTCCCGCGCCGACAGGGGCAATAATCCGGCCCAAGGCAGATTTTGACAGTGCGCAGGGCGATGCTGCCCTGAAATCCCATTTTGCCATAAACAGTCTTGACGTCATCGGCGTGCTGTCCCGCGCAGAATTGGGCGCAGCGGGGGGCTTGATCGCCTATCTCGCGCATGCCGGGCAGGGCAAGATGCCGTTCCTAAAGCTGCCTGTACAGCGCGGGCAAAACGAGCATTTGTTGATCGATCAGGCGACCCGCGAAAGCCTTGAGATAACATCGGCTCAGCGCGGCGGACGGGCAGGGTCGTTACTGCATGAGGTGGACCGCACGGTTACTGGCGCAGGGGCGCGTATGTTATCGGCGGATTTGGCCGCGCCGTTGATGCGGCGCGGTGTGATTGAGGCGCGGCTGGATCTGGTCGCATGGCTGCATGATGCACCGCTTTTGCGTGATGCCGTGCGCGATGCGCTACGCCAATTGCCCGATATTGCTCGGGCTTTAGGCCGGGTGGTGGCGGGGCGCGGTAGTCCTAGGGATCTGGGCCAATTGCGTGACGGGCTGGATGGCGGCTGGATATTGCGTGAACGATTGGGGGCGATGGTGAACCGCCCGGCGTTGCTGGACAGGCTTCTCCCAGTGCTGGATGGCCATGGCGCGATGGTGGATCATATGCGGCGGGCGCTGGTTGAAACACCGCCGACCGAGGCGCAAAATGGGGGATATATCGCCGCTGGATATGATGCCGCGCTTGATGCTTTGCGCGCGGGAGCACGTGACGGACGGCAAGCGATTGCTGCGATGGAGGCGCGCTACCGTGAAGCAACGGGTGTTGGCGCACTGAAAATTCGTCATAATGCCGTGCTTGGATATTTTGTCGAGGTTCCGGCCAAACATGGCGACGCGTTGATGGCGGCAGGATCAGGTTTCACCCACCGCCAAACGATGGCAGGGGCCGTGCGGTTCAACTCGCCTGAATTGCACGAAGAAGCGATGCGAATAACACAGACGGGCGGACATGCCGTCGCCGCCGAAGCTGCGCATTTGGAAGAATTACTGGAAATCGTCGTACAGCGCCGTGATGCGATTGCTGCGAGCGCCGATGCCTTGGCGCGAATCGATGTCGCCGCCGCGCTGGCCGAACGTGCCGCACAGGGAAACTGGGTGTTGCCCTGTTTCGCTGACGAGCCGTGTCTGGAAATTTACGGAGGACGACATCCCGTCGTGGAAAGCGCCCTGGCCAAGGGCGGTGAGCGGTTTATTTCGAACGATTGTAATTTGGGAACAGATAACCGTTTGTGGTTGGTCAGCGGCCCCAATATGGGCGGAAAATCCACATTCCTACGGCAAAACGCTTTGATTGTTTTGCTGGCGCAGGCAGGCAGCTTTGTTCCGGCCAGCTCTGCGCGATTGGGTTTGGTTGACAGGCTGTTCAGCCGTGTCGGAGCATCGGATAATCTGGCGCAGGGGCGGTCCACTTTCATGGTAGAAATGGTCGAGACCGCAGCAATTTTGGCGCAAGCGACGCCGCGCAGTTTTGTCGTGCTGGACGAGGTTGGGCGCGGCACATCGACTTATGACGGTCTTGCGCTGGCGTGGGCAATTGTTGAGGGCATTCACGAAAATAACCGGTGCCGGTGCTTGTTTGCCACGCATTATCACGAATTATCGCGGCTGTCGGAAAGCCTGGACACGCTAACCCTGCACCATGTGCGCGCCAAGGAATATAAGGGCGATTTGGTGTTGTTGCATGAGCTGGGCAATGGCCCCGCCGATCGTAGCTATGGTATCGCGGTGGCCAAGCTTGCAGGATTGCCGCCGCAAGTTCTAGCCCGGGCGAAATCAGTGCTGGAACGGCTGGAAAAGGGCCGCGCTGAAACCGGCGGGTTGGCGGCGGGATTGGGCGATCTGCCCTTATTCAGTGCGGCATTAGACGCCGCCGAAGCGAAGGTCGACCGCTTGCGCGAAAAGCTGACGGGGCTGGATATAGACGCATTGACCCCGCGCGCAGCGCTTGATTTGCTCTATGATTTGAAGCGTGCGGCGGGGGAGGAGTGATTTGGAAGTGAGGTAGCAATCTCGTCATACCCGCGAAGGCGGGTATCCAACTCCAATTCTTTCAAAGATCGAATCGGCCTTTGGGCAGCATAGGAAATCCGAAATCGACGGCTAAGTCACGCCAGTCAGAATTGGCGCATTCGATAAGATTAATCCGCCACTGCCTATTCCAATTTTTGACACGTTTCTCGCGTGTGATTGCGGTTTCCATGGTCATATGTTGTTCAAACCAAACAAGCATACTAACGTCATTCTTGCTTGAGAATCCTTGCAATAATTTTTCACGATGCTTTTGCATTCGTTGCATAAGGTTCGAGGTAACACCGACATACAGCGTGCCGTATTTGCGGCTGGCCAATATGTATACACATGGTTCGATGATGCGTTTCACGCAAAGTTCAGGAGTTGGACCCCCGCCTTCGCGGGGGTGACTTGGTGTGTAAACAATAGGTTTACCCCAGCGATAAAAACAACCCGGCCAACGCCGCACTCATCAGGTTCGATAGCGATCCTGCCGCTAAGGCTTTCAGACCCAACTTGGCGATCATCGGTTTTTGATTGGGCGCAAGGCTTCCCGTCACCGCGATTTGAATGGCAATCGACAGGAAATTGGCAAAGCCGCAAAGGGCAAAGGTCACTATCGCAACTGTCGGTGCGGATAAAGTTTTCATCTGGCCCAAATCAATGAAGGCGACAAATTCGTTAAGCACGATCTTGGTACCAAACAACCCGCCAGCTTGCGCTGCTTCATTCCACGGCACACCTAGCAAGAACATGACGGGCGCGAATACTTGTCCCAAGAGGCCTTGAAAGCTTAATCCCTCAACACCGAACAAGCTGCCCACACCGCCCAATATACCGTTGGCGAGCGCAACCAAAGCGACAAAGGCAAACACAATAGCTCCAACCGCAACGGCCAGCTTCACTCCGGTTTGCGCACCTTGCGAAGCGGCCATTATCAGATTGACAGGTTTTTCATCATCATCGTGCGGCGGGGTCGTGAAATCGCTATCATTCATGGCAAGTGTATTTGGTTCGTCGGGCATAATCAGCTTGGCCATCATTATTCCGCCCGGCGCAGACATGAAAGCAGCCGCAATCAGATAGTCGATGCGGATGCCCATGGAGGCATAAGCCGCCAAAATGGTTCCGGCTACCCCTGCCATGCCAACGGTCATTACGCAAAATAGCTGCGCCGGGTTTAGCGTTGCTAAATAGGGACGGATAACCAAAGGCGATTCTGATTGTCCTACAAATATGTTGGATGCCGCACATAGGCTTTCGACCTTGGAAATGCCCGTGATCAGTTGCAACCCGCCGCCAATCCAGCGGATGATATATTGCATAATGCCGATATGGTAGAGAACAGAGATAAATGCCGCGAAAAAGATAATCACGGGCAATGCTTGGATTGCGAAATTCTGGCCAAGCGGATCGGTGGCCAGCGCGCCGAACAAAAATTTCGTACCTTCATTGGCATAGCCCAATAAATTTGTGACGGCGCCAGCCGCAGCCTGCAGCGCGCGGTTACCCCACGGCACATATAAAACCAACGCCGCCAATCCGGACTGGAGTGCAAATGCAGACAGCACAACGCGCAGGCGGATTGCACGGCGATTGGATGACAGCAATATGGCAATGGCGACGATCAACGTCATGCCGCATAGGCTCATCAGAATTTGCATGTCGATTTTCCCCGTTCCCAACTGGTTTTGCCCACCGATAGCGAGCGTTGCAGACTTGCGCGAGCGAAATTAGGCGTTAGTCAGATGACATGACAGACCAACCAGATATTATCCACGCGCAAGCAGTCTCTATTCCGCGTTCGCTTTTCCTGTTTTCGATATTCTACGGTGGGATGGTTCCCCTGGGTGGATTTTTGGGCGCAAAGCAGGTTGCGATAGGACCATTGGCAGTCGAAGCGGGAATTTTTCCGTTCCTAACGCTAATCGCGGTGTCCAGTGCGATAGCTGAAATGCATGGGCGCGCTGTTGCCGACCGATTGGTTCGATACGGATTTGTCCCGTTATTTATTGCGATATTGCTGTCTTATTTTGTGCTTCAGTTGCCGACAGACGCCGGGATGTACGAACCCGCCAAGGAGGCTTTTCCGATAATTGTCGGCCAAAGCGGCCGGATGATGGCGGCGGGCATATTGGCCTATGGCGTATCGGTATCGCTGAATGTGTGGTTGTTTGACCGGATTAAGGGCAGCACAGGTACATTTCTGGGCGTGCGCGGATTTATTGCAGCGGCGCTGTCGCAAATTGTCGATACGTTGATTTTTATCACTGTTTCGTTCTACGGCGTTCGCCCGATTGCCGACCTAATGATGGGGCAAATGTTGGCAAAAATCGTGTTGTCGGCGGTCATGGTCCCGTTGGTCATCGCGCTGGTTGTACGTATTGGCCGCAGGCTTGACGCTGGTGCTACAGAGTGAAACTAGACTGGAATATTTATGTATCTGATGTATGTTGATGAAAGTGGTGATACAGGTCTTGTAGGATCGCCTTCTCGGTATTTTATACTGAGCGGAATTGTTGTTCATGAAAAAAATTGGCGCGCATTTATCGATCAGCTGATCGCTTTTCGTAAAACACTAAAAAGCGTATATGGATTAGGCGTAAGAACTGAAATTCACGCTTCTGAGTATATTCGCAATCCAATTGACGGACTTACAAAATACGATCGTCTGGCGATTTTACGCAACACAATAGACGAATTAGCGAAAATACCTGATATCTCCATAACCAATATCGTCGTAGATAAACAAGGTAAAGCTGAGGATTATGATGTGTTTCAGAAGGCTTGGGGTGTTTTATTTCAACGTTTTGAGAACACATTATTTTACGGAAATTTTCCGGGGAAGTATCGCGACGAATTTGGAATGTTGTTATCAGATGCGACCGCGGGTCAGAAGTTAACTCAAATGGTAAGGCGCATGGCAGTGTATAATCCTATCCCGAGTTCTTATGGTCTAGAAAGTCGTAATATTCCTATTAAAAAGATAATCGAAGACCCTTACTTCAAGGACTCACGCACTTCCCTTCCTATTCAAATGGCCGATGTTTGCGCTTATTTTCTGCAACAGAAATACGCTCCGAATGGATACATTAAACGTAAATCGGCACAGAACTATTTTGATCGGCTTCAACCCGTTTTAAATGTGCACGCGAGCAAATCGAATATAATGGGAATTGTGCAAATATAAAAAGGGCGGATGGCCTAAACCACCCGCCGGGTCAGTCCTACTTTCCGGTTGAGCCGAATTTCAGACTATGCATATTCTACGGTTAAATAGCAAAGATTCAAGTATTTAATTATGAATCAACTTCAAGGACTTAGTGAAATTGACTAGCCATTCCATCGACCCTGCAATGCTTGCCAAAGCTGAAACGCTAACCGAGGCGCTGCCGTATTTGCAACGCTATGCCGGAAAAACATTCGTGGTCAAATATGGCGGCCATGCGATGGGGGATGCAGCGTTGGCGCGGGATTTTGCGGCGGATATTGTGTTGCTAAAGGCAGTCGGCATCAATCCCGTTGTCGTTCACGGCGGCGGCCCGCAAATCGGCGCGATGTTAAAACGCGTTGGCGTGGAAAGCAATTTCGTTGATGGTCTGCGCGTTACCACCAAAGAAACGGCAGAGATCGCTGAAATGGTTTTATCGGGTTCAATCAACAAAGAATTGGTGGGCTGGATCAATGCAGCGGGCGGACGCGCGGTTGGCATATCGGGGAAAGACGGCGGTTTTGTAAAGGCTGCCAAAGTCCGCCGTACGCAAAAGGACCCGGATAGCAATATCGAACGCATTATTGATCTGGGCTTTGTTGGCGAACCGCAGCATGTCGACCGGACGATTATCGACACTATCAGCGCCGCCGGTATGATCCCGGTAATCGCGCCTATAGGCGTGGGGGATGACGGCCATACGTATAATATCAACGCCGACACGATGGCGGGCGCGGTAGCGGCGGCACTGGGCGCATCGCGGCTGTTGTTGTTAACCGATGTAGCTGGTGTGCTGGATAAGGAACAGAAGTTGCTGGCCGATTTAACTCCGGATGCAGTGGCGGCACTGCAGGCCGACGGAACGATATCGGGCGGTATGATTCCCAAATTGGAAACATGTGTTGCTGCGGTGAATGCGGGCGTTGATGCGGCTGTTATCCTGGATGGCCGCGTAGCCCACGCCATGCTGATCGAGATGTTCACAGACAAAGGCGCGGGTACGCTTGTGCATAAATAGCAATGCAATCACACGCCTGTTTCATCCGCCACTGTTTTATCGGGTTGATACAGTGCCGCCAGTCCGCTAATCCAACATCAACTTGGATTTTCGGAGCATTTGGATGTTATTAGCGCTTATAGGAATTTTGGCATTGGCGGCAAACCTGCTGGTGACAATTATCATCGTCAGTTTTGTTTTGAATCTGTTAATCATCTTTAACGTTGTCAGTGCGCAGAACCAGTTTGTTTCGGCCTTACTTACCGCGCTGAATGCCTTGCTCGATCCGGTGCTGCGGCCCATACAAAAGATATTGCCGGATACGGGCATGATCGATTTTTCACCTATCATCCTGATATTCGGGATTAAGGCGTTGATGGTCATACTCAATTCAATCGCGATGTCAGCTGGATGAGCGTTGCTGCGGTTATTGACGGCAAAACCTTTGCCGCTGGCCTTCGTGAACGTATTGCTGCTGCTGTTCCGGCGTTTGTAAGTGCCGTTGGCCGTGCGCCGGGTCTGGCTGTTGTGCTGGTTGGCGATGATCCCGCCAGCGCGGTATATGTTGCATCCAAAGGCAAAATGACCTTAGCCGCTGGAATGCAAAGCTTTGAAACGCGTTTGCCTGCATCGGCCACGCAGGCCGAGGTTGAAGCAGTTTTAGAGGGCTTAAACGCTGACGCGAATGTCGACGGAATACTGCTGCAACTGCCGCTGCCCGGACATTTGGACGAACAATCGGCGGTGGCAAAAATCCACCCTGATAAGGACGTCGACGGATTAACGCCGGAAAGCACGGGCCGTCTAGCGCTGGGCATTGCTGGGCTTGTACCCTGCACCCCGCTGGGCAGTTTGATGTTGCTGAAGGACCAACTTGGCGATTTGTCAGGCTTGGACGCGATTGTCATTGGCCGTTCAATTTTGGTGGGCAAACCAATGGCGCAGTTGCTGATCGGAGAAAATTGCACAGTAACGATCGCGCATAGCCGGACGCGTGATTTGGCAGACGCCGTGCGCCGCGCCGATATTGTGGTTGCTGCCGTTGGCCGCGCCGAAATGGTCAAGGGCGATTGGCTGAAACCCGGTGCGGTGGTAATTGATGTCGGGATTAACCGGATAGCGCCGCAAGGTGCGGAGGCAAAGGGACGTTTGGTGGGTGATGTCGCTTATAACGAGTCCGATCATGTGCGCGCCATTACACCCGTACCCGGCGGCGTCGGCCCGATGACTATCGCTTGTCTATTGCGCAATACATTGGTGGCGGCGCACCGCCGCGCAGGATTTGCTGACCCGGAAGGTTTATGATGCGAAATACAGGCTTTACAATTTTGATGTCAGCGGCGCTTTTGGCATCCTGTGCCGGTAATCAACGACCGCCAAGACCGCTTAATTTGAGTGCAAACCCAAGCGCGCTCGTGGCACAAGAGATTGCATTTGCGCGATTGGCGCAAGAAAAAGGCCAGTGGACGGCGTTTCGTGAATTTGCCGGGGCGGGTGCTGTTATGTTTGTGCCTGAACCTGTTAAAGCGCCCGAATGGTTGAAAGCGCAAACCGATCCGCCCGCTGCGGTCAAATGGCAAGTGCATAATGTTTATATGTCGTGCGATGGTAAAACAGGCGCAACCATGGGCGCGTGGCAAAGCCCAGATGGTAAGCACGGCAAATTCACGACGGTTTGGCAACGACTGGAAAACAAGCGCGGAGAGGGCAAATGGCTTTTCTCATTCGATGACGGCGTCCCCACAGATGCACCGTTGAAAGCGCCAGAATTTATCGGCAGCCAGACCGCAAGTTGCAAAGGGCGCGCTCCTGCAGCACTCGTTGCGCCTGCGGAAGGGACCGTGATGAAACAAAGTTTCGCGTTTGACCAATCGTTAAGCTGGACATTCCAGTATAGCCCCGACAAATCCCGCGACGTCAAAGTCGCATTGTGGGACGGCGAGAAAATGAATGACGTAATCGCTTACAGCGTTGCAGCTCCGAAACCTTAACCCGCGATGCTCGAACTCTTTCTTTCCGCATTCATTACCTTTTTCGTGGTTATTGATCCGCCCGGCTGCGCACCAATTTACGCCAGCCTCACCGGAGACGCGAGCAAGGCAGACAGGCGCAGCATGGCGATCCGCGCTGTGCTGGTCGCCACGATCATATTGCTAGTATTCGGCCTTTTTGGCGAGCAATTGCTCGGCGCACTGGGTATCAGCCTAGATAGCTTTCGCATTGCTGGCGGCATTATGTTGTTCTTGATCGCGCTGGAAATGGTATTTGAAAAACGCACCGAACGCCGAGAAGCGCGGGCGCAAGAAATTATCGAAACACCCGAAGTAGAGGATGTTTCGGTGTTTCCGATGGCAATGCCGATGATTGCAGGACCAGGGTCAATCGCAACATTGATGCTGTTGATGAGCAAGAATGACGGGCTGGATGCATCGCTAACAATTTTTGGCGCTTTGGCTAGCGTGCTGGCGCTGACATTGCTCGCGCTGTTAGCTGCCGGACCTTTTATGAAGCTACTGGGTGCAAAGATCGAATCCGTTATTACGCGGATATTGGGTGTGCTGCTTGCGGCACTGGCGGCGCAATTTGTTATCGACGGGCTGCGCGCCAGTTTCGCTTAGCCCCATAGGCGCAGCCAAACCTTATTGCAGCGTCACCCGGTTGTCGGACCCGTCATGATGGCCGAAAAACTGCATCATCTGGATAATCAGTTCGGTACGCGCACCCAGTCCGATTGCCTCCAACAGGGCTTGTTTGGCTGCGGCGTCAAAGGGCGCAATTTGCGCGATGGCATTGACCAGCGAATAATCATCAAGCTGACTAACCGCGTTCCAATCCACTGCATATCCTTGCGCATCGGCAAATCGGCGCGATTCAATTTCAAGCGATGCACGTTCGGCAATGGACAATGCCTCGCCCAATTCATCCTCTTCCCATAATTGTGCGTCAACCTGACGGAAATCGGTACTTACCTCGCGCTCGCTTACTATCCTAAAACGTTGAATGCCCTCTAATACGACATTGTAACGACCATCGTCGAGTGCTTCGACATCGCCAATACGGCCCAGGCAACCGACGTCAAATAACGCGTCTTGCACGCCTTTTTGGTTCGGGCGCGGTTGGATCATCCCGATCATCCGGTCACGCGCCAGTGCATCGCTCACCAATGCACGGTATCGCGGCTCAAAAATATGCAAGGGCAGTTGCATCCCGGGAAACAATATTGCTCCCGGTAACGGAAAAATCGAGATGCGTTTAAATGTCATTATCCGAACAAAACCGCCGACAATTTACGGCGCGTAGCCGCCACCCATGGATCTTCCAAACCGATTAAGCCAAAAATTTCCAGTAAGCGCGCGCGCGCTGCGCCATCATTCCATTCGCGGTCCTCGGCAATAATCGCTAACAATCCTTCAGCCGCAGTGTCGCGGTCTCCGCTGGCCATATGGGCATTGGCCAGATTAAACCGTGCGTCCAAATTGCTGGGATTTGCGGCGACGGCATCGGCCAATACTTGTAATTCTAACGGATCTACGGCGTCTGCGGCAATGGTTACAGCGGCGCGGGCGCGGTCTATTTCTGGGTTTGATTTTAACTTATCATCCAGACTGTCATAAATTGCAGCGGCCTCTTCCAATCGCTCCAGCAATACAAGTGCCCGGATCAGGCCGGATATTGCAGCAGGATTTTCAGGCGCAATTCCCGCCGCATCGGCAAACAGGGCATAGGCTTGTTCGCCGCCGCCAGAAGCCAGCAATTCATTTCCTGCCGCAATTAACGGCTCTGCGTCTACGACCGGATCAATTTCCGACACTTTTATTGGTAGCTGCGCCAATAATTTATCAATCATATCGATTATTTGCGGCTCGGTGCGCGCAGGTGTCATGTCCGCAACAGGCTGTCCCTGAAAAATTGCATAGACCGTAGGAATTGAGCGCACTTGAAATTGCGCTGCGATGAACTTGTTCTCGTCGACATTGATTTTGGCGAGCAGAACGCCTTTACCCGCATAGGCCGCAGCGACCTTTTCCAAAACAGGGGTCAGCTCTTTGCATGGACCGCACCACTCGGCCCAAAAATCAAGGATAACGAGTTTCTCCATCGACGGCTCGACGATTTCACGCCGAAACGACTCGACGGCTTTTTGCTCTTCGGTGGTTAGAGCCATGCTGGCCAACGAAATTCTCCTAATGCTTGATTTACGCAGGTATTCCTTGATGTGCTATGTGGGGGTATGCACGCATTTTGCCAAGTGTTTTGCGAAATATTACGTTTCAGGTGTCGGACGTGGCAAATTCCCCGCAATTGGGGCTTGCCGCCCCCCGCAACCCATGCTAACCGCGCCCATCCTGTCAGCAAACACGTATTGCTGACCGCCCGAGCGGGCGTAGCTCAGTGGTAGAGCACGACCTTGCCAAGGTCGGGGTCGAGGGTTCGAATCCCTTCGCCCGCTCCATTTTCTCTTTGATTTTTCCGTTATCTTTGTTTTATCGCTCCAAGTTGGTTTTGCCACTTATGGTTAAGATGGAACGGATCATGACATATACTCTTATCACTGCAAACCGTAACTATTCCAGCTGGTCACTGCGGCCATGGCTCTTGATGCGAGCGCTGGGTATATCGTTTGTGGATCGGTTGGAGCCATTTACCAAGCCGGATAACTTTGACGCGTTTCGTACCTTTTCTCCCACAGGGCAGGTCCCTGTGCTGCTTGATGATGACCGCGTCATCCATGATACTCTTGCCATAACCATGTACTTGGCGGACCGTCATGCGGGCATATGGCCAACGGAGCCCGACGCACGAACGTGGGCCCAATGTGCCGTAGCCGAAATGCATGGCGGATTTTCGGCGCTCCGCAATGATTGCACCATGAATGTTGGGGTGCGGGTGAAGCCAAAGCCGATGTCGGCGGCGTTGCTTGCCAATATTAACCGGATAAACGAGTTATGGCATGATGGGCTGACCCGGTTTGGCGGCCCTTATCTGGCAGGTGCAGAGTTCAGCGCCGCCGATGCCTTTTTTGCGCCGGTAGCTTGGCGGGTGCGCACTTATGGTTTGGACGTCGGCGCTGCGGGACGCGCGTGGACCGATTTTATCATATCGCATCCCGATATGCAGGATTGGGAAAAACAGGCTCTCACCGAAAGTTGGCGCGAGGTAGCTCATGAAGAAGAGCTGCTGGCATGTGGCGATATTATTGCGGATTACCGCATGGAGTAGTTTTGTTTCTAAAGTCGTGCGTGTACTGCCGCGGCAAACATCGCTCCGGCGAAATCGGGCCGCAATCTCACCGAAGAGCGGATGCGCAAGCTCACCGCGATCGAATTCAATTCC
>JANOKA010000055.1:0-28249 GCA_031418995.1 Sphingomonadales bacterium | reverse complement strand
TTGCCCGCATACATATCTGCGAACGATTGCGACTGCATTTCCTTAATATCTGCGCCCGCCGCAAATGCCTTTTCACTGCCCGTTAACACAGCGCACCGCTGGCTCTCATCGGCGTCAAATGCAGCAAATGCGGCGATCAGATCCTCCAGCACCTGACTGTTCAACGCGTTCAGCGCCTGCGGACGGTTCAGCGTAATCAGCGTAACCGCGCCGCGTTTTTCGGTCAGTATCGTTTCGTAACAGGCGATTGTTTCCGTCATTTTATTCCGCACCTATGCCAGCGCAGCGATGACATCGCCGAACAATTCATCATCAGGAGTCAATGTTTTGGGCACGGCCAACGGCTTTGACACCCAAGTTTCATTGATTAAATCGCGCCATGTAATGTTGTTATTCGTGCCGTTGCCGCCCCACGAACCGCAACCCAATGAAAATGTCTGGCGCATTCCGTTCCACAAATTTCCGCTGTTGGACGCCGCTTGCGGCTGGTTGACCATGACGCGGCTGGTGCGGGTGGCATTGGCCAGTTTCATGATATTCTCATCCGAGCGTGAATAGATACCGCAACTATGTCCCTGCCCTTGATAGGCCTGAATATTATTGGTCAGCGCAATGGCTTCCTCGATATCCTTGGCGCGGTATAACGCCATAGTGACCGTCATCTTTTCACCGGAAAAGGGATGATCTACGCCATATCCAGTTTCGGGAACGATGAGGAATTGTGTGTCTTCGGGCACATCAAAACCTGCAAAATCGGCGATGAATTGCGGTGTCTGCGCAACAATTTTGGCATTGATGTGGCCGTCGGTCCAAAGCACAGATTGCAGCTTGGATTTTGCTATATCATCCAGAATAAACCCGCCCTTGCCTTGTAGTTTTGCCAGCATTTCGTCGTAAATCGCATCAAGCAGAATAACAGAATTGTCCGATGAACAAGACGCCGCCAGATCAAGCGTTTTGGAAATGCGAATTTTCTCCGCAGCGTCATCCAAATCGGCGGTATCATCGACGGTAATCACCGCATTGCCAACGCCAACGCCCAGCGCTGGTGTGCCGCTGGAATAAGCCGCCGTCACCATTGCGCCGCCGCCTGTGGCAAGAACGCGGTCGCATTGTATCATCAATTCGTTCGTCTTGTTCACTGACGGGATATCGATGCTGATGACCAAGTCTGCTGGCGCACCCATTTTAACAATTGCCTCGCGCATTAAATCGCAGATCAATTTGTTGGTCAGTTTTGCACGCGGGTGCGGCGCGATGATAATGGAATTGCGTCCTTTTACGGCCGATATTGCCTTTATAACGGGCGTTGCCTCTGGGTTTGTTGACGGTGACAATGCGCCAATAACGCCCACTGGCTTAGCGATTTTAATCAGGTTACGGGCCGTATCTTCTTCGATGACACCCACCGATTTATCATCGATAATGTCCATCAATGTCGCGCGGGTCTTGCGGAAAATCTTCAGGTATTTGCCGTCATAATTACCTAGCTGCGTTTCATCGACGGTATGCTGTGCGATCATTTCGGCAACACCTGGCTTTGCCACGGCCCACACCATCGCGCGGATTAAACGGTCAACCTGCTTTTGCGTGTAATTTTCAATTTGCGCCTGCGCTGCGCGTGACCGTGCAACCAACGCCGCGATTTCGGTGACATCAGCCGCGCTTTCCGCGTTTGGTTGTATTTGAGATGTTTGAGCCATGTTCTTCCCTTGTCAGCGTGTCTTTGCGACGCAATTAAATTAACAGATACGCTACAATATTGTAAGCTCGATGCAACCTTTGCTTAAGCAAAGACAGGCGCAAATTCTGTCCATAAAAGACGGATTGCGACATAACCGACAAGCAATGCGGTTACCCAGCGCAGATATTTTACCGGCAGGATTTTAAGGCCCAATATACTTCCGGCTTGACCGCCAATAAATACCGCCGCCATTAATGGCCAATATACCGGTATAGCCTGCGATAAATAATCTGCGCCGCCTTTAATCAATTGTCCCGCTACACCCGAAACCGAATTTACCAATATGTAAAGCGAGGCAAATGCGGCGATCCGGCGTGCATCCGCCCAACGGGTCAGATGCAATAATGGCGCCATGAATATGCCGCCTCCAATACCGGATAACCCCGCCAAAAGCCCCACGGTAGCAGATAATCCGAGCAAAACTGGTACTGGCAACCGCCAGTCAGGCAAGCGGTTAAGCGGAAGGAATAACGCCATGCTGGAGGCCAATAATGCTGCGCCAAGCAGCATCATGAATACGGCCTCTTTCACCGGAACCAACCCGCCCACAAAAGCGAACGGCGCGGATATGGCAATTAATGGCAAAACCGCACGCCAGCTATATAATCGGGCATTTGCAAAACGAATGCAGCCGCCTGTGACAACTATGATGTTGCAAAGCAGCGATATTACCGGGATCAACTGGTAATCAATCCCGGCAACCGCCAATAACGCCGTATATGTCGACCCACCGCCAAAACCCACCGATGCGTAAATCAACGCAACCGATGCAAACAACGCGATCAGCCATCCTAACATGTTACTGCCCTTTGCCGTTGCGCCATTGACACTGAATCAAATACCCGCGTTGCCCAAATCAATATGCCCCGTGGCAATGCTTATATTTGCTGCCAGAGCCGCAAGGGCAAGGATCATTACGGCGTAAATCCGGGTTGCCAGAATATGGATCAATGCCCGGCAACGCAGATGAAGGCGCGTGGCGCAGCGTTGATGTGACCAGTCCCAGACTTGCGGCATCAATATCATCGCTGTCATCATCACCGGTGAAAGGATCGATATGCGTGGTTAGAAAATCGGGAAGTTCCGGCAATTGCGGCACTTCGATATTCTCCTCGGCGCGGAATTCATTTGTCGCGATTGTCTTTGTCACATCCTCCCGAATGGCGGAAAGCATACGTTCAAAAAGACCAAATGATTCTTGTTTATATTCATTGATAGGGGTTTTCTGGGCATAGGCTCGCAAATAAATAACCTGCCGCAACGCATCCAAAGTTGATAGATGTTCTTTCCAGTGATGGTCAAGCATTTGTAACAAAATACTTTTTTCAACTTGCTTCCATACTGTTTCATCAAGTTCCGAACTTTTTTGTTTGAACAATTCTTCGGCCATTGCGGCAAGCCGTTCTTCAATGATTTCCGGCTCAATGGCTTCTTCTTGTAACCAGCTGTCAATGTCAGGGTTTAGCGCCAACAGTTCCCGGCATTTGGTTTTCAGACCGTCGATATCCCATTGTTCAGGGTAGGTGCCGACCGGACAATGATCGCCGACAATCGCGTTGACGGTATCATTGCGCATATCCTCAACAACATCATCCACGGCGTCCGCATCCATAATCTCGTCGCGCTGCCCATAGATAACTTTGCGTTGGTCATTCATGACATCATCATATTCAACCAGCTGCTTTCGCACGTCATAATTGCGAGCCTCCACCTTGCGCTGGGCCGTCTCAATGGCTTTGGAAAGCCATTTGCCGCCGATTGCTTCACCGTCCTCAAGGCTGCTGTTCATCATTTTTGCAAACAATGACTCCGAACCGAATATGCGCAGCAAATCATCTTCGAGGCACAGATAAAACCGCGACAATCCGGGATCGCCCTGTCGTCCGGAACGTCCGCGCAGCTGGTTGTCGATACGGCGGCTTTCATGCCGTTCAGTGGCAAGCACGAACAAACCACCTGCTCCTAGAACGCGTGCTTTTTCTTCGGCAATTTCTGCTTTCAGTTTTTCCACGGCTACATCGCGTTCTACGCCTTCGGGCATTTCGGACAATTCGTCTTCCAAACGGAATTCGAAATTCCCGCCAAGTTGGATATCCGTTCCGCGCCCCGCCATATTGGTCGCAATGGTAACTGCGCCAAAACGGCCTGCCTGAGCCACAATATGCGCCTCACGTTCGTGCATACGGGCGTTCAATACCTCGTGCACAACACCTTCATTATTCAGAAACTCCGACAATAATTCGGATTTCTCGATTGATACAGTACCAACAAGTACAGGCTGTCCGCGCTCGTGCGCTTCTTTAATTGTTTTGGCAATCGCACCAAATTTGTCTTGTGTATTTTTATAAAACTGGTCGTCTTCATCAATCCGCAGCACAGGCACATTGGTTGGAATTTCAACAACATTCAGCTTATATATCTCGTGAAATTCACCCGCTTCGGTGGCCGCTGTTCCCGTCATGCCGCCAATTTTGGGGTACATACGGAAATAATTCTGAAACGTTACCGTTGCCATTGTCTGGTTTTCTGGTTCGATCTGTACGCCTTCTTTGGCTTCAACCGCCTGATGCAGGCCGTTTGACCAGCGGCGGCCATCCATCATGCGTCCGGTAAATTCATCGATGATGACGATTTTGCCGTCTTTGATGATATAGTCGGTATCCAGTTTGAACATCACCTGCGCTTTCAGCGCCTGATCCAGATGATGTACGACAATAGTATTTTCATAATCATACAGGTTGGAACCCGACAAAAGCCCTGCATCCTCCAACAACCGCTCGGCCTTTTCTGTGCCGTCTTCGGTCAATGTGATGTTGCGACTTTTTTCATCTTTTTCGTAATCTTCCTCGGTCAGTCCAAGGACAATTTCATTGACCCGCATGTACAAATCGGTTTTGTCATCGGTCGGGCCAGAGATAATCAACGGCGTCCGCGCCTCATCGACCAGAATGGAATCAACCTCGTCAACAATAGCAAAATTGTAAGCGCGCTGAACCATCGATGCGCGCTCATATTTCATATTGTCACGCAGATAATCAAACCCAAGCTCGTTATTGGTCGCATAGGTAATATCGCACGCATAAGCCGCCCGGCGTTCATATTCCGACAGGTTGGGTACAACGACGCCTGTGGTGAGGCCAAGGAAGCTGTAAATCTTACTCATCCAATCGGCATCACGCCGCGCCAAATAGTCGTTTACGGTCACAACATGAACGCCCTTGCCCTCAATCGCGTTCAAATAACACGCGAGTGTGGCAACCAGCGTTTTGCCTTCGCCCGTGCGCATTTCGGCAATTTCGCCGCGATGCAGGACAATACCGCCCACCATTTGCACGTCAAAATGGCGCATGCCCATAACGCGCTTTGACGCTTCTCTGACCGTCGCAAAAGCCTCGGGCAAAATGTCGTCCAATGTTTCACCTTGTTCCAGACGCCCTCTAAAAAGCGCAGTTTGGCCCAATAATTGTTCATCGGAATACGCTTCGATCTGATCTTCGAACGCGTTGATTTTACCGACAGTTTTCATCATGTTTTTGACATAGCGGTCGTTTGACGATCCAAAGATCGATTTGGCAAATGTGCCGAGCATATGGGTTTCCTTGAATTTTTAATAGCAACGCCCGCAATCAAATTGCGCAAGCGCGTGTCATGAAATATATTTGAATTTTGAAAAATGCAGCAAAGAGCACGGAAGCGTGGTTCCGTTAGAAATTTGCTATTCGCGCGTCCGGTCGCTGCGCAATGTGCAAGGCGCACGTATGACAAATTGCTCAGCAGGGAAATAGCCTTGCTTCAATGATGAAAGCGTATGCGGTGCAGCGGTGTAGGGCTGATGCAGGCTGCTATAAACTTGGCCATCCGATACTGACGGTCCACCCTGCGCCGCATTCGTTAGCGCCGTGGCACCAATGGATGATGGCGATAGCTGCACGTTACCTGCCGCGTGTGCAGCAGATACTCCGGTCAACATAGCCAGCAGGAAAAGGAACGAACGGATTATCATAGTCTTTGCCCTTCCTTACATAGTGATCCGTTAACCATTCGTCTATCCCAAAGCTATTTTAGCAAAGTGTAAGAAGTTCAAAAGCAGCGTTGCGTTGATCAAAGGCTGCCCGTAATTGGAATTCAGGCTCATAAGCCAAAGGGTCGCCTGTCGTAATAAAACCTGAAAGCAAAAAAATTTGTCCAATATTTCGCCTCTAGCCCCCCAATATTTCCCCGCACTGCCTGACATCGCAGGTGTGTCGCGGCGCGTTGCACGGGCGCAGTATAAGCAATGGGACCGCTGCGACCTGACCTTTATCACATTTGATGAAGGAACCAGCGTTGCGGGTGTCACCACCAAAAGCGCGTGTTGCTCCACTGAGGTCGAAATGTGCCGCAATAATTTGCGCAGTGGCAAGGCGCGGGCGCTTGTCGTCAACGCGGGCAATAGTAACGCATTCACCGGGTATCGCGGGCGCGCCGCGATTGAACTGATAGCCGATAAAGTGGCAGCGCATCTTGGGTGCGACACATCCGAGGTATTTGTATCCTCCACGGGCGTGATCGGCGTGCCACTGCCCAAAGATAAGGCGGAAGCCGGGCTAGACGCAGCATTCGGTGCCGAGCCATGTAGCTGGGAGGACGTCGCAAATACCATCGCAACAACCGATACATTTGCCAAAGGCGCGCATGCCAGCGCAGTTATCGGCGACAAGACAGTGCTGTTTTCTGGGGTCATTAAGGGTTCGGGCATGATCGCCCCCGACATGGCAACGATGCTGGGATATATATTCACCGATGCTGCGATTACGCCGGATTTCCTGCAAGAATTACTATCGGCGGCCAACCACAAATCGTTCAATTGCATCACCGTCGATAGCGACACATCCACCAGCGATACCGTATTGGCATTTGCAACAGGAAAGGCTGGTAACGCGATGCTATCGTCATTTGCTGATGCGGGGGCCGATGCATTTGCAGCGGCGCTTTCCGACATATGTATGCAGCTTGCGCATTTGGTTGTGCGCGACGGCGAAGGCGCAACGAAATTTATCGAAATCGAAGTTACCGGCGCGGTCAGCGATGAAAGCGCGCGGCGCATAGCATTGTCGATTGCAAATTCTCCGTTGGTCAAAACCGCAATCGCGGGTGAAGACGCAAATTGGGGCCGCGTGGTTATGGCCGTTGGAAAGGCTGGCGAGCCTGCGGACCGCGACAAACTCTCCATCCGATTTGCCGATAAATGGGTGGCGCAGGCAGGGCTGGCCGTTGATAGCTATGATGAAGCCCCGGTAACTGCGCATTTGCGAGGCAATGAAATCCGGATTGGCGCCGATATCGGATTGGGAAAAGGCCGCGCGACCGTTTGGACGTGCGACCTGACCCATGGTTATATTACCATCAACGCCGATTACAGGAGTTAATCTCCGGGTTTAAAGCGCCGATTGCAGCCATTCTTTAAGTGCTGCCTTTGGTGCTGCGCCGACCTTGGTTTCCGCAATTTCGCCGTTCTTGAACAGGATCATCGTTGGGATACCGCGAACGCCATATTTTGCAGGGGTGTCGGGATGATCGTCGATATTAAGTTTTACAATCGAAACGGCATCGCCCAATTCATCGCTAATCTCTTCCAGGCTAGGTCCTATCATTTTGCAAGGTCCGCACCATTCCGCCCAAAAATCAACCAAAACGGGTTTTCTGGATTTCAGTACATTTGCCTCAAAATCGCTATCGCCTACTGCTGTTGTTGCCATGATAAATCTCCTATTGTCTTGCAAATGATGTAGTTCACCCAGCCAAAACTGACAAGGCCGCGCCTCAATAGATTTGTTTGGGCGACTAAGAGGCTGGTTTGTGCGGCGCAAGGTCCTGCTGCGACAGCAGCATCATTGTGGGTGCATGCGTGAAAAGGATTGCAGCCTCAACGCGCCTGCCCGGAAAAATAACTTCTAGCGCAGCGACATAATGTGCCATTTGCCTTAAGTTTGCTAGCGGCAGTTCACTTGCATGCTTTGGCACGTTGCGGCCCGTTTTGAAATCCAGCACACGGATCAAGTCTGGCTCTATCACTAACCTATCCACTCTGCCTGTGATTACGGTTTCACCGACCACCGCCGCCAGCGGCACTTCGGCCCGTGCATTTGCACCAAAATATACCGACCATCCAGAATTTTCAGCGACGCGTTTGACGCTGTTGAGTATGTCTGTATCGGAAATGCCTGTGTTTATATTGTTTCTGGCAAGCCATGCCGCAGCGGACGTTTCCCACGCCAACGAATCAACGCCCGTTAAACGTTCAAAGACACTATGGATCAGGCGGCCCTTATCTGCCGCAGCGCGCATAGCAGGACTGGCGGGCGCATCGCCGTAATCGTCAATGCCGATTTGTGATGGCACCAGCGGTCTTGGCGGCTTGCTTTCCACGGGCGCATCAGTTGTCAGCCATGAAGGCGCGTCATGATCTGCCGTAATTATGTCTGGTTCGGCTTTTGGTTCATTCAGTACTGCAGCCTCTTTGCCGGAGTACCGCATAACATTGTTCCACGGCGCTTGCGCTTCCCAGACGCAGCCCAACGCCTCCATTCCAGCCAGAATTGCCGTATACCAGCTTTCAGGCGCAGCGACGCCCCTCGCCTGTGTACCAAGCGCACCTGCCATGACCAAACGTTCTTCGGCACGCGTGATTGCCACATAAAGCAACCTGTTATGCTCCTGTAGTTCGCGCGCCTTTTGCATATCGGATACTTCGGCAAGTCGCCGGACTTTCTCCGCCTTGCGAATGGCGAGCAGCGGCAGGCGGGAGCCATCATCGACGAGCAACTCAGTTGACCCTGCGGGTTTCTTTTTAGGATCGCCTGTAACATCGGCCAGAATAACGACGGGGGCTTGCAATCCTTTTGATCCATGCACCGTCAATATACGGACCTCATTACTGCCAGAAATCCCCTCGCGCTTAACATCGCTATCGCCGCTTTCAAACCATGCAAGAAATGCCTGCAATGTGCCGCCGCGATTTTGTTCGAATTGCAATGCGGTGTTTAACAATTCCTCGATTGGAACCAACGCCTCTGCACCCAGGCGCGCCACCATTTTTTTGCGTCCCTGCAGCGGGCCGGATAATATGGTTTCCAAAAACTGGTACGGCGTTGTAAAATCTGCACTTGCCAAAATGGTCCGCAATACCAGAACGTCGTCTGAAATTTCGGATTGCCCACGAATATGCGCCCATAAGGGCGATGTCGCCGGACGATATCCAAATTGCAAAAGCTTTTCCTGCGACCATCCAAATAGCGGCGATACCAGCATACATGCTAGGCTCATGTCATCGGCGGGTTGCAAAACAAATCGCACTACGGACATTAAATCCTTCACAGCAATCGGCTCGGTTAGCTTCAATCTGTCGATTCCCGAAACCGGAACACCCACGGCGTGCAGCCTGCCTACCAGACTGGCCGCAAGATCGCTGCGTGTGCGCAGCAGGATCATTATATCGCCCGGTATTAGGGGTTTTCCAGTACTGGCCAGAACAGGTTTTTCATCAATCAACCGTTTGACATATGCCGCAATACGATGCGCCAAAACGGCTTTTTCTTTGGTCAACCAATTTTCGTCGCTTTTTTCATCATCCGCGTTTGCATCTGCTTCCGCATCACCCACAGGAGGCAGAACGGGGGCAAACAATTCTATTATCCCGCAATCAGGTTTCTCTCCACTATGATCGGCAATTTTATCGGTTAAACCAAATGCTTCCTTGCCAGCATTACGAGCAACCGCGTTGACGAATTCTAGCACTGGCTGGGTTGAACGGAAGCTTTGCGACAATTCAAGATTTTGTAGGTTACCGCCCGATTGGTCAATTTCAAGGGAAAAGCTTTCGCCTGCCGCTGCGTAATTTTTGGGGTCGGTACCCTGAAATCCAAAAATGGCCTGTTTGAAATCCCCCACCGAAAAAATAGTGCGACTGCGTTCTCCTTTTGCGCCCGACCCGCTGAAAAAGTCGCCGGATAGTGAATGGATGATATCCCACTGCGCCGCGTTTGTATCTTGCGCTTCGTCCACCAAAATATGGTCAATCTGGCGATCCAGTTTGTACCGGATCCATTCCGCCATACCGCCACTTTTCAGCATTGCAGCCGTTTTGCGGATCATATCATCAAAATCAAGCAACCCTCGTTCCGCCTTGCTATTGGCATATTGGACAGCAAATGCTTTGCCCACTTGCAACGCACCGGCCAACCTTGCGGCATATTCCGCGAGCGTAACTTGCTCTTTCAGGTTACGTCCCCATTGAAACAGGTGTAGAATAACCTGCTCATAAGCGTCGTTTTTTGGACCTGATTTTACTTGCGTTCCCCCTTGTGTAGTCCAGCACTGCAAAAGATCATCTAAGCTAGCAGCCCGGTCAACATCGTTCAGCATCAACCAGTTATGAATAGTATCGGCTCTAGCCACTCCTGTTTTTGCCCCCCATTCGGCATTGAGTGTCGCAATCAGTTCAATCGAAACTCGGTCAATAACGCTGTCTGAACATGCGTTTACGAGCATCTCTTCGGTTGAGCCTTCAAAATCCAATCCCACCAACCGCCTTGTATAAACCACCGTACCATCGCCGTCCGGCACAATTGCAAGCGCGTCATATTGCGCTGCGCATCGCTGCAAAAATGCCAGCGCAGAATCTTCACCCATATTCAGGGCCATCGACTGCATGTTCTTGACAATCCAATCATCGCCGCTGGTTTCAGAAGTCACGATCATTGCCGATAATGCCTCGCGGTACAGCTCAGCTTGTTCGCGGCCTTCGACTGGTTTAAATCCCGGTGCTAGCCCCGCTTCCTCTGGAAAACTGCCCAGCAAGCTTTGGCAAAGGCTATGGATTGTCATGATTTGTAATCCACCGCCGGGCGCATCCAAAACCTTGGCGAATAGCTGGCTTGCTTTTTGCCTGGCCTGTGGACCAACTTCATATCCGATGGACTGTAAATCATTATGCAGGTTTACATTGTCCAATTGCACCCACGACGTCAGTTGCTTGTTAATCCGCTCTGCCATTTCGGCGGCACCGGCTTTGGTGAATGTAATGCACAGGATGTTCTCGGGGCTTATGTCGTCTTCAAGCATCAGACGTAAGACGCGCGCCACCAATACTTGCGTTTTGCCTGTTCCTGCAGAAGCGCTTAACCAGATATTTTCATCGGGCTCGACTGCGCACAATTGTTGAACATTAAGGCGGTGCAATTTTTCGTACTCACCTGTCATTTGCCTTCCCCGTCTGGCAAAGGTTCGCGGCCATTCCATTCTTCATACCGCATCAATTGATCGAAATCGGCATAGGGCGCGTATTCAGGATGCAGCTTGGCAGTAAATGGCTTCATACCAGTGATCCACGCACGGATAGCTTCGCTTGCTTTTTCATGCGCAAATGCCACAAATTCATAGGTGAGCATTTTATTGTTTTTCCCGGTGTCAGATACGGGCGTTGAAACTGAGCCAAATTTATCGTATTTTTTAGCAAGGCTCCAATATTCAAAAGCTTCAGCGGTTCCACTGACATTTTCGATACCGCCAGTTTCAACCAAATATCCTATCAAACCAAGCTGCAAGGCAAAACCGTTAGAAACGCTTTTGTCGGTTGGCGCTTTACCGGTTTTATAATCAACAATAGCTATGCCGCCGCCTGATAACTGGTCGATACGGTCAGCCCGCCCGTGTAATTTCACGCCCTCAATCTCGCCTTTCACGGTCTGCTCGGCTACCAGCAGATTGCGGCCCTCAACGCTAAGTTCTGCCGTTCTTTCGGCCACCCATTGCAACCCTTGCGCAATACGCGGTTGCCAAAGTGCCCGAAGCGCCGGGTGCAAAGCCGGATTAGTGAGCAAGTTACCAGAGCGCTCCATCAGTTTCGCAGGATCGCATTTGTCTTCTTTGGCCCACTTCTCCAAAATGTCGTGCACAACCGATCCGCGCCAAGCATGGCTTGGTTCCGCATCGACCGGATCGAGTGTTTTGATGCGCAAGATCTTGTTCGCATAAAATGCGAACGGATCAGCCATCAACCTGTCAAAATCGGTAACGCTTAAAATGATATTTCCGCGCTGCTCCATCGTGGGTGCAGGTGCTGGTTTATCCACCTTTATCCGGTCGGCGGGGGTTTCCAGCATATGCGCATAGGTAGTGGCATTGTTCTGATAGGAAATATTGCCTCCCAAAAATGCCTGCATCCGCAGCAAAAAACGCGACGCAACAGTCGGCCCGCTCCGATCTCGTTTGGCACGCGTCAGTACAACCTCTTTGGCCCCTAATGCGGTCGCCAGATCATGCGCTGACAAACCAATATTGCGTTCCAATCCCGCCAAACCCAATTCGCGTCTAATTCTGGGGGCAAGCCATGGATCAGGCCCCGGCAATTGCGGCCAAGTTCCTTCATTCAATCCGGCACAAATGACCAGATCGGATTGCTGCAACCGCGCCTCAAGCAAACCGTAAATTGCCACACGCGGATGACCGCCATACGGCATGCGAACGTTTTGGTTGTTCAATAACTCTGCAAATAGCGCGGCAATTCCCTCACGTTCAATTGTTCCCAAAACCGATAGGTTTTGGCGATTTAACTCTTCGATAAAAGCACTAAGCTGCCTGCCTGCTTCGCCGCGCCAAATTGCACCGTCCGACAGGGCGTCAACTACGGTCTGCAAATTGCCAAGAATGTCGGCAAACATGTTACTTTTTCCGGAACTCAGCACGGCTAATTGCTCTTGTACCCCTGACCACCACAGCGCAAATTCGGGATTAATTTCTTTGCGTTTTTCCATCTGATCTGCCAGCCAAAGCTCTATCCGGCGATTTATTGCCGCCAATCCTATCCCGGCATTTGGTCCGCGCAGTATAATGTCCAGCAAACGCACTTTTTCCAGCCATCCTAGCCGCGCTTCGCCGGCCATGACCAACGGGTGTTTCAACACAGCCAGCAAAGAAATTGGCGCAAACTGATTGGCCATTGCTTGGGCCAGCGCCATGAACAAACTGCCGCTGGGTGACTGGATCAATGGCGAACCGGCGCTATCATCTACGTCAATTTTCCATCGTTTCAGCTGGGCCGATATCCGCAATGCCAATTCGCGGTCGGGGGTGATGATCGCTATTCGCTTTTGCGGGGTTTCCAACGCCTCGCGCACCAAAACGGCTATCGCGCGGGCTTCTTCGGCGCTATCTTGGGCTGTTAATACACTGATATGTGGTAGTTTCTTTTTGGCGTTTGACAGTTCACGCCAATGCTCGGTGTCCTCAGCCAAGCTGAATATTGCCGAAATGGTGCTGTTTACACGGTCGTTTGATTGCCCGATAATTGTCAATTCATCTCGACGAAAACCCATCCGGTCCAACAGCAATTTCAAATGAAATTGTGGGTGTGTTTCTCTTGAAATAGGTGCAAACGGAACATCTTCTGCATGCCCGACCGATCCGATACTTTCCCATTGGCTGTCCTGCATAGCCAAATCAGTCGCAGGCAAAATAACGAGTGAATTTGGCAATAATGATATGGTTTTCAGCAGCGCGGCAACGGCCGGTGCTGCGGTTGAAACCCCGATCGCCGCGATCAAGTTTTGCGGTTGCTGTGCTTTTAATTTTCTTGCCAGTTGGTTAAGCAACACATTGCGCCGCGCCGCTGGTCCCAATTTGTTTATCGTTTTGAGCTCAGCATTATATAGAGGGACAAGATTTAGCAGTTGCGCATAGGATTTTTGCCAATGCCCCGCCAAATCTCCACCAGGCTCAATATCACTGAACCTGCCAAACCGGATTTGTTCAATTTCCAACTCGTCAATTACTTCCGCTAGATACTGTCCCAATCGCAGGGCTTCATTGGCATTTACGGGTCGGCCTTTTGCAGCATGATCTTGCTTTACCAGCTTTGCCAGCAGCAACAGTCTTTGCAGCGGGTCAATCGCTGCGGGTATATCCGCCGAACCATCCAGGGGATCGAACATGGGCGATAACGCCTCATCCAATGCCAAATCGCCAACAGCGACCATTTGCGGCAACAATAATCCGGGCTGTGCGCGCCGAACAAACGCCTCCGTCATTGACCGGATCGCCCGGTTATTCGGCAGGAATATGATGGCCTGATTTAACGCGAGCGGCAATTGCCCAGCGCGTTCAAATATTGCAGTAACTGCGGCATCACACAAATCATGCCCTAATGGCACGGTGAACAACGATGGACGCACGGCTTCAGCCATTGACCATTAATTTCGCCTCCGTCGGTGCGATTGCCGTTGGCGAACCTATATCAAACCAGTCGCCCTTGTGAATTGCGCCGAATAACCGCCCATCGGCAATTGCACGGTCCCAAAAGACATTTGTTGAAAAAGCGCCCTCCGGCGGATCCCGCAACAACCGGCGCGACACCAATTGAATGCCGGAATAGATAAACGGGGCAGCGGGCAAATGACCCCGACGTTTCAGTCTGCCATCATTCTCGAGCGAAAAATCACCCGTCCCGTTATGATTATATGCGTTGGCATGCGGTACAATAAGCAACAATGCATCCATTGTGTCATCATCCCATGCCGATGCCAAATCAAGCAGCGCATTACCATCTGTATCTGTCCATATATTATCGCTGTTGATGCAATAGAACGGGTCTGCGGGCAGCATTGGCAATGCGTTAACCAGTCCACCTCCTGTTTCCAAAAGCAACGCAGATTCATCAGATATGGCAATATTCAAATCACTCGCCTTGGCCGCCAGATGTGCGCGCACCATTTCCGGTAAATAATGCACGTTGACGACAATATCACGGATTCCCGCCTCACGCAGCTTATCCAGACTATGATCGATCAACGCTTTACCTGCGACCTGCACCAGTGGCTTCGGTTTGTCATTCGTCAAAGGCCGCATGCGCGTTCCCAGCCCAGCGGCCATAACCATAGCTGATTTGATCGCGGGATTTCTCAAAGAAGCGGCGCTCCAATAGGCGTTTTACGGCGAATATCGGCAGGAATATTTGTATCAAACCAGTCCTTCAAACCTGCCAATTCGGGATGATCCAAATCGCGCTCCAAATATGTCCACATCCGGTCCAGAAAACCAAGATACCGCGCTTTGCCATCGCGTTTCCACAGCCGCGTAAATATGCCGATGATTTTCGTATTTCGCTGTGCGCCCAGCAAGGCATAATGGGCTCTAAAATCGGCATCTACATTTGCAATCGCTATATAGTGTTGCAACATGTCCGCTTCCAATGCCTCGCTTACGTCTATGCGCGCATCCTGCAATAATGACACCAGATCATAGGCCGCATGACCGATCAATGCGTCCTGAAAATCAATAATGCCTTGCGCGCCATCATTTAACAGCATGATGTTTTCGGCATGATAATCCCGCAATACCGTTGTTTTTTGATGTTGAGCACAATTAATCGGCGCCAATGCCGTTTTCCATACTGCATCAAATTCTGACGCATCGACTGATATGCCCATGGCAGGTGCATACCATTCGGTTAATAGCCGCACTTCACGTACATACGCATCCATATCGTATAAAGGAACATCGGCAGGAGCTTTGCCTGATAATTCGGCGAGAACGGAAATTGCACGCCGATAAATTTCAGTTTCCTGATGCGGATTATCATCAAGATATTCGCGCATTCGAATATCGCCAAAATCTTCCAGCAATACCAAACCATGCTCCAGATCTAGGCCCATTATATCGGGCGCGCGTAGTCCGTTTTGCGTCAGATACTGCGCCACCTTGATAAATGGTTTTGGATCCTCATGCGGCGGCGGCGCATCCATGATTACGGCCTGACGCTGTCCATCTGATATCCTGAAATAACGCCGAAACGACGCATCTGCAGCCAACAGCGAAATGGCAGCATTGCCCCAGCCATGCGCGTTCAAAAAATCGTTCAATCCATCTGGCATCAACATTGCTGCTACATTATCCATTAGTCGTCGTCATACTTAATTGCCTGTTTCCGTTTTCCATGGGAATAATCATTATAGTATATGTAGGTTTGCCAATATTTGCCCCGCCATTCTTTGCCCATTCAATCAGGGTAATGCAATCGTTGCTGGCGTCCAGCAATCCCAATTCCTCCATTTCATCAAAGTTATTAAGGCGGTATAAATCAGCATGTGTAACCGCAATGCTGACGCATGGTGGGTCATAATGGTGAACTAGCGCATAAGAAGGACTGTTCACTTCTCCTGCAAAACCCAGCCCGCGCAAGATGCCTTTGCATAATACGGTTTTACCTGCGCCTAGCGGGCCATCAATCGCAATCAAATCCCCCGGAACTAAACGCGCCGCCAATGCTGCGCCAAATGCCAGCATATCATTTTCATCCGCTATCGTCATTTGCGCGGCAATTTCAGGATAACGGTCGTACCCTGCCCTGCTTCAGATGTCAGCGTCAGCGTACCGCCATGGGCAACAGCCAATTGCCTGGCCAACGGCAGACCCAGTCCGGCATCGCCATCAGCCGCCATATTTTGTGTACGCCCAAAACTGTCGAAAACAGACGTTTGCAATATCTCACTCATGCCCTGACCATCATCAGAAATAATTATTTCTGCGCTGCTTTTTCTTCCTTTGGCAAAAATAAGTACGTTACCATCTGGACGGCCATAACGGATTGCGTTGTCCAATATAAGTCCAATTGCTTGCGACAGGCGCTGTTTATCGCCAACGATTTCTATGGACGATGCACCTGTTTCCAATTTGATTGCAATGCCCCGGCTGGCTGCCAATTCTGCATATTCCTGTGTGACGGCCAGCAGCATTTCCCCGACATCCACCGGCGAGCGTGCCAACGGCAAAACGCCCGCTTCCCCTTGGCTATAATCGAGAACTGTATTAATTTGTTGCGATAACCGATCAGCCGATACCGCAATCGCATCCACATATTCCCGCGCCTTTTCATTCAACTCGCCAGCAATTCCAGCCTTTAGCAAATCGGCAAACCCGCTGATAGAGGTCAGCGGCGTTCTGAATTCATAACTCATGTTGCCAAGAAAGCGCCCCTTGATTGCATCCGCCTCTGACAGCGCTGCATTTCGGTCACGCAAGGCTTGTTCTATCTTCACATTGTCTGACATATCAAGCATCGTAAACAGCGCATTTCCATCGGGAAGCGGCGTGGTAGATATCTGGAAAATGCGCCCATCGGCAAATGTTACACGGCTGCGGCGTTGTTCGCGATTGGCCGTTGTCATGCGCAGAATTTCGGCAACTACAGCGATCTGCGAAGGCTTTTTCAAAAGCTTGGCAAAGCTTGGCAGCAATTCATCTAGGCGCGGATGATGGATTAACGCCTGTTCATCAAGCGCCCATGTTTCCGCAAACAGTCTGTTCCAAATACTTAACTTTCCATCCGATGCAAACACCGCCACAGCCTCAGAAAGGTTATCAAACGTCGCTGTGCGCACACGAAGCAGCGTATCCCGCGCACTTGCCAATTGCGCCTGTTCAGTTCGGTCTTCGAATATCAGCAGCAATCCGCCACCGGGCATGGGTTGCGCCAGTACACGTAAGTGTGTGCCATCGGGCAACAACCAATGTTCCTCGTTGGGATTGGCAGACCGGAACCAGTTTTCCCGTTCCATGCGCCATTCCGGGAAATCCCTGACCTCGGGCAGCTTTCCGTTTTCCCGGATCCTGTCGAGCACACGTGCGAATTCGGGCTTTTCGGCAATCCATTGGTCCCTGAATGCAAACAGGCGTTGGAACGGCAAATTGGCGAAACTCAATGATTGGTCGCTGTCAAATTGCGCAACACCGGCGGACATCATATCCAGTAAGTCACGTTGTGCATCCGATAACCGCCGAAACTCGGCTCGCGCCTCTACCAATTCCTGCACATCAATCGCAATTCCGGCTACGCCCGATGCCCCCAAAGGAACATCAATAACCCTGATTTGCCGGCGCGCACCGGCAATTGTCGATGAAACCACACGCTCCAACGGTTGTTTGGTCATTTGCGCCTTTGCCGCAAACGTTGCCGCCGCCGCGCCATCAACAGGCTCAATCAATTCCATGCCGCGCTCAACAGCCGCATCACTGTTATCCGCGCCGACCGCTTTTACATATGCCTTGTTTACAAAATTTAGCTTTAAGTCAGCGCCGCGATGCCAAATGGGAAGAGGTGTTTCCTCTATCAATGCTGCAAGTGATGTAAACGCAGCGGTGGCAGCATCAAATTCGCCCTTAACCTTTTCCCACTCTCGCAAATTATCAGTCAAGTCAAAAAACCATAGCAAAGCGGCACCGTTAGGATAAATTATCGCGTCCGCTATGTTTCCGATGACCAGTATCCGGCGGTCCGATTGGGCAACGCGCAACGGAATAGAGAAACCCTTGCCTGTACGCTGTGTCGTGCGCACTTCGGTTTCCAACGTCTGTAAATCAGATTCGACCAAACCTGTATTTTCGGGACCGTGGAAATCCGGCAATGTCAAAGCATTCCCGGACAAACCCAGCAAGCGCGACAAACGGTCCGATGCCTCAATCCGGTTATCTCCGCGCACCACAACGGGTATCGCAGGGGCTGTTTCCAATAAACGCGTCAACCGCCCAGTTTGCCTGAGGCTTTTCAGCGCTTGATTGCGCAGCGATATTCCTTTCCAGATCGCTACCGCACCTGCAGCCAGCCAAAGCGCAAGCATAACGCCAATAGCAACAGTAGCTATGCCGCTGTCCATCATGACAGATGCTTTCCGGTGTCCATAATCATCTTCATAGCCGCTGCCCTTAAAGCAGCAAACACGCAATGAAAAAAGCCCGGCTTTATTGCAAGCCGGGCTTTTTAATATTCAAGATTTATTGGTTTTAATATCGATAATGGTCTGGTTTGAAAGGACCTTCGGTTGATACGCCAATATAGCCTGCTTGTTTCGCGGTCAATTTTGACAATTTCACGCCAAGCTTTTCCAAATGCAGCATTGCTACTTTTTCATCCAGATGTTTGGGCAGAACATAAACTTGGTTGCCATAATTTGCGCCGTTTGCCCACAATTCAATCTGTGCCAGCACCTGATTGGTAAAACTTGACGACATGACAAAGCTTGGATGACCTGTAGCGCAACCCAGGTTCACCAAACGGCCTTTTGCCAATACGATGATTTGTTTGCCATCCGGAAACTCGACCAGATCGGTACCCGGTTTTACTTCTGTCCAGTTATAATTGGACAATGCCGCGATTTGAATTTCGCTGTCGAAATGGCCAATATTGCATACGATGCTCATTGGTTTCATATTCATCATATGCTCGGCTGTTATAACATCGGCGTTGCCTGTTGCGGTGCAAAAGATATCTGCCCGTTCGACGGCTTCTTCCATTGTTACTACTTCGAAACCTTCCATTGCCGCTTGCAAAGCGCATATTGGATCAACTTCGGTCACCATAACGCGCGCGCCGCCATTACGTAGCGATTGCGCCGAACCTTTACCTACATCACCAAATCCAGCGACGCACGCGACTTTACCCGCCAGCATTACGTCGGTTGCGCGGCGAATGGCATCGACCAGCGATTCTTTACACCCATATAAGTTGTCGAATTTGGACTTCGTAACCGAATCATTTACATTGATCGCAGGAAAAGGAAGCTCTCCTTTTTTGGCGATTTCATATAACCGGTGCACGCCTGTTGTCGTTTCTTCAGATACGCCCTTCAGGTTCTTTACTGTTTCGGTCAGATATCCTGGCTTTGCTGCGACGAAGGCTTTTAGTGCGCGCTGAAATTCAACTTCTTCTTCGTTTTCTGGGTCGCCAAAAGATTCTCCGCGCTCTAGCTTTGCGCCCCAAAGCGCAAACATCGTGGCATCGCCGCCATCGTCCAGAATGATATTTGCCGTCTCATCGCCCCAATCAAAGATGCGGCCAACATAGTCCCAATAATCGGACAAGCTTTCGCCCTTGATCGCAAAGACGGGAATATCTTTTGCCGCAATCGCTGCAGCAGCATGGTCCTGCGTCGAAAAAATGTTGCAGGTGGCCCACCGGACATCCGCGCCCAGCGACGTTAGCGTCTCGATCAAGACCGCCGTTTGAATTGTCATATGCAGCGATCCGACAATACGGGCGCCTTTCAAAGGTTGTGCCGCACCATATTCGCTGCGCAAAGCCATCAGGCCGGGCATTTCGGTTTCCGCGATATTTATTTCTTTGCGGCCAAAATCTGCCAATTCGATATCGGCAATTACATAGTCATTAAACGACACAAGATATTCTCCGGATGGGGATTGTTGTTGAGCAATCCCCTACCCGTGACAGCGCCCGAAATCAAATATAAAGATTGCTTTATATCTATCTCAAAAAAATCGCATTGCCTTGCATTCTTGATCGCGACTATTTGCTGGCAAACTTGGTGGACTCGACCCGGCAAACTGCTCCTGGTATATCGGTTTCATTCAATACATCGTCTGCAATTTCCGAAAATGCCGCGACATCGCTTGGCGCATTACTCAACTGCATCGCCAAAAGCTTCAACGCCGCACAATCCATACTAGGATGTCCCGCACCATATGTATTGGCGTAGCCGACTGACAAATTGTCGCTGCGTGCGATGGCCCCGCCATTTCCAAGAACCTTGGCTAATTCGGTGCGAACAATTGAATTTTGCTTACCCAGCAGTTGGTTATGGTTCTGAACAAATGAATTATATTGCGGCAGAAAATCATTACTGGTGCTGCGACATCTGAGCGCTGTTGCCATCAACATGGTATTCAGGTGCTTAATTTTTAATGCGTTTGTTGCAGCATTGTCCCAGCATGCATTTGCAGGCTGCACCGCGAGGATACAAATTGCGGCGCATAATGCGCCTTTACGAATTGTCTTTTCCATAACTTTCTCCCTGTCTTAAGCGACTGGGGCAATGTTATCGCGGTCTGTTTACCAAATTTTCAATATCTGCAGTAAAGCAAAATTAACTATATGCCGCATTGAAAACCAAGGATTCTGGCATATCTTATCAACCTAGTAAGGACACAAAACTGTCAAAGCATTGTCCTAAAGCCATTGATCGATACTTGACTTGGCCATGGCAGTGAATGAAGACAGCGGCACTTTTCAGACACAATAGTCAAACACCAAAAGGAAAACAAAATGACGATAGCAATTGGCGATAAAATCCCTGACGTAAAATTGGTTAAGGCGACTTCTGAAGGTCCTCAGCAGGTTCAATCCGGTGAGTATTTTGCGGGCCGCCGCGTGGCGCTTTTTTCGGTACCTGGCGCGTTTACCCCAACATGTTCCGCCAAGCATTTACCCGGTTTTGTCGACAAGGCCGATGAACTGGCCGCAAAGGGCATTGATGAAATCGCGTGTACGGCCGTGAATGATGCTTTTGTCTTGGGCGCGTGGAACAAAGCGGGCGGATCAGACGGTATTACGATGCTGGCTGACGGCAACGCGGAATTTGTATCTGCTCTCGGATTGGAAATGGATGCATCAGGATTTGGGATGGGCAAACGCGGCCAGCGTTTTTCCATTGTCGTCAACGACGGCGTCGTTGAACAGTTAAACGTCGAAGCGCCAGGCGATTTCCGCGTCAGTTCTGCGGACCATATGCTTGAGCAGCTTTGATCTGACTATCATAATTAGGAAAGGGCGAAGTGCATGCTTCGCCCTTTTTGCTTGCACCATGCGAAGTTGTTGAACATTATCCATCATGACTGAACTAAATTCCAAACACATTGTCGAAGACATAATCACTGCATATGATGAAGCCGTTTTAAGGCTGCAAACGTCGCTTTCCGCCTACTTAAAGCACCGCATAATTCCGGACCCGGCGATGCGATCTAATTTTGATTTTGCATATCCAATGCTTGTCATAAAATATGGCGGCGTGGAGAAAGATAGCATATCCAACCTTGCATTCGGTCGGATCGAAAAACCGGGTATTTATAGCAGTACGATCACACAGCCCCGCCTGTTTGCAACATATCTGACCCAGCAGCTTGATCTGTTATGTGAACAATATGAGGTCGAGATTTCGATCACGCGCAGCGCGCAGGAAATACCGTTTCCTTACGTGTTGGATGGCAGCGCGGAACTGGCATTGGGCGATGTTACGCCGCTCGAATTGGCGCGGATTTTTCCAACGACAGAACTTGCCGATATCGGCGATGAAATCGCGGATGGCATGTTCAATTCAAACGGCCCAGATGGCTCGCCGCTGGCATTATTTGATGCATTGCGAACTGATTTTTCTTTAGCGCGGTTGCGGCATTATACCGGGACACCGCCGGAACATGTCCAACGGTATATCCTGTTCACCAACTATCACCGTTACGTCGACGAATTTGTTGATTGGGCGGGTAGCCAGGTCGGCAACGGCAAATATACGGCATTATCGGGTGCGGGCGGATTGTATATTGATTCGAGCACAACAGACACAGCGCGGCTGGTGGCGGACAGCACTTGGCGGCGGCATCAAATGCCCGCGTATCATTTGATGGCCGAAAATGGCAGCGGTATCACGCTGGTCAACATTGGCGTCGGTCCATCCAATGCAAAGACGATTTGCGATCATCTTGCGGTGCTCCGGCCAGAGGCTTGGTTGATGATCGGCCATTGTGGCGGTTTGCGCGAAACACAACGGATTGGCGATTATGTCTTGGCCCATGCCTATTTGCGCGATGATAATATATTGGATCAAGTGCTACCCCCGGAAATCCCGATTCCGCCGATTGCCGAGGTGCAGCAAGCATTGGCAAAAGCGGCTGAAAGTGTGTCAGGCACCAGCGGCGCGGACCTGAAACGGCGGATGCGAACGGGCACAGTTGTGACCACCGATGACCGCAATTGGGAGCTTCGTTATTCTGCATCTGTCCTGCGGTTTTCGCAATCCCGGGCCATCGGCATCGACATGGAATCCGCAACAATCGCGGCGCAAGGCTATCGTTTCCGTGTGCCATATGGTACATTACTTTGTGTGTCGGATAAACCCATTCACGGCGAGATTAAGTTGCCCGGTCAGGCCAACAGGTTTTACGAAGAAGCCATCGCGGCGCATCTTCAAATCGGCATCCAGACATGCGCCTTGCTAAATGAGGCTGGCAACAGCTTGCATAGCCGCAAACTGCGCGCCTTTAACGAGCCGCCGTTTAGGTAGGACCTACCATCCCTTTTTCTTCCCTTTATTCTGTATTTTCAACCACTTCACCAATGGAGCAAAATACTCGATCATTGGCTTACCTGACATCCGACGCGTACCCGTGAACGCTTCCAATGCATCGGGCCATGGCTTTGACGCACCCATTTCCAGCATCGCGCCCAGTTTTGCGCCAACATCTTTGTTGCCATAGAAAGAACAGCGATGCAGCGGTCCTTTCCACCCGGCAGCATCACAAGCCGCCTTATAAAATTGGAACTGAAGAATGCGTGCAAGGAAATAGCGCGCGTAAGGCGTATTTCCCGGAATGTGATATTTGGCACCGGGATCAAATTTGCTTTCATCGCGCGCCTCAGGCGGTGTTATCCCTTGATATTGCAGGCGCAAATCGGTCCAGCCTTTATTATATCCGCTGGCCGGAATAGAACCGTCGAAAATGCCCCAGCGCCATTTGTCGACCAGCAATCCAAACGGCAAAAATGCAACCTTGTCCATCGCTTGCCGCAGCAACAGGCCAGTATCTTTATCCGCGCCGGGAACCTGCGCCTTATCGAGCAAGCCGATTTGCACCAGATATTCCGGCGTTATCGATAATGCGAGCATATCGCCAATTGCTTCATGAAAGCCGTCATTTGCGCCGTTCAAATGCAGATATGATTGCGATTTATAGGCGCGCTGATAATAGTTGTGGCCAAGTTCATGGTGGATAGTTGTGAAATCATCCCCGTTCACCTTTATGCACATTTTGATGCGAATATCGTCAACATTATCAAGATCCCACGCCGATGCATGGCATACAACCTCACGGTCGGCGGGCTTGGTAAATTGCGAACGCTGGTAAAAAGTCGCTGGCAGTTTCTCAAACCCCAATGATGAGAAGAACCCTTCACCGGTTTCCACCATTTTCTTTGGATCATATCCTTTGGTAGTCAGCAACTGGGTTACATCAAATCCAATATCCCCTGCGCCTGCTGGGGCAACGATATCATATATATTACCCCATTCTTGCGCCCACATATTGCCTAGCAAATCGGCGCGTATAGGGCCCGTTTTTGCTTGAACAGCATCGCCGTATTTCGCATTCAATTTGGCGCGGGTATAGGTGTGCAATTCGTCATATAACGGCTTCACTTCTTGCCATAATGTATCCATCGTTTTGGCAAATTCATCGGCTGGCATGTCGTAATTTGATCGCCACATGGATCCGACATCAGCAAAGCCCAGCTCTTTTGCGCCGTCATTGGCAATACCCGCCAGTTTTGTATAATCGCTACGCATTGGCGCGCCGACATTATCATGCCAACTCAGCCACATTTCTTTCAATTTTGCAGGATCGCGGCTCGTACCCATTTCGGCCTCTATATCGGAACCGTTGATCGGCTTTCCATCCAGCGTGCCCTTGCCTTTTCCATAGGCCGAATTGAGCCGGGTTGAAATTTCGCTCAATTGCGCTGCCATGCCCTCGGTCGTGGGTGCTGGCAAAACAATGCCGCCGCGCAAAATATCCAGTTTGCGTGCTGTTTCGGGTGACAATCCCGCAACCTTTTGAAATTTGGTCGCCTGCAAGGCGTAATTAACGGATTTCTCCGTTCCAACTTCGCCATATTTTGCGGCGATTGCGTCGGTGTCATCGGTTATGTACGTGCTGTTTATCCAACCTACTTTGTTGGCCTCGACCGAGAAATCAAACAAGTCTTTTTCGGCAGCCGCAATAAATGCCTCTGCATCTGCAACAGTGGGAGTGGCCATCGCTGTATTTTCAGATTCGCCGTGATTATCTGCCTTAACCGGACTTGCCGTCAGTGCAGCAGATAGAAAGACAATTGCGATGGCAGTGGTTGAAACGAGGTTTTTCATGCGATGCTCCCAAAGCGAATAATATAACGCAATGTTGAAACTTTAATGCGCCGCCGTCAAGCGCGGCGGCGAACAATTCGTCGCAGAACTAATCCCGCCAAAACGCCCAAAAATGTGGTCAGGAACGCTAAAGATTTTATCGGCTGCGCCGTCGCCGCGATATGCGCCAGAAAATCGCTTCCCCGAAATTGCACGGCTTGAATAAACTGGCAAATTGTTTCCAGATAATCGGCAATGGTCAGTATAATTGCGGCAATAACGATCAGCCATCCCAGACGTTTCAGGCCCGAATGCTCTTCACTCGTGAACAGCTTGCCCCCGCAATACGCGCCAAAAGAATAAATTCCGATATACACAAGATCTATCGCAATGCTCCACCGTGCCAGATCCAGCACGCCCCCCGATGCCCAGGCCTTTTGTATGGCATCAATCCGCAACGCGGTTCCCGCGGATTGATGATCGCGGATACCCCATGGCGAAACATCGTTGGTCAGCCAATTGTTCATCACGATCATGAATGCCAAAAGCGCCAATCCGCCTAGCCAATAGCGCCAGAAATTCTTCTCCATATTGTCTTTGATTATCATAATCCGTCTTCCAAAAATGCTATCATAATATCACTTAACGCGCCTTCGGTTACGCTCGACATATGCGATCCCGGTATTTCATAATAAACGGCATTGGCGAGTTTTTCTGCAAGCAAATGTGCAGAGCCATTGTCGTTGTCATCCGCGCCGCAAATCACCGCAATTGGCATTTTAAGCCCCGGCAGCGCGCCTGTATTCATAGGCCCGAAACTGTCCAGCATCAGCAAGGCGGCAACGGGATCGATTTTCTGGCTTTTGAAAAACTGCACCGCCATAAAATGCGGATCGCCGCGTTTGACGTTGTCTCGCATATTTATGGCATCGACAAAAAATTGCCGGCGATCATCCCAGCCCTGCAGTCCCTCCCAGCCCATACCCATCAGCATGGCGCGGCGCGGCCTTATTCCATTACAAAGCAGTTTCGCCGCCGTACGTGCGCCCAGTGAAAACCCGCCAAGGTCAAAATCCGTCAGCGCCAAATGATCGATCAACGTTATGATATCGGTCATCAGCACATCTTGCGGATATGCCGCTGGGTCATGCGGCGCATCGCTTTGGCCATGCGCGCGAAAATCTGGCATTATGACGCGGTAGCCTGCACCTGCTAATTTTGCGGCATGGCCAAACTTGATCCAGTTCATGCCGGCATGACTGAACAGGCCGTGTAACAATAGCAGCGGCCTGCCCTCACCCATTTCATGTACGGCCAATTGTACGCCATCAAAACTGGAGATTTTGTACGTTTTCATTTCCAACATCCGATTCGCCAAAACCCGCATAATTCTGCGGAAGTTCACAGTTCAAACGGCCTAAATTGTAGGTCAGTTTTTCGCAGATTTTATATAGGCAGATTATGGCGATGTAGGAAAGCGTGACGGATCATTTGGACTGTCCCCATAGGAACAGTCCAATTTGATAGCTCAACCTTTTTTCAAATGCCGCCGTCCCAATAACTCGGCAATCTGCACAGCATTCAGCGCCGCGCCTTTGCGCAGGTTGTCGGAAACGCACCATAGCACCAACCCATTATCAACCGTTGGATCCTCGCGCACGCGGCTGACATAAGTGGCGCTATCGCCGACGCATTCGATGGGGGTAACATACCCGCCGTCTTCGCGCTTATCGACCAGCATGATGCCGGGCGCTTCACGCAAGATGCTCTGCGCTTTTTTGGCGGAGATTTCATTTTCAAATTCGATATTCACGGCTTCACTGTGGCCAACAAAAACAGGCACACGTACACATGTTGCGGTCAGCTTGATTTTGGGATCGAGAATTTTCTTGGTCTCGACAACCATCTTCCACTCTTCCTTGGTATAGCCGTCGTCAAGGAAACTATCGATGTGCGGAATGACGTTGAACGCAATTGGTTTGGTGAATTTCTTTGGTTCAGCGCGGTCACCGACAAAGATATTCCGGCTTTGCTCGAACAATTCGTCCATGCCCTCTTTACCCGCACCTGATACGGACTGGTAAGTCGACACAACAACACGTTTGATTGTAGCATAATCGTGCAGCGGTTTGAGCGCGATTACCAGTTGCGCGGTCGAACAGTTGGGGTTGGCGATGATGTTGCGCTTTTTATACCCGTCAATGGCGTCAGGATTCACCTCAGGCACGATCAGTGGCACATCGGGGTCCATGCGGTATAACGAGCTGTTGTCGATCACCACGCAGCCTGCCTTGGCGGCAATCGGCGCGAATTTCAGCGTGGCTTCTGAACCGATGGCGAACAATGCGATATCCCAGCCAGCCCAGTCGAAATTCTCGATATTCTGGATTTTAAGCTGCTTTCCGGTTTCACCAAAATCGACCTCAATGCCGTGCGAGCGGCTGGATGCCAGCACCGCGATTTCATCAATTGGAAACTCGCGCTCCGCAAGGATATTCAACATTTCGCGGCCAACATTGCCCGTGGCGCCTGCAACTACAATCCGGTAACCCATTTTACTTCCTTAATACGGCTGTGGTGATGGACAAAGAAAAGGCCGCGATCCTGTTGGACCCCGGCCTGTTCTGATTTGGTTTAGAACGTACGAGATCGCAGGCTTATTCGCCCGTCTTAATCATCGTTTTAATGGTGCCCGCTTCTGTCTTTCTGGGGTCGCGGCGTTCCGCGATACGCGCCTTTTTGCCAGTAAGGCCGCGCAAGTAATAGAGCTTCGCACGGCGAACAACACCGCGGCGGACAACTTCAATACTGTCTACATTTGGCGAATATAAGGGGAATACGCGCTCAACGCCCTCACCGAACGACATTTTACGAACGGTAAAGTTGGAGCCCATGCCCTTATTCGAGCGGGCAATGCATACGCCTTCGTAATTCTGAATACGGGTACGTTCGCCTTCAATAACCTTCACACCTACTTTGATGGTGTCGCCAGCGCGAAATGCTGGAATGGTTTTCGTTGCGATCAAAGCCGTGATGGCTTCTTGCTCAAGTGTTTGGATGAGGTTCATGCCCCATTATCCTTTTCTACATCGCGCCGCGCGCCAGAGGCAGGCTGGACCCGATCGGCGTTGTACCGATCCCAAAGGTCTGGCCTGCGTAACCGAGTGTCGTCCTCCGCTTGGGTTTTACGCCAAGCATTGATTTTCGTATGATCCCCCGACCGCAGCACTTCAGGGATCAAACGCCCGTCCCAATCATTGGGCCGGGTATAGTGCGGATATTCCAACAAGCCTTGTTCAAAGGACTCATCTTCCCCGCTATAAGCCGCGCCCATTACGCCGGGGAGCAGCCGAATGCAAGCATCTAATAGCATCAACGCGCCCACTTCTCCTCCCGATAGGATGATGTCCCCCATGCTGATTTGTTCGATTTCTGGGTAAGCATCAAAAATGCGTTCATCAAAGCCTTCAAAGCGGCCGCAAATGATGGTGACGCCAGCGCCAGAGGCGAGTTCGCGGATGCGGGCTTGTGTAATCGGTTTGCCCCGCGGGGTCATGGCGATGATGGGGGC
>JANOKA010000054.1:0-2638 GCA_031418995.1 Sphingomonadales bacterium | reverse complement strand
AGGCGGGAATCCATCTCCTTAGCGAGAGTTTTACGCCAAGCTTGCTATATTTCGAACCGTCAGGTGATGGATTCCCGCCTTCGCGGGAATGACGGAGTTCCATTTTCTAAAGCTTAAAGTCTACGTATAAACACGCCCTATGGCGCGATGCCGTTGCCCGGCAGACTGCTATACGCAATGCCGCCGTCGCAGGCGAGCGTATCGCCGCAGATATAATCGCCTGACCGTGCGGCCAAGAATATCGCCAGCCCCGCCATATCCTCTGCCGTGCCGATGCGCGGGAACGGGATGTTTTTGGCCACGGCATCGCCGTGATCGCGCGCGGCGGTGTTCATGTCCGATTGGAATGCGCCCGGCGCAATGCCGCTGACCAAGATATTGTCGCGCGCCAATTCCGCCGCCAATCGCCGCGTCAAATGGATGACCGCTGCCTTTGATGTTTGATAGGCATAGGTTTGCCAAGGGTTGATCTTTATGCCGTCAATCGACGAGATATTGATGACTTTGCCGGGGCGTTCGAACGTCGCGGCGTTCTTCATCAGGCCGTGAACGGCTTGCGTCAGAAAGAACAAACCCTTGACGTTCAGGTCCATGACGCGGTCCCATTGCGCGTCAGTAACGGTGCCAAAATCCGCGCCCCATGCTGCGCCCGCGTTGTTGACCAATATGTCGAGTTTATCCTCTCGTTCAGCCAGTTGCGCGGCCAGCGAGTTGCATCCTTCGACGGTGGAAAGATCACACGGCAGGCCGATAACGCGGTCTCCGAACTCGGCCACCGTGGCCTCAATCTGGTCCACTTTGCGCGCGCTGATATAGACGCGTGCGCATCCCGCCGCCAGATAGCCCTCGACGATCATCTTGCCGATCCCGCGCGATCCGCCCGTGACGAGTGCAACGCGGCCATTAAGGTTGAATAGTGAATTTAGGTCCATAATTAATCTCCCTCTCCCCTTCAGGGGCGAGGGCCGGGGAGAGGGGGAGTCTCCAAATCCGGCCCATTTGTTGTTGTTGAGAGAGTTGGGCGCGCGCCACCCCCGACCCGGCGCGGGGGGGGGCGCCCGCCCCCCCCCCCAGTCTCCAAATCCGGCCCATTTGTTGATGTTGAGAGAGTCCCCCTCTCCCAACCCTCTCCCAACCCTCTCCCCTGAAGGGGAGAGGGCTTTTCCTTTAATATCCGTTCCCTAATATCCGTTCATCGTTGCCACGCGGTCGGCGTGATAATAGGCGTCACCGAAAAATTCGTTCAACGCCCGGTCGCGCTTCATATACAGGCCGATGTCATATTCATCGGTCATGCCGATACCGCCGTGCATTTGCACGCCTTCGCGTACTGACAGGTTGCAGGCAAGGCCCGCTTTCGCTTTGGCCGCCGCGACATAAAGGTCGGCCTTGTCATGCCCCTCATCCAGCATCGATTGCGCCTTGAGTACGATCGACCGCGCACCCTCCATCTCGCCATATAAATGCGCGGCGCGGTGTTGCAGCGCCTGAAACTCGCCGATCAGTTGGCCAAATTGCTTGCGCTGTTTCAGATAGTCGAACGTGATGTCCATCGCGCCTGTACCCACGCCGACCATCTCCGCCGCGGCGCCAGTACGTCCGGCATCGAGCATCGCGGACAGCACGGCCCAGCCGCCGTCGACCTCGCCAATGACCGCATCTGCATTCACCTGTACGCCGTCCAATTTAACATGCGCCGCCATCGCCGAATCCACCAACCGCGCCGATTCCATCGACATTCCGGCAGCGTCTTTCTCCACCGCAAATAGCGTTAGGCCATCGGTTTCCCCAGCCGCGCCCGCTGTGCGCGCCGCAACGATCAGCATGTCGGATGACGCGCCCTGCACCACAAATTGCTTATGCCCCGTTAGCTTGAACCCATTGCCGCTGCGCTGCGCCATGCAGGCAATCTTTTCAGGGCGGTGCTTGGTGCCTTCATCCACCGCGATACCGATCACCGTTTCACCCGATAATATGCCGGGGAACCAGCGGCTCTGCGCCGCTTTATCGGCATGTTTCAGCGCGGTAACCGCCGCAACTGATGTCGACAAAAACGGCGACGGCGACAGGTTGCGTCCGATTTCTTCGAGCACGATACCCGCCTCGATATGGCCCATGCCCATCCCGCCGTCGCCTTGCGGAATCAAAATTCCGGTAAAGCCCATATCGGCAAACTGCTTCCACAGATCGTGGCTGAAACCATCTTTGCATTCCCTATCGCGAAACTTGCGAAAATGCGTGGTTGGCGCTTCGGTTTTCATGAAATCGCGGGCGCTGTCACGCAACATATTTTGGTCTTCGTTCAGGGTCATCGCCATTTTTTATCTCCCTCTCCCCTTCAGGGGAGAGGGCCGGGGAGAGGGGGAGTCCGTTTGAGCCAGATTCGGTGTTAGCCGAAATAGACTCCCCCTCTCCCAACCCACACCCCTGAAGGGGAGAGGGCTTTATTACCCCACACTCAACCAACCAGCGCGCCAGTTTGGCGACGCGTTCAACCTTGTCGGCAACCGTGCCCAATTTCTCATGAAACACGATCTGCGATAGCTTCGCCGCCTGATCCTCTAGCTTCACCTTCAAATCCGCTTCCCAGAAGAACTTCGCATCCGAAAGCCGCGCAGCGAGAACCTTTTCATTGCCC
>JANOKA010000053.1:0-3035 GCA_031418995.1 Sphingomonadales bacterium | reverse complement strand
GCCCGTACGATCAGGTAACGGCCAAAGCCTACCCGCCCATGCTGTACACCGGCGGCCTAAACGACCCGCGCGTCACATATTGGGAACCGGCCAAAATGGTCGCCAAATTGCGCAGCGTTAAGACTGATGACAATTTGTTGCTGATGAAAATCAACATGGGCGCAGGGCATGGCGGCAAGTCAGGCCGCTGGAACGCGCTGGAAGAAACGGCAGAGGAGTTTGCGTTTATCCTGTGGCAAATGGGGATGGCTGAGTGAGGATGGTTAACTTCATTGGATGATTCTGCGCAAAAAGTTACGAATGACCCCGCGATAGCAATTGCGAAAGGAATTATTCCGCCAGGCCCATTGTGGAAGTACATGTCGTTGTCTGCAAACCAGACACCGACTTGGCAACAGAAACTGAAGCAAATTTGTATTGAGGGAAAAATATATTGCTCCAGTCCACGCGATTTCAATGATCCCTTCGATTGCGCACCTCTTATTTGTTCTCCTTCATCCTCCGAGGACATTGAGGCAGGAACTTCAGAATTAATATCGAGATTTGTGAATAGTTTTCCAGATTCAACTCCTGAGAGCATCGAACTTGAGGCGCGAAGAGGCCTTTTATCATTATCACCTAAGGAATTGCTCCATCAGTCTGCCAAAGCTTGCGAACGAACTGCAAGCAGAATGGGCATTTTTTGTCTTTCTGAACGGGTAGACAGTGTATTGATGTGGAGCCATTATGCTAACAATCACACTGGCATCGCTCTTAAATTCGAACCAATGGCTAATGTGCGAGCCGGACTTATGCCGCTTTTAAAGGTTAGGTATCAAAAATATAGGCCAGCGATTAGCTATTTCAATTCTAACGAAGCAATTGAGTTTACTGATGCGCTTGCTACCAAAGCACACTTTTGGGAGTATGAGCAGGAGTGGCGGAAAATTGTTGCTGGCGGAGCGGGACAGTTTGCTCAATTTGATCCATCTCTTGTTACTGGTTTAGGTCACCGACTCATAAATTTCATCCAAATTCGTACTGAGGCGAGTTTGATGAGTGCGAGATAGTTCTCAGGATGCTTTTCGTATCGTGTTGCGATGGCGCGGTAGTGTTTGATTTTACTGAAGAACCTCTCGACGGCATTGCGGAGTTTGTAAAGGCTCGCGCTGAAGGCTGGTTTGCGAACTCTCTGCGGCATGAGCCTGACGTTGGCAAAGACGCCGCGTGCTTCCATCTCAATCCGAAGTGCGTCGGAGTCATAAGCGCGGTCTGCAAGCAAGACATCGCCTTTGGTGAGTGTGTCAAACATATCGGCGGCACTGCGGCCATCGGCGGCCTGACCCGGCGTAATTTTCAGCAGGATCGGCAAGCCATTGGCATCAACCAGCGCGTGTATCTTAGTCGTCAGCCCGCCTTTTGAACGCCCCATGCATCGGGGGTCAACTGCGTCCCCGGCCGTGGACTGCGCGCCCCCTTTTTACTGTTGGCTCCGTGCTGGTGAACCCGGATCGATGAGCTATCTATCATTTGGACGTCGCCCTCATAAGCAGCTGTAATCGCCGCAAACAAGTGATCCCAAACCCCCGCCTTGCGCCACCTGACAAAGCGATTGTAGCAGGTTGTAGCGGGGCCATACCGCTCGGGAATATCCGCCCAAGGCGATCCCGTTCGAAGCCGCCAATATATACCGTTCAAAACACGGCGGTCATCGACCCGAGCCACCCCGCGCGGCTTATTCGGAAGAAGTGGCGCAATGATCGACCACTCAAAATCGCTCAACTCATAACGGCGTGAGGACATCTCAAATCTCCTTTCGGAGATTGAATCAGATTACCGACAATTTGGGAATCACGTTTATGAGTTTATGACCTAGTGTTTGGGGCAAATTGCCCGCAAGTTCTGCGGAATCAAGTTTTTGAACTACTACAACACAACGAAATAGATTTTTTCGAAGCAAAGCCATCGAACAAGACCTTTGAAATTACAATTACTCCGCTTAGAAATGTGAATAGCTAGCAATTTTCGCTCGCTGCTAGGCTAAATTTTTTGTGTGTAATTATATACACATTCATTGACTTATATTTTCAACTCTGCTAACCACTTAAAAATGGAACGCGACAGCAAGCGAATTATCAAAAGGCTACTGTCCGAGGGCTTTGAGCGGGTTGCTGTTAAGGGATCACATCATAAGTTTCGCAGCGGGTCGAGGATTGTTGTGGTGCCGCATCCGAAGCGAGATTTACCTCTCGGTACAGCGCGCAGCATTGCGCGCATGGCTGGGTGGCTGGATAAGGAAACGAAACAATGAAAATCTATCACGCAATCGTGCATAAAGATGAAGACAGCGCATGGGGTGTACAATTTCCCGATTTGCCCGGTTGCTTTTCTGCTGCGGACGAACTCGACGATTTGGTGGCCAATGCCTGTGAAGCGGTGGGTTTATATCTGGAGAGCGAAAAGCCGCCCATACCGTCATCTATTGAGGCGATTCGTTTGGTGGCGGCGGATGATTTGGCCGAGGGTGCATTCCTGCTTGCCGTGCCTTTTTTGACATCAAATAGCCGCCCAACACGTGTAAACATCTCGCTGGATAGAGGTACACTTGACGCCATCGACAATGCAGCCGCCGCGCGCAAATTAACCCGCAGTGCGTTTTTGGCAGAGGCGGCGCGAAACGAAATTGAAGGGCGGCATTAAGCCCCTAAACCTCATCCCCATCCCTAGGCGCTTCGCCGCGCTTACGGCTCATCATCTCAAGCGCTGCGCCCACATCCGCCCGTGCCCGGCGTTCCTCGAAAAAATCAGCGGTGCGCAGCGCGGACAGTTTTTCGGCCACTGCTGTAACAATAAGCTGGTTCAGGCTTGTACCATCATCACGGGCAACCTTTTCCAATTCCCGTTTCAGGGACGCAGGAAGGCGCAGAGCATAATTGCTGGCGACACTCATTTCATATTCTCCAATAGCTGGCGGGGCTTTAACAATGTCACATCAAATTTATCAGCGGCCATTGCAAAATCCTTTGTATTAAAAGTCACGATAGTGCGATCCTGTG
>JANOKA010000052.1:0-4297 GCA_031418995.1 Sphingomonadales bacterium | reverse complement strand
TATATTGCTACGCCCAAAACGCTGTTCGCCTCATCCACTTCGCCAATGGCGTGCATCCGCGTATCGGATTTGGGAATGCGCGAACCGTCGACCAACCCGCTGGTGCCATCATCGCCCGTACGGGTATAAATTTTGTTCAGTTTTACCATGTCTATTATTTCGCCTATCCTACTTAGCCTGTGAAATCATGACCAGCAGGACCAGTCCGATAATGGCAATTGCCTGCCACTTGACGCGGCTGAACATCATTTTATTCTGCCGCGACAGCGATTTGGGGATACCGTCTTCGTCCAGATCGGCTGGCTTCATGTCGGCAAATGCATGCAATCCGCGCGCTACAGCAAAAACCACCGCGCCCATGGCAAAGATGATCAATATGATGAAAACAATGTTCATGATGCTATCCTATATAGGGCGGCGAACCATATCATCTGCCCATGGGGTCTTGCCCCGTATGTGTAACCTAGTCAGTCGCCAGCGATAATCCAAGGGGAAGCTTTACGCGGCGTATGTCATGGGCCACTGCCTTTCCGTCCGCGCCTGCCAGCCGCTGCAGCGCCAATGCCGCTGAATTCCTGCTTTTGCCGAGTTTATCGCCCTTTTCATCAACGATCAGGTCGTGGTGCCAATATACTGGCTGCAACAGGCCGAGCAGTTTTTGCAACAAGATATGCACTGCTGTATAGGCAAAAAGATCGCGGCCGCGCACCACATGGCTGACTCCGCCAGCGTAATCGTCCAGAACTGAAGCTAGATGATAGCTGGCGGGGGCATCCTTTCGCCATAGGATAATATCCCCGAACAGCGCGGGATCGGCAAACTGTTCACCCGCCGCCAAATCGGTCCAGCGCAGCGGTGTAGCCAGTGTTGCCAGCGCCGCCTGCATATCCAGCCGCCAGCATACATGAGCGCTATCGGATATCGTCTTGCTCCGGCAGGTCCCGGGATAGACCGGACCATCGGGACCATGCGCCACGCAGCGTGCGCGGATGGCGGCGGCAATGTTGCTGCGTGTGCAAATGCAGCGGTAGACCAGACCCATCGCGTGCAGGCGGCCCAATGCCGTTCGATATTGCGCGGTGCGGGATGCCTGGTAAATCACCTCGCCGTCCCACGAAAGCCCCAGCCAGACAAGGTCGGCGATAATCGCACCTGAAAATTCGGCGCGGCTGCGTGTGCCGTCAATATCCTCAATCCGCAGCAGGAATTTGCCGCCATGCGCTCTTGCAAAATCATGCGCGCAGATTGCCGATTGTGCATGACCGATATGCAGATTGCCATTCGGACTGGGCGCAAAGCGCGTAACAACGCCATTGCTATGACGGCCCTGTAGTCTGGGCGCTGTATCCTGCATGGCCAAATCAGGCGGCATCGCAATATATTCTGTCATTTGCCCTCTTGACGCGGTCAGCACACCACATAGTGTGCAGGAGATAATATGCACATAGTCAAAATGCTGTAATGCTTTTGGAAGTAAAGGGGCAACAGCAATCGGGAGCAGGCAGCCGGTACGATGTTGGAAATTGGAAGTTTGGAAGCAGCGGGGCCGGCAAGGCATCCCGACAATTGCCCGGCATTGGTGCTCAATGCGGATTATACGCCGTTAAGTTATTACCCCTTAAGCCTTTGGCCATGGCAAACCGCGATCAAGGCGGTGTTTTTGGAAAAAGTCGATATCGTCGCCAATTATAAAGAACATGTCCACAGCCCCAGTCTGGACATGCAAATCCCGTCGGTTATTGCGCTGAAACAATTTGTGAAGCCTTCGGAATACCCCGCTTTCACACGGTTCAACCTGTTTTTGCGCGACAAATTTCAATGCGTTTATTGCAGCAGCGGCCATAACCTGACGTTTGACCATGTTATCCCGCGCCGGTTGGGCGGCATCACCAGCTGGGAAAATGTCGCTGCGGCGTGTTTGCCATGCAATTTGAAAAAGGGCGGACGCACGCCGCAACAGGCGCATATGCAAATCAGCAGCAAGCCGATCCGACCCACCAGCTGGCAATTGCAACATATCGGCCGGGCATTCCCGCCAAACCATCTGCACGACACATGGCATGACTGGCTTTACTGGGATGTCGAATTGGAACATGATGTGAATAAATGGGAAGCACCGATAAAATTCAAATAATGTCGCGGTGCCAATTGGGGGAGCATTGAAATGAGCAAAGGCGTTCGATTGTCAGAAACCTGGTTTAACCGCGGACTGTGGTTGATCGCGTTATTATTTGCTTCATTCCTTATTGGCCTGGGTTCGCTGGTTGTCGGTGATTTGCCGCAGGTGGAAGATACGCTGGCGGTTGAACAATATGTCGATCCGGTTGCTGTGGCCCCCATACGAAGCGAACTGAGCGCAATTGCCAAACAAGCAGACGCCAAACAGGGCGAGATTGAACGATTGCGTCTGCAAGCCGAAGACGCCCGCAACATATCGGCCGAGGCCAGCCAGACTTTCGACAATTGGTTGCAAACACGCAAAGCCACGGGACTGTCGGATCAGGATCCCGAACTGATATCGCGCACCAAGGCGCTTGATGCGCTGAAAGCCAAGGAAAGCGAGCTAAACCGTCAAATTAGCACGCTGGATCAGGAATTGCTGGCGATCAACCAGAACCGCGACAAATTGCTGGCGCGCGAGAATGTGATCGTTGGCGGCGCGCAAGAAAAACTAAGCGCGCAGCAGAATAAACAGGAACTGCGCGTATTCCTGTACCGTCTGTTGCTGACATTGCCGCTGCTTTTGCTCGCGGGATGGTTGTTTGTAAAACAACGCAAATCCCGCCAATGGCCGTTTGTCTGGGGCTTTATTCTTTTTGCTCTGTTCACATTCTTCGTTGAGCTTGTTCCCTATTTGCCGAGCTATGGCGGCTATGTGCGCTATATTGTCGGCATTGTCCTGACCGTTATTATCGGGCGCTATGTCATCAATGCGCTGCAATCCTATCTGGAACGGCAAAAGCAAGAAGAGCAGAAACCCGATACGGAACGGCGCGAGGAATTGAATTACGATCTGGCGCTGGTGCGGATTGGAAAGAAAGTTTGCCCGGGTTGCGAGAGGCCGATAAATCTGGAGGATACCGCGCGCAATTTTTGTACCCATTGCGGCATTTGCGTGTTCGATCATTGTACCGGGTGTAAAGAACGCAAAAGCGCCTTTGCGCGGTTCTGTCACGCCTGCGGATTGGTTACAAAGCAGACGGTTAAGGCGTAAAGCGCGCAAAAACGTCGGACTATTTTACACTGACGCATGCAGTTAACCATAAAACCCGCGCTTTTCCTGAATTGGCACGCACTTTGCTTAATTTTCACTGATGGTTGATTAACCACGGGACAAAATTCAGGTGAAGGGGTTAGAAAATGAACAATCTTAAAAAAATCATGTTGGTATCAGCCGCAGCAGCAGCATCGCTTTCTGCAGCGCCGCAAGCGATTAGCCAAGTGGCAACAACCAAGGCGACGACAAGCACAACCAGCTACAGCGGGTACAGCTTACGTCACCGCCACTACCGCAATTGCGGCCATGGCGGATATACCGGATCAACGTCAACATCCAGCGGCGGTACGACTTCAACGGGCGGCACAACGTCAACAGGTGGAACCACATCGACAGGCGGTTCAACCTCGACTGGTGGCTCAACGTCAACAGGTGGCTCAACCTCAACGGGCGGCGCATCGACCAGCGGCGGGATCAGCTCGACGGGCGGCGTTACGTCAACGGGCGGCACAACGACTTCGGGCGGTTCAACGTCCACAGGCGGCAGCAGCGGCGGTTCGTCAGGCGGAACCAGCGTTCCTGCCCCCGGTATGCTGGCATTGTTCGCGCTGGGCGCAGCAGGCATCGGTCTTGGCCGCCGCCGTCAGCGCCGCGCATTGCAAGAACAAGAGCAAGCGTAAATTCATCCTGCGCTTATGTAAGCGTGAAATTCAAAAGCACCGCAGGAGTGATCCGGCGGTGTTTTTTACAGAATATATGTAATCTGATCATAAATAACGTGCAATAATGCTCAGTAAAACGACCGTTCGTGCTGAGATTGTCGAAGTAAAGTTTACTGCCTCATCGTTGACCTACGGTCGCCTTCGGCTCGACTGGCTTAGGGCGAACGGATAGGGCAATATGCCAACTTAGGGTCAGGACCTATTAAATGCGCATCTAAGGTTTGAGGCGATTTTGTTCAGGGTTAGGCGGCAGTGCGCAGGAATATGAATATATTTCAAGCGATGCCAACGGAGCACTGGACAAAATCGGTCAAATCCAAAGGACGTCAAAATGGCTTCGATCCCGAAACAAAATGCC
>JANOKA010000051.1:0-7408 GCA_031418995.1 Sphingomonadales bacterium | reverse complement strand
CCGTTGATCCCGAAAGGACCACCGCTGCGCGGGTATATCTGGCCGTCTGCAGTGCTGTTCGTCACGGCAAAGATCGGGTTGGACGGCGTTGCCGCAATCCGGTCTGGCTTTGTGTTGAACAGGTTATTGGCACCGACAGTCAACGTGAATTTTTCGGCAAAGGTATAGCTTACGTCCAGATCAGACGTGAACTTTGCACCGAAACGTTGGCCGGGATAATCGGCTTGAACGCTCCATGAACTGTAATAGTTCTGGCGTGCATTGATCGCAAAATCACCCAGTTCAAACCCGCCCGACAAAATTGCCCGGTGACGCGGTGCAACGTTCGAGATGTCCGAACGCTGCGCCGCGCTAATGACTTGCGGATCAAACTTTGTCACCGTGCTTTTGTTGTAGTTATACGCCAGTGTCATATTCAACTTACCATCACCAACGTCGGTACGATATGTGCCGATGACATCCAGACCAGCGGTACGTGTATCAAATCCGTTGGTGAAATAGTTGACGTCACCGCCAACACCCACTGCTGCCAGAGCAGGGAGCGCGACAATATCCGCTGCTGTAACATCAAAGGTCTGGGTAATGCCGATCCGGTTACGCACTTTGATCGAATACGCATCCATAGTCAGTGACAAGTTGCTCGATGGCTTAATCACAAAGCCAACGCCAAAGTTTGTCGATTTTTCAGGTGTCAGCGGTTTCGCACCATAATATTGCGAGATTGGGTTTTCGACCTGATATGTGCCGGTTTGAACCTGATTTCCCTGCACAAAGTTTGTCGTCAAAATCTCGACATTGCTTTGGCCGGGTGACGGCGCATGGAAACCTGTACCCACGGTTCCGCGAATGGAGAACCAATCAGTGAACTTGTACAGCAGGTTGAATTTGCCGACAAATGTGCTTCCAAAGGTATTATAATCCTCATAACGACCCGCAAAACCCACGCCCAAAGCTTCGGACAAATCGGTTTCCAATCCGGCATATACAGCGATATTCTTTTGGCTGAATGAACCCGCTGAGCCCGGGCTGGTTCCACCATATCCACTCGCCGCAGGACCGAAGGTAACTGTTGGCGTTACGGTGTCACGGACAAAAACACCGGGCGATGTTTGCACATACAGGTTTTGTGATGCAAATGGCCCCACTCCATAAGACTGCAAATCGCCTTCGGTGGCTTTATATGTCTCCTTGCGGAATTCTGCCCCCGCCGACAATGTAATCGGGCTGAACAGGCCTGCTTCAACGGGATAGCTTAGGTCCAAGTTGGCGTTGATTTCTGTTTGGCTCAATGTACCGAATTCAAACTCTGTTTGGCTTTGCGGCCCGAATGATGCATTCAAGGAATCTGTCATCGACAGTTTCAACGAATTGCGTGCCCATGTACCCGACAGATCATAACGGAAACCGCTTTCCGCTTCGCCTTTATAGCCGACTGTACCGTAAATTTCCTTATTCACGCCGATGAAGCGAGGTGTGAAGCCAGCAGGATATATTGACGAAAAATTGAACACATTGCCGTCTTTAACAAAGCTGCCCGTTGGGCACGTCGGGTTATTCGCGGGACATGCTGTCAAATACGCAGGGTGGCGGAAAGCACCATTATTGCGTATCGAAATAATGTCTCCATCTGCATTGGTTTGACCGGGCACTAAAGTTTCAGGACCTGACCCAAGATCGCGAATAAGCGGTCCTGTTTGGTTAATCGGCGAACGATAGTTGAAGCTTTGGTTACCTTTGCTGCGTGCCACGTTGGCAAAGAAATATAGCTTGCTGCTGTCGGTAATTTCATAGGCCGAGTTCAACAGCATTTTATAACCGCTGCTGGGCGATGAACCCCAATTTTGCACATTGCCTGCGAAATTAGGAAGCTGACCCGCCAATGTTGGATTTGCAGCCGCAAATTGCAGTGCAATAGGGCGTGTCGTGCCGCGGCTGGTTTGGCCGTCGTCATTATATTCGGCAGAGAAGTTTACAAAACCGCGATCACCCAATTTTGTGCCAACGTTGCCAGCAACTTGATAGCTTTTACCATCACCATTATCGAAATATTGGCCATAACGCGCTTGCAGTTCGATGCCTTCGTCTTCACGCAGGCCGTAGTTTAATACGCCGCCAATGGCATCCGAACCATATTGCGCCGTTGCGCCTTCGCGCAGGATTTGCAAATTGCCGACCGCGATGGATGGGATGGCGGAAATATCCGCGCCTTGCGATCCAAAGCCAAGCGCTGTGTCGCCGCCGCTGTAAACCTGAACCAATGCAGAGCGGTTGTACCGCTTACCGTTTAACATCACGAGAATGTTGTCTGCGGGCAAACCACGCAGCGAAGGCGAGCGTACAAATGTCGACGCATCGGAAATTGTGTTCTGGCTGACGAAGAAAGATGGAACGATGTTCTTCACCGCGTCCAGCATGTTGGCCGCAGGCTGTGCGCCAAGTTCTTCGGCGCTGATCACATCAACGGGTGATGCGGAATCGGCTGCGGAACGGTCGGTTCGGCGCGTTCCCAAAACAACGATGGCTGCGCCCTCATCGGCGGCAGTCGCTTCGGCATCTTGCGCGTAAGCAGGCGCAGCGAATGTACCAGCGGCTAATGCCGTCGATAACGCCAAAAATGAAATTTTACGAATATATTGCATATTGCTTCCCTCAGTTTTGTATTTTTGTTGCGTGCGTGCTTCTAAAGGAACTTTTAGAACTGCCAATCGTTTATATGCTTCGTTTGGATCAAGTTCGCCGATTTTTTACAAGTGTGACAATATGGTTACATTGAAGCTATGCGCCATGTTTAAGTATATTCGGTGGAAATGCAAACGTTTGCGCACCTCTTTTGGTTTCAGGCAGCTTCTGCTAGGCGAGGCACGACTCCTTAACCCAATCAGAAAGCCCACCTTATGGTCCCTCGTTATTCCCGCCCAGACATGACTGCAATTTGGGAGCCGGAGAATAAATTCCGAATCTGGTTCGAAATTGAGGCGCACGCCACCGACAAATTGGCAGAGCTGGGCGTGGTTCCGCAAAGCGCGGCGAAGGCGCTTTGGGATTGGTGGGTAACGAACCCTAAAATTGACGTAGCCGCGATTGATGCGATCGAAGCTGTTACCAAACATGATGTGATCGCGTTCCTGACATGGGTTGCAGATAATGTCGGCGATGAAGCCCGCTTCATGCATCAGGGCATGACCAGCAGCGACGTTCTCGATACGTGTCTTGCCGTGCAATTGGCGCAGGCGACCGACTTGCTAATCGCCGATATGGATAAATTGCTCGCTGCGATCAAAACCCGCGCGCTGGAGCATAAATTCACGCCCACAATCGGCCGCAGCCATGGCATCCACGGTGAGCCTGTTACCTTTGGCATGAAACTAGCCCAAGCCTATGCCGAATTTGCACGCAGCCGCGAACGTTTGGTTTTGGCACGCGCAGAGATAGCAACGTGCGCGATATCAGGCGCGGTTGGCACTTTCGCCAATATCGATCCGTCGGTTGAGGCGCACGTGGCAGATAAGTTGGGATTGGCCATTGAGCCCGTTTCCACACAAGTGATCCCGCGTGACCGTCATGCCATGTATTTCGCCGTATTGGGCGTGGTCGCATCATCGGTGGAGCGTCTTGCCGTTGAAATCCGGCATTTGCAGCGTACCGAAGTGTTGGAGGCCGAGGAGTATTTCAGCCCCGGGCAAAAGGGATCGTCGGCGATGCCGCACAAGCGCAATCCGATCCTGACCGAAAACCTGACCGGACTTGCGCGTATGGTGCGCAGCGCGGTTACGCCCGCGATGGAGAATGTTGCGCTGTGGCATGAGCGTGATATTTCGCACAGTTCGGTCGAACGCTATATCGGACCTGATGCCACGATCACGCTGGATTTTGCGCTGGGCCGGTTAACGGGCGTGATCGAGAAATTGCTTATATATCCTGCGCGCATGCAGAAAAATCTGGACCGTATGGGCGGCCTTGTCCATTCGCAGCGGGTGTTGCTGGCGTTGACGCAGGCCGGGATCAGCCGTGAGGACAGTTACCGGATTGTGCAGCGCAATGCGATGAAGGTCTGGGAGTCCGATGGCTTACTATCGCTATTAGAATTGCTGAAAGCGGACGCGGATGTCTCAGCAAAAATGTCGTCGGCTGAATTGGAAGAACGGTTCAATCTGGATTATCATTTCAAACATATCGACACAATTTTTGCGCGGGTTTTCGGGGCGTAAGATCACCCTCTAGCAACGCAGCGCAACTTGCAATATGGTGACATAATACTCCCACCCGCCATGGAGGCAATAATGCGATTTCTGAAAACTCTCCTCTGGGTGGCATTGCTCGTCGGGCTGACCATTTTTGCGATCAACAATTGGGAGCCGGTGTCGGTTAAATTGTGGGGCGGAATGCTGCTGGATACCAAATTGCCGATGCTGGTTATTGTCAGTTTCTTTGGCGGATTAATACCGCTTTGGATATGGCACCGCGCCACACATTGGCGGATGAAGCGCCGGATTATGGCGTTGGAAGGCAAAACATATCGCGCACCGCTGGACATGGGGCGCGAGGATATTGGCGGGGGCAGATATGGCAGCCGAACAGGAACGCCGCTATGAGCAATCCCGTCTATGTTGCCATTGACACTCCCAATCTGGACAACGCAATATTATTGGCAAAGGCCGTCAAGCATCATGTCGGCGGCGTGAAACTGGGGTTGGAGTTTTTCTGCGCCAATGGCCATCACGGCGTGCATGAAATTGCGAAGCTGGGCCTGCCCATATTCCTTGACCTGAAACTGCACGACATCCCCAACACCGTGGCAAAAGCGGTGCAGGCGATCAACGGATTGGAACCGGCCATCCTGACCGTACATGCGTCGGGTGGCCGCGCTATGATGGAGGATGCCAAGGCCGCAGCAGGGGCGCATACCAAGGTCGTTGCGGTAACGGTGCTGACCAGTCTGGACGATCACGACCTGAGCCGTGTTGGCGTATCCGATGATCCGCATGCACAGGTTGAACGCCTTGCCGCATTGGCGCGTGAGGCGGGCCTAGACGGTATTGTCTGTTCTGGACAAGAGGTAAAGGCTGTACATAAGGCATGGAAAAACGGTTTCTTTGTGGTTCCCGGATTGCGCCCGGCTGGCGGCAAAACCGGCGATCAAAAACGCATCGTCACGCCAAGGCAGGCCCGCGATGACGGCGCGAGTGTTCTGGTTATCGGACGGCCTATAACAGGCGCAGAAAACCCCGATGATGCAGCACGGGCGATTGTGGGGACGCTATAAGCGGCTGTAACAGGCAAACCAATCAGCCTTAATTTTACGTATAAAATTTGCTCCCCTTTTCTCTATTTTTGCGATACCTCTTCAAATCAGCTTCTTGGAGGGAGAATTTTATGACGGATAGCAAGAAAGCAATTGCCGAATGTATCGGCACATTTTGGGTGGTTTTTGGCGGATGCGGCAGTGCGGTTTTGGCGGCGGCATTTCCAAATGTTGGTATCGGGTTGCTTGGCGTATCGCTGGCCTTTGGATTGACCGTTATCACCATGGCGTATTCGATTGGCCATATTTCGGGATGCCATTTGAACCCTGCTGTAACCATCGGATTATGGGCTGGCGGACGATTTAATGCTAAGGACATCCCGCTATATGTGGCGGCGCAAGTCGTTGGTGCGATCATCGCTGCATTCCTGCTTTATTATATCGCCAGCGGCAGCGCGGGATATTCTTTGGACGCCAACGGGCTTGCCGCAAACGGTGTTGGCATGGCATCGCCGGGAAAATATTCGGTCGTGTCGGGGTTCATTATCGAGATCGTCCTGACCGCCGGGTTTTTGTGGGTGATTATGGGCGCGACAGATGGCCGTGCGCCAGCGGGATTTGCGCCGATTGCCATTGGCCTTGCGCTGACTTTGATCCACCTGATTTCGATTCCCGTAACCAACACATCGGTTAATCCCGCACGCAGCACGGGTCCGGCTCTGGTTGTTGGCGGGTTGGCCTTGCAGCAATTATGGCTGTTCTGGGCCGCGCCGATTATTGGCGGATTAATCGGCGGGGGCCTGTATAAATGGCTGAATAGCGAAGATAAGGTAGATATTTCCGGCGACGTTTGAGTTAAAAACTACGCCGCTTCTGCGCACGCCGGAGCCTATCACGCCTTGCATTGTGAGCCTTAGCTTGGCTAAAGCAATCAAGACGTAAAGTGCTCCGGTCATCTGTGGAGGGGCAAAGTTTGTGAGTAAAAAGCTTGAGCACCCAAATCAAAATCTGCGGCCTGTCCAGCGTTGCCGCCATAAACGCCGCTGCCGATGCTGGCGCAACGCATATCGGCCTTGTCCATTTTCCCAAAAGCCCCCGGCATGTCACATTGGAACAGGCCGCTGCGCTGGAAAATGCGGCGCCTGCGCACCTGACCACGGTATTATTGCTGGTCAATGCCGACATCGAAACAACCGCCAGGGCGCTGGGCGAAGTACGCCCCGATGTTATCCAGTTTCACGGCACCGAAACGCCCGAATGGTTGGCCGTGGTTAAGGGCCTTGGCAAATGCGAAATTTGGAAAGCGCTGGGCGTGCGCAGCGCGCAAACATTAATCGACAGCCAGCGTTATTTGGGCGTTGTGGACCGATTGCTTTTCGATGCCCCGGCGCAGGCCTTGCCCGGCGGCACAGGGACCAGCTTTGACTGGTCCTTGCTCAACGCGCATAACCATCAAATTCCGTGGGGTCTGGCAGGCGGCTTGCACCCGGGAAATGTCGCCGATGCCATTCGCGCAACAGGCGCAGAACTGGTCGATACGTCGTCAGGCGTTGAAAGCGAACCGGGCGTGAAGAATGTTGCCAAGATTGCCGCTTTCTGCAAAGCGGTTCGAGACGCTTAACACACGCTATTATCCGTTCGTGCTGAGCGTGTCGAAGGACGAGAGTGCGCACACTTTCATCCTCTGACAAGCTTAGCACGAACGGTGAGGTAAGGACAAAAATGAACAATCCATCTCCCAATTCTTTCCGCAACGGGCCTGACGAACGCGGCCATTTTGGCCAATTTGGCGGACGATATGTCGCCGAAACGCTGATGCCGTTGGTGCTTGATCTGGAGAAGCATTACCGCGCAGCGCAAAATGATCCGGCTTTCGCCGCGCAGTTCGATGATCTACTCGAACATTATGTCGGGCGGCCGTCGCCTTTATATTATGCCGAGCGCCTGACCGAAGAAGTCCGCAAAACCGCTCCTGCTGGAAAAGGCGCACAAATATGGTTCAAACGCGATGAGCTGAACCATACGGGCGCGCATAAAATCAACAATTGTATTGGCCAGATTTTGCTGGCGATGCGGATGGGCAAGACGCGGATTATTGCGGAAACGGGCGCGGGGCAGCACGGCGTTGCGACTGCAACAGTCTGTGCGCGTTTTGGCCTGCCTTGC
>JANOKA010000050.1:0-4585 GCA_031418995.1 Sphingomonadales bacterium | reverse complement strand
CGCTACAATGCCTGTTGCTGCGCCAGCATCGGTCGCTTCCGCGACGGCTTTGGAATACCAGCCGATCCGTGTATTAATATCGGTATTATTAACGCCTGCCGCACCGACGCGGATCAGGACGTCGTCTGGCCCCGGCACAGGTACCGCCACGTCGTCGCGCAATTGAAGCTTCTCATACCCACCATTGCCGGTCAGCAGGACCGCGCGCATGGTGGGCGGAATACTCACCCCGCGTGGGCAGTTACGAATTGGTTCAGATACCATTTCTGGAAATTCATGACGCTGCCTTCCTGATCCGAATAACGCCCGGGGCGATAACGGCTGGACATAATTCCATTCTGGTTATTTTCGGTGATGATTTTATCCTGCGTGGTGGTCGCGTGATAACCCCAGATCATCTTTTCGATATCAACCTGATCCTCGGTCGCGCGGCCATCGACCAGCCAGATCATCTCGACATCGGATTCCAGCGCGCTGCGCGGGGTGAATTGGAACAGGATGACGAAATGGTCATCGGCGACAATTTGGCTGAATGGACTGAAACTGAGATGCATCCGCCCGCCATCGGACGCCGTGCGCTTGCCCATCAATGGCGCTGGCGCACTGCCGTCTTGCGTTTCGGCGGCCCATCCGTCCTTGTTCATCCGCTGCATTAGCAGGCGCAGGTGGCTGCTATCGGGCGCCTCGTCTATGGTGCCGATGGGGCGCCCCAAAGCGGCGGCGCTTTTTTCCCATGCAGCAAGCTTTGGCGCAAAGCTGGCAATGGCATCGGCCGGTCCCGAGCTTGGCCCAGCGCCCACAGCAACAATCGATTCCGACGCGTGCATCGAGCAAAATTCGGGGTGCGACGGCACGCAGTGATAACATTCAAAGAAATTCTCGACGACCAGCTTCCAATTGGCGGTGGTCGGGTAGCTACCGGAATGCGCGATGCGCGCATCCGCGATCCCGTGATAGTCGAGTATCGCCCCCATATCGGCAAAAGTCGCGTCGAAATCGTCTGGCGCGTCCTCGCTCATATTGATGAAGATCAGCCCATGGAAAACGCGAATGTGGCACGCGAAAAGGCTATTTTCCGCCTTGTCAAAATCCTCTGGCATCAGCCGTGCGGAAATCAGCCGCCCGTCGAGGCCGAATGTCCAGGCGTGATAGGGGCAGACTAAACGCGGCGCGTTACCGCTTTCCGCCTGACAAATAGTCGAGCCGCGGTGGCGGCAGACGTTGAAAAAAGCACGAACGCTATCCGCATTTTCGCGGATGACGATGATTTGTTCGCTGCCAATTTTGAAGAGGAAATAGTCGCCCTTTTTCGGGATCCGCGAGATATGTCCCGCAAGGATCCATTTCCGGCTTATCACCTGACTAAAATCGGACGCGAACACGGCGTCGCTCGCGTAGAATTCTTGGGGCAGACTATAGCCCGTGTGCGTTTCGGCAATGAGGTGGCTCATAAGTTCAATATGCGACATCAGAATTTGATCCGGGCGTTTGTTGGGTCATATAGCGGTTTCAGTGACGCAGTAACCGGGTAATGGACCCCTGCGATCTCTATCTCATAATCATCGGTGCCAATCGGCCCGACCACGCCGCCATCTGCTGCATCGACATAGCCAAGCGCGCAAGCGCCACCCAAGGTGTGCGCATACATACCCGAACGGATATAGCCTGCAATCCGGTCGCCCTGCCAAATGGGTTCGTTATGATAGAGCATAGGTTCGGGCGATTTCAGCAGGAACTGGACAAGACGCTGTTTCAGGCCCGTTTCCTTTTGGGCGAGTAACGCCTCACGCCCTATGAAACCGCCGGGCTTTTCCATCTTGACGGCAAAGCCAAGGCCCGCCTCAAGCGGCGTATCCTCATCGGTGATGTCATGGCCCCAGTGGCGATAACCCTTTTCCATGCGCAATGCGTTGAGCGTGTGATAGCCGCAGTGCTTGAGACCGAATGCTGCACCCGCCGCGACGATTTCGTCATAGACGCCGGCCATGAATTCGGTGGGGATATACAATTCCCAGCCCAGTTCGCCGACATAGGTGATGCGTGAGGCGCGAACGATGGCGTAGCCCAGCTCTATCTCTTGCGACGTGGCAAAGGGGAACGCCTCATGCGACAAATCATTGGGGCTGATCGATTGTAATAAGTCGCGGGCATTCGGCCCCATTATGGAAATAACGCCCATGCCCGACGACACGTTGGTCAGCACCGCATGGGCGTCGTCCGGCGTATGGCGTTTAAACCAGTTGAAATCCTTCACCTCGGTCTCGGCGCCCGTCACGATCAGATAGGCGGTTTCGGAAAGGCGCGTGACGGTAAGGTCGGCTTCGATACCGCCCTTTTCATTCAGCCACTGGGTGTAAACCAACTTACCCGGCGCAACATCGACGTCATTGGCGCAGACACGGTTTAGCACAGCACAGGCATCGCGCCCTTCCAACCGAAATTTGGCGAAAGAGCTTTGGTCGAACAGGCCCACGGCTTCGCGCACCGCTTTGCACTCCGCCGCATTGGCCTCAAACCAGTTCTGGCGGCCATAGCTATATTCATATTTGGGCGTACTGCCCGCTTCGCCATACCAGTTTGCACGCTCCCAACCGAACGCTTCACCAAAACATGCGCCAGCAGCGGCCAGCCGGTCATGCAACGCCGATTTGCGCACACCCCGCGCGGTTTCATATTGCTTGAACGGATAATGCGCCGCGTAAAGCAGGCCCAAACTCTCCGTCACCCGTTCGCGCAAATATTTGCGGTTAATCTGAAACGGCATGTTGCGGCGGATATCGACGGTCCACAGGTCCGCTGGCGGAATGCCATCGCGAATCCAGTCGGCCATGACTTTACCGACACCACCCGCCGATTGCAGGCCGATGGAGTTGAGGCCCGCTGCGACAAAGCAGCCTTTCAACTCCGCGCTTTCGCCGAGATGATAGCGCACATCGGGGGTAAAGCTTTCTGGGCCGCAGAAAAATTTCTGGATGCCCGCTTTTTCGAGCGCAGGCACGCGGCGCATAGCGTCGATCAACAATGGCTCGAAATGTTCAAAGCTGCCCGCGATTTCATCAAAGCAGAAATCCTCGGATATGCCGTCCATGCCCCAAGGCCGCGCATTGGGTTCAAACGCGCCGACGAGCAGCTTGCCTGCATCATATTTATAATAGCCGCAATAGTCATAGTCACGCAGCACGGGCAGCGTGTTGTCGATTCCTTCGACGCCTTCGAACAGCACATAATAATGCTCGCACGCGTGGAGCGGCGCTGCCACGCCAACGCTGGCCGCGAGATCGCGGGTCCACATCCCGCCGCAGATGACTACATAGTCAGCATCAATAGAGCCAACGTCGGTATCAACGCCGGTCACGCGGTCACCGTTGTGGCAGATTTTGGTAACTTTGGTGTTTTCAAAAATCCGTGCGCCGCCGGTACGTGCGCCCTTGACCAGCGCCTGTGTAATATCGACCGCATTGGCATAGCCGTCGCTCGGGATATGGATGCCGCCGACGACATCATCGACATTGACGATGTTCGCCAGTGCTTTGATCTCTTCTGGCGTAACGACATGGACGGGTAAGTCGAACACTTTGGCCATCGACGCACTGCGTTTCAATTCCTCAAACCGCTCCGCATTGGTCGCCATCGAGATCGAGCCGCATTGCCGGTAACCCGTTGCCTGCCCCGTCTCCGCCTCCAGCCCGCGATACAGCTCGCCGGTATATTTCGCGAGCTTCGTCATGTTGATGCTCGGGCGCAATTGCCCGACCAGCCCCGCCGCGTGCCACGTCGTGCCGCTGGTCAATTGCTTACGTTCCAACAGCACAACATCGTCCCAACCGATTTTGGTCAAATGATAGGCAATCGAGCAGCCGATGACGCCGCCGCCGATGATGACGACCTTTGCCTTTTTGGGAAGTTCCGCCACGCTGATTAGACCTTCATCTTTGCGTTTTCAGGATCATAAGCGGGATGTTCCAGCACCGTGCCAACGCGCCGCTCGCCTTGCAAAACGACGTCAAAGCGCGATCCCGGCGCCGCGTTTTCAATCGGCACACAGGCGAAAAACAGGCTTTTGCCAACACGGTGGCCGTAGCCGCCCGACGTGGTCAGACCGATGCAGTTTTCACCAACCAAACAAGGCTCCCCGCCGCGCACATCAACATTGGCCGCGTCAACTTCGCCGTAAACAATGCGGAACCGATCGGGCGCATTAAGCGTTGCCTGTTTGCCAACGAAGTCCTCCTTTTTGAACTGAATAAATCGCGGCATATCGGCCTCGATCATGGTCAGCTCGTTGGTGAGTTCCGACCCCCAGGCTTTATAGCCCTTTTCGATGCGCATCGTGTTCGCCGCATATAACCCATAGTTGACGATGCCAAACTCCTGCCCCGCTTCCCATACCGCGTCATACAGCGCCGCAAGATCATCCATAGCCGGATGCAATTCCCAGCCGAGCTCCCCCGCATAGGATACCCGCAGTGCGCGCATCTTAATGCCGGCAATCGTGATTTCCTGACCGCTCAACCAGCGAAATCCTTCATTGCTCAAATCCGCATTGGTAAGTTTCGCCAGCACCTCCCGCGAACGTGGGCCGTTC
>JANOKA010000049.1:0-26293 GCA_031418995.1 Sphingomonadales bacterium | reverse complement strand
GATTGCAGCAGGCGTGCCGCGTCTCGACTTGCTAAACGGTTCCGCAACCAGCAGCTTGGGCGGAACACCGCGTCACCAGGTCGAATTGTCTGGCGGCATATTCTATAAGGGCCTTGGCACGCGCATTACCGGAAATTATCGCAGCAAAACACGCGCAGATGGCAGCGGCCTTCCGGGCAGTAGCAATTTGCGTTTCAGCGATTTGGCAACGCTCAATCTGCGGTTTTTCCTGAATTTCGATGAACGCGGGAACCTGACCAAGAATATCCCGTTTCTAAAAGGAAGCCGCGTTGCGTTCAGCGTCAACAATGCATTAAATGATGTCATCGACGTGCGCGATCAAAATGGCCTTGTTCCCATTAGCTATCTTCCGGGATATCTTGACCCAACGCGCCGATTTTACGAATTGAGCTTCCGCAAACGGTTTTAAGGAAAGGACCTAGGGCGAAGCTTACTATCCAGCCAGTTTTAGCCGCGATAATATCCGCCATACTATTGATTTTATATGGTTTTGTACCGGATATCGCCCCGGTGCTTTGGGCCGTAAACCGACGCTGCGGACCAACTTGTTAAGTGCCCGGGCATTTGCCTCGGCAAAGCTCCATTCGGAACGCCAAGTGATTGATAATGATATAGCGGTTTCGGGGCCATTTTTCACATGGTGCGGGGCCATTACGGGCACAAATAAAGCGTCGCCCGGCGTCAATGGCCAAGCCGTTCCGCCCGCTGCCATGTCATCGCGCCACACAATATTGCGGTGTCCGCCGGTATGATAACTTTCATGTGTTTCATCAGGGGCATAAAATGCCTCGCCCGCAGGAAACTGGGTCATCACCTTGGTCCCGCGCAGTTGTAACAAGATATTATGTTCAGGGTCAAAATGATAGGGCGTGACGGCATTTGGTGACGATACGAAAATATATCCCTGCGGCCGCAACATCTGGCCCGTTTTGGCTTCGATATGCGGCTTTAGCTCTGACAATAATTCCAGTAGCAATGCTTTATAGTCTGGGATTTGTTCGATATTTTTCAGCACTGCCCAGCTTCCGCACGCATCAGCAGTGCGGATCGTTTGCCCGATAGACAATCCGTTACTGGATACATCTGACGGATTGACGCCAACGGGCAAATCATCGGCGCGGTTATATTCGACCGACGGCGCGGGGAGCGCTTCACCTAACTGTGCCAGCGCCTCGATTTCGAGTAACGGATGATTGGCCAACACATGGCGTAAAATATGCGGGATTTCAGGATAATTGGCCGCAAAAACGCTCCGCGCTTCGGTATCAAATATGACGGTCATAGTACATAATCCATTACAATACGCGGCTTGGTCTCTTTCTTTTCCATGCGGCTGGCCATGCGAGCGGTTTCAGCTTTTAATAACAATCCGAATGTTTTGCGCCGTGCAAAACCCCCTATTGCAACCGAATACCGCCCGATTTCCCTGCGTCCGCTCCATAAAGTGTCGATCATTGGATGGCCCTCCGCAGCGCAGCTATCGCACCAATCCGTGCCGCTGCGTTCTAACAAGCCTAGGTTTTCAATCTGCAGCAACACGCCTGGCGAAAACCGCGCATATTCCTCATCAAATGCGGTTTTGAAAGAAAAGCTGCCGCGCCCGCAAATGAAGTTCACCAGCATTGCAAGAGGCGCGCCGTCCAGTCTCAATTCGAGCAACTCAAGCTGCTTATTATCTGCCGCCCCCTGCAAAACGGCGCGAAACAGGTCGCGGGTTTCGGTGGCGCAATCAAGCGCAGAGCCATTTTGTCCTTTCCATCCTCCCTTTTCCAGCGCCAGAAATTCATCCGTCCATTCGCTAAGCCCAGCGGCACCGTTATGATGCCGAAATTGCAGATCGCCGATTTCGGCCAAGCGGTTTTTTTGCCGTCGCAATTCCTTGCGTTTTTTGCTGCGAACCACTGTAGCATAATATTCCTCTGCAGACGACGTGCCTTCCAAAAAGGCGCGCTCTTGCAGGTTCACTAATGCAAATGGCCTGTGTTCTGCTGTGCACAGGTCTGCCAATGCGGTTTGTAGTGCGCCGCCGCTAACAAGCCCGTTCAGATGCAGGAACATAGATTTGCCGCCGCGGTAATCCAGCGCGCCAAGCAATGATTGCCAGAATATACGCTCTTGCCCCGCCATTACCAACGGTGCGCCCAAAAATGCGTTATGATGTAACCAGTTGCTGACATGCGCTATCGGCCAGCGGCCATAAACCGCCTGATTTGTTATGGGCATGATGCCAATTAAATGGCCAATGCCAGGCTTTCCCTGCCACAATGTGAAAATCGAAACGGTGCTAGCGGGATCAAATGCTTGCAACGCTGGACGCAGAAACCATTCGGCATAAAATGGGTTGGGTTCATCAGCGTTTTGTTCCAGCAGCAGCCAGGCGGCCCGAAATTCTGGAGACTGAATAGCTGTACCGGCGTTTACAAACTCAAAATGTACATCGCAAAGCAAAGTAGCATGCTCCGCTATTTCGGCAAATGCTATTGCCGCTGTTTCCCTGTGCCCCAAGTTTGCCAACATAATATTGTGCGTAATAACGGACAGACACAAACATAATGCTAATTTTTGCACAAAAAAATGGCCGCCGCTTTTTTATAAACGGCGGCCATTCGAATCTGGCTTGGATTATATTAAATTAACCGTGCGCCAATGCCGCCAATAGCAACAATGCCACAATGTTAGTGATCTTTATCATTGGGTTGACCGCAGGGCCAGCGGTGTCCTTGTAAGGATCGCCCACAGTATCGCCAGTAACAGCGGCTTTATGCGCCTCTGAACCTTTACCGCCGTGGTTGCCGTCTTCGATATATTTTTTGGCATTATCCCACGCGCCGCCGCCCGATGTCATCGAGATAGCAACGAACAGTCCGCCCACAATAACACCCAGCAAAAGCGCGCCCAAAGCTGCGAAGCCCTGTGCAGGGCCAGCGACCCAGCTGATGATGAAGTAAACGGCGATTGGCGCCAATACTGGCAACAGCGATGGCAAGATCATCTCACGGATTGCCGCCTTGGTCACAAGGTCAACGGTGCGCGCATAATCCGGCTTTGATGTGCCGTCCATGATACCTTTATTATTGGCAAACTGGTCACGAACATCCTTCACCACTTCACCAGCCGCTTTGCCAACAGCAGTCATGCCCATCGCTCCGAAGAGATAAGGCAAGAGCGCGCCGAGCAACAAACCGACGATGACATAAGGGTTCATCAAAGTGAAATCGACGCCGCCTGTGATACCCAAGCGATCGGCATAAAACAGCAAGTCGGCGTTATACGCGCCGAACAATACCAATGCAGCCAATGCCGCCGAACCAATGGCATAGCCCTTGGTCACAGCTTTTGTGGTGTTGCCAACTGCGTCGAGTGCGTCGGTTTTCTCCCGAACCGATGCGTCCATTTCGGCCATTTCCGCAATACCGCCTGCGTTATCGGTTACTGGACCATAAGCGTCCAATGCCACAACCATACCCGCCAAAGCCAGCATCGACGTTGCCGCAAAAGCGATGCCGATCAAACCGGCAAGCTTAAAAGCGACAATGATACCAACGCAGATGACGAGCGTTGGCAATGCGGTGGATTCAAGGCTGATCGCCAGTCCCTGAATGACGTTGGTACCGTGGCCCGTTTCCGATGCCTTGGCAATGCTGCGGACCGGACGATAGTTGGTTCCGGTATAGTATTCAGTAATCCATACCAGCAATCCGGTGACAGCCAAACCGACCATCATCGACCAGAATAGCGACATGCCCGTAAAGGTCGTGCCGCCAGCTTTCAACGCGATTTCCGCATTCATATCGCCAAGAACCTGCGTGGTTACATAATAGATTGCAGGAATTGAGCTGATCGCGGTGACAAGGAAGCCCTTGTACATCGCGCCCATGATATTGGTTCCACCGCCTAAACGAACGAAGAATGTGCCCAAAATCGAAGTCAAAATGCAAATGCCGCCAACAACGAGTGGCAATGACATCAGGCCCAGCAAAGCCGCGCCGCTAGCCGCAACCAGCAATGCGATCAACACCATTGTTGCGCCAATAGTCACAACATAAGTTTCAAACAAATCGGCGGCCATTCCGGCGCAATCGCCGACATTATCGCCCACGTTATCGGCGATAGTGGCGGGATTGCGGGGATCATCCTCTGGAATTCCGGCCTCAACCTTACCAACCAGATCAGCGCCAACGTCGGCTGCTTTGGTAAAAATACCGCCGCCAAGTCGCGCAAAGATAGAGATCAAGGATGCGCCAAATGCCAATGCGACAAGTCCATCGATCACAACGCGGCTATCCGGAGCATTTCCGGCAATATCGGTAAGATAATAGAAAAAGCCTGCAATCGCGATCAACGCGAGGCCAGCCACCAGCATTCCGGTAATCGCGCCTGCACTAAACGCCATAGTCAAACCTTTTTGCAGGCTTTCACTAGCGGCTTGTGCCGTGCGGACATTGGCACGAACCGAAATGTTCATCCCGATAAAGCCTGTTGCGCCCGACAATACTGCGCCAAGGACAAAACCAACTGCCGACAATGGACCCAAAAACCAGCCAACCAGAATGGCGACAACCACGCCAACAATGCCGATGGCGGTATATTGGCGGTTCAAATAGGCGGTAGCGCCTTCTTGAATAGCGGCAGCAATTTCTTGCATTCGCGGTGTTCCTGCCGACGCGGCGATAACCACGCGGCTGGTAATGATACCATAAACCACGGCAACCAAGCCGCACAATATGGCGATTAATGACAATGACATAAAACCTGTCCCTCCCCGTTTTCTCTCAAAACATTCGGTTAAACATGCCCGCAGAGCTGCGAACGATGGCAAGGCTATAGGGCGGCTTTATTGGTAAAGGCAACCTTAAAACTGCGCTTTTCAGCGATGTTCGAAGCCTAAACATGTGGGTAAGTCGAGCATCATTTCCCCGTCCATCACGGTCAAGCCGCCGCCATTTGTAAAATAGCCAACCTTGGTCGCCGCAACCGGAACCTCCAAATCTGCCGGGCATGCGAAAAGCAATTGATAATCATCGCCCCAACTTGCTGCGGCTATCCGGCTTTCTAGGTTATCCCCGCATACCACTATATAATCGGCGGATAATGGTAAGCAGGACAAATCAATGGTTAGGGCCAATGTGCTTGCATCCGCCATGCGCTGTGCATCAAGCAACAGGCCATCGGATATATCCATCATGGCGTTGACAGAGGCAGCCAGTGCTTCGCCTTGTGCCAATAATGCCGTAGGGTGGTTGAAAGCGGATAACAGAAAAGCTGGCTTTGATATTCCCTGTTTTGCCAGATCGTACCCCGCTTTTGCATCGCCCAATGTGCCTGTGACATATAACAGATCGTCGGCCTTTGCGCCGCCGCGTGCGGGCACTACAGCGCTTTTTGCCAAGCCGAGTGCTGTCATGCCAACGCTTCGCACATCCAACGTCCCTGCCGCCTTTACGGTATCTCCGCCCAGCAAAGGCACATTATAATGCGCCAACGCATCATGCAATCCAGACGCAAAACGTGTGTCCCATACATCATCGCCCAGCATATACCCAAGCATAACGCCGATTGGCTGCGCACCTTTTGCCGCCAGATCCGACAAATTAGCAGCCACCAGTTTCCAAGCGACATCGGCCGGTTTGGCGTCCGGCAACCAATGTACTGACTCTACCATCATATCGTGCGTAATGATTAGAGTTTCGTTTCCGACAGCAATAACGGCGGCATCATCATTCAGCCCGCGTGCCGATGGACCCGTTGCAATCCCGCGCATCATGGCGATAAATTGCTGCTCGGTTGTCAATCAAGCCTCTGCCTGCGGAAAATAGTGTTCACCCACGCTTTTCGCGCGCCACCGCATCAAGCAAACCATTGGCAAATTTTGCATCTTTCTCGTCAAAAAACGCATGGGCGACATCAACATATTCGCTGATAACCGTTGCACTTGGTACATCTGGGCGAGCGATAATTTCATATGTTCCAGCACGCAAAATTTGCAGCATTGTCTTGTCGAGCCGCGAAAGTTTCCATTGCTCACCCAGTTTGCTTTCGATCAACGCATCAATTTCTTCGCGGCGTGCATCGGTTCCGCTAACCAGATCGTCAAAGAAATCGACCTCTGCCTCTGCATATTGCACGTCTTCGATTTCCGCGCCCAGACGGTGCGCATGAAATTCGGCGAGCAACCGGGCAATGCTTATCTTGTCCATATGCAGTTGATACAAAGCCTGAACAGCGGCAAGCCGCGCAGCGGAACGGGATTTTGAACGGGCACTCATAATAATCTTTTCCTAACGCTCAATGCATGAGCGGGTAATCCTTCGGCATCGGCAAGCGTTGCGGCGGCGGGACCGAGTGTTTTGGCGGCATCGCTGGTCATACCGATAAAGCTTGTGCGTTTCATAAAATCGAGCACGGACAGCCCAGATGAAAACCGCGCCCGGCGGCCTGTCGGCAAAACGTGATTGGGGCCAGCCAGATAATCGCCCATTGCCTCTGGCGTGTGCCGTCCCAAAAATACCGAACCTGCATGCCGAATTTGTGCGAACAATGCTTGGGGGTCCGCCACCGCCAGTTCCAGATGTTCAGGCGCAAGACGGTCCACCAGAGCTGGTACTTGATCCAAATTACCGACCACAATGACCGCGCCGTAATCATCCCAGCTGGCACGCGCTGATTCTGCTGTCGATAATGATGGGATTATATCCTCCACCGCCGCGATCACCGCGTTTGCGAATTCCGTGCTGTCAGTAATCAATATTGCCTGACTGGTGGGATCGTGTTCGGCTTGGCTTAACAAGTCAGCTGCAATCCAGTCTGCCCGGTTATCGGCGTCGGCAACCACTAAAATTTCCGATGGCCCTGCGACCATATCGATCCCGACTACGCCGTATAATTGCCGCTTTGCTTCGGCCACCCACGCGTTTCCGGGGCCCGTAATCACATCGACGGGTTTAATCCTCTGCGTCCCGTAGGCAAGCGCCGCAACCGCCTGCGCGCCGCCAATGCGCCAAATTTCGCTTACGCCGGCGATATGCGCCGCGGCCAATACCGTATCATTTAGCGCGCCCTTTGGCGTAGGTGTTACCATCACCAAACGCTCAACACCCGCCACTTTTGCCGGAATAGCATTCATCAATACCGATGATGGATATGCCGCCCGTCCGCCCGGAACATACACGCCCGCCGCATCCACCGCGCCCCAGCGAAAACCCAGTGACACACCTGCATCATCGGTCCAGCTATTACTGACTGGTTTTTGCAAGGCATGATAATCTGACACGCGTCGGGCAGCGAGTAACAACGCGTCACGTAATACAGAGTCCAGCCCGTCAAACGCCGCCTGACATTGGGCCGCGCTGATCTGCCAGCCTTCGCCGTCTAAATCAAAGCCGTCATATTTTGCAGTCAGTTCGGCAAGCGCATCATCACCGCCAGCTTTCACGCGTGCCAAAATAGCGGCAACATCGGCGGACACTTCCGCATCGCTTTCGCGCCGTCCGTTGACCAATTCGTCAAATGCTGTGGCAAAACCGGGACCGGATAAATTAAGCTGCTGCACGTATTCCTGCCAATTCTCTGAAACGGTCGACCATTGCGGGTATTGTGCCGCTTTTCATTTTGAACGCTGCGCGGTTTACGATCAACCGTGCGGTTACTTGCGATATTATGTGTGTTTCAACCAAGCCATTTTCTGCCAACGTACGTCCCGACGAAACCAAATCCACAATACGCCCGGACAGGTTCAATAACGGCGCAAGCTCCATCGCGCCGTTCAATTTAATGCATTCAGCCTGAATGCCCTGCGCATGATAATATCGGCGGGTAATACCGGGATATTTGGTCGCAACGCGCAAATGACCCATAGATTTGTCCTCCACCGCACCCTCTGGCACAGCCACTGACAGACGGCATTTGCCAATGCCCAAATCAACAGGCGCATAAAGTTCGGAATAGTCAAATTCATCAATAACATCGCTGCCCACAATGCCAACGTGCGCAGCGCCGTGCGCAACAAATGTGGCCACATCAAACGCACGAACACGGATGATATGTATCGATGGGTTGTTGGTGGCAAACATAAGCGCGCGGCTGCTATCATCGAAAAAAGCGGGTTCGGGTTCAATCCCGGCAGCCTGCATCAGCGGCATAGCCTCTTCGAGTATACGCCCTTTAGGGATTGCAAAGATGATGTTGTCAGCCATTATCAGTGGCGCTTTAGGGATAGTCATAAGAAAGGGCAATATGGCGTTACGTGATGAAGTAGAAAAGGGGCTGCATCAGCAAGCGGATCACTGCGACCATAACGGCGCGCTGGGGACCGCTGCAATCTGCCGAGCGATGGTTACGCTGGCTAAGGGCAATAGCGAATGCGGCAAAATCATCGCAAACTGGCCACGCGGGATAATTGAAGATGCTGTGCCACTGCGGCTGGCGGGCGGTATACATGATTTGTATCGGCGCGGTATAGAGCCGAAGTTGGAGTCGGTTTACGCTGCCCGTATAATCGATCAGGCTGCTGTCGATGTTTTGGTAGGCGATATTGTTGATCGCCATGATGCAGACTTGACTTACTGGTTCAACAGCGCGCCGCAAACCAACGAGGCGGGTCGTTCATCCAGTTTTGTTGCTGCCCTGCACTGGCTATCCCGCAGAATCGAGCCCAATTTCGAACTGCTGGAAATCGGATCAAGTGCGGGAATGAACCTGCTGATCGACCGCTGGCGATATGATTTGGACGGCGTGACTAGCGGGCCTGACAACGCGCCAGTAACGATCCGTCCCCAATGGCGCGGACCGCCGCCGCCCGACATACCTTTTGTAATCGATAGCGTACGGGGATGTGACCTAAATCCTATTGATGTTCGCAATGACGCTGCGGCTGATCGTTTGCGCGCCTACATCTGGCCCGAAATGCCGGAGAGGTTTGCACGTATGGATGTCGGTATCAAAATGATCCGGCAAAAAGGCGTCAATCTAGAAAAGGCCGATGCAGCTGATTGGGCCGAGGCGCAACTTGCATTGCCGCAAATTCCCGGAATAACCCGCGTCTTAATGCATTCAGTCGTCTGGCAATATCTGCCCGTAAATGTTCAATCGCGCATCAATGCGGCCATGAAGAAAGCTGCGGCATTGGCAACGGTTGACAAACCGCTTGCTTGGATTGCGCTGGAAACCGACCGCGCAACGATGCGCCACGAACTGCGCGTGCGTTATTGGCCCCATGGCGATACGCCCATTTTACTTGGTAGTGCGCACGCGCACGGGGCATGGCTACAGTTTAATACCGAATAACGATGCTAACGGTTCAAAATTTAGTAGCGCAATCTTAATTCTCTTAGTCTAAAAAGCCGAAATGGGTGCAGTCTTCGGGATGTGGATAAAACGATTTTTCGGTGTTACAATGCTATTTCTGGCATCTTTCTCTGCACCTGTCTCGGCGCAAGAATTATTGGTTAACCGCAGTTTTGAAAGTCCCGTTGTTCCAAATAACGGGAACAATTTTTATGCAACAATTCCAAATTGGACAGCCAGCAATGTAACGCCGGCACGTGCGCAGCCATTCAATGTCATCCGTCCCCATGCTGGATATGCGAACAACCCGACCGCCACCCCAATAGGAGGCGGCATTCAATATCTTGACATAAATGGTGCTTCGGGACGGCTTACTCAAACCGTAACTTTTCCGTCACGCGGCATGGTGGATTTGCGCGGCTGGTTCTCGGTTCGTGATTTTCCGCAAGCGCTGACTGGATTGATTATAAACGTCCGGGATAGCGGCGGAACGGTTGTTGCATCTGCAAACACCAGTTTCATTCTCGCTGATCCAATCGGCCTTTGGAAACAAGCCTCAACATTAAACATACCCGTAACAGCAGGGACGTTTACATTTGAAGTGGAAATGCCCAATTTTGCGAATTTCGATCTGGCCAGTTTGGTTTTCAAACCGTCATTAACGGTAATAAAAACCAGTATTGTCGCATCAGATCCCGTCAGTACCGCCAATCCCAAATCGATACCGGGATCAGTAACCGAGTATAATATCAGTGTGGCATCACCATCTTCGTATACCGTATCCAGCAACACAATCTTTGTTGTCGATGTTACCCCGTCTAATACTTCTTTGATTGTTGCAAATATTGCGGGCGCAGGCAGCGGGCCAGCAAGTTTTACCGCCGGGACCACCACACTTACCTATGCATTTACAAGTCTTGGTAGCGCAGCGGATGACATCGAATTTTCCAATAACAATATGGCAAGCTGGACGTATACACCCGTTGCAGATGGCAACGGAGCAGACAGCACCGTGACGCACATCCGTTTTAATCCAAAGGGAACCATGGCTGCAAGTTCAACCATGCAATTCAGGGTGCGCTATCGCGTAGAATAGGACGTATTTGCAGCCAGTCCTGCATTGCTGCGTTTACCGCATCCGCCGCTTCCCATGTAACAAAATGCCCGGCATCGACGCGCTGGATTGTCAGGTCTGATACCAAATCGGGCAGCCCGTCCAACTGGCATAAAAGTAAGGCAGGATCGTTTACGCCCCATACCACCAAAGTCGGAATGCAGATTACCGGAAATGGCTTATCCAAAAACGCCGGGCGCAAGGCATCACCCTCCATTGGCGGCACGATCATATTGGTGGCTTTATACCATTTCAGCATCGCCGTCATCGCGCCGGGCTGGTTCCACTCGGCCAGATATAGAGCGCGCTCTGCGTCACTCACGCTATCACCCGATAAATGTCGCATGAAACTATGGTCAAAAAACCATTCCAGCCCTTTTTCGGTTATGCTCTCATCTATGCGCGTGCCTTTGAAAACATTCATATATTGGGAGGCTTCGCGCTGCGCCATGTCGTCATATAATGTGCGTTGGAATACCAATGGGTGCGCGCTATTACACATCATCAGGCGGTCAACGCGCGCAGGATTTTTAAGCGCCGCCATCCACGCAATCGCCCCGCCCCAGTCATGCGCCGCAAGGGTAAACGTCGGCAATTCCAGCGCATCGGCCAACGCAAATAAATCTGCGACGGGTTTATCCGGCGTATAATCGCTGATTTCGGCTGGTTTAGACGATCCGGCAAACCCGCGTTGATCCGGCGCGATGCAGTAATAATTCGGCGACAGTGCCGCCATCTGATGCCGCCATGTCCGGTGGCTTTCGGGAAATCCGTGCAAGAATATTATCGGCGGGTTGGCAGGGTTGCCAGCCGTCCAAACGTCGAGTTCGACACCGGTTGCTAAAACTATACGCTGCTTATTCATAATACGCTCCGCTGCTCCAGCGCAGGCTGGAGCCTATCTTGCCTATCAATTATGCCACCCCACGCGATAGGCTCCAGCCTGCGCTGGAGCAGCGTTGTATTTTTTTTAATAACTAAAATTTAGTCGCTGCGCGTCAAAGGCACTTCGGGGATCGGAATCCATTCCTTGTCATCGCCCGGTATGGTTGGAAATTTTCCCATTTTCCAATCAGACTTTGCCACATTAATCCGGTCGCGGCTGGACGAAACGAAATTCCACCATGCATGACGCGGCGTGTTGAATGCTTCGCCGCCCAGCAGCATGATCCTAGCAGACGACGTCGCCCTTAAAGTCAGCGCTTCGCCCGGCGCAAGCACAACCATCGCATGTCGTTCCAGCTTCATTCCATCCAGTTCGGCTTCCCCCAGCGCCAGCACCACGGCGCGTTCATCCGCGTCCGCTTCAATAAGAATTCTTGCGCCTGCATCCATCACAATATCGGCGTAAATCGTTGCTGCATATTGCGTTGTCGGCGCGGTGACGCCCCATAAGCTGCCCATGATAACGCGCGCGATAACCCCTTTATCGGTTATCATTGGCAACGCATTATCGGCAATGCTTTCAAATGCGGGATCAATCTCTTCACGGCCATCAGGCAATGCCAGCCATGTTTGCATTCCCGACAAGTTGAACCCGGTTTCACGCAGAGATGGCGGTGTCCGCTCCGAATGAACAATGCCCCTGCCCGCCGTCATCAAATTGACCGCGCCGGGACGGATTGTGGCAAATGTCCCCAACGAATCGCGGTGGTCAATTGCGCCTTCAAACAAATAGGTGACCGTCGCCAGATTGATATGCGGATGCGGGCGAACGTCCATGCCTTTGCCAATATCAAAACTGGCTGGACCAAATTGATCTACAAAAATAAACGGCCCCACCATCGTCCGCGCTTTAGCAGGCAAAGTCCGGTGCACTTTGAAATCGCCAAGGTCGTGGGTGACAGGGGTTATGATTCGCATAGTCACTTCTCTCCCACCGCCATCGCCTTGATCGCCAGCGCATGTACACGCTGTCCCGGAATATCGCCCAGCGCCTTATTCACCATTCGCTGCCGCATCACGCGGTTTACACCTGCGAAGGCAGCTGCCTCGATCTCGATAGTGAAATGCGATTCGCCGCTGCCATCATCACCGCTGTGCCCGCTATGGCTGGCACTGTCGTTAATCACGGCAAGGTGGCTGGGCGAAAAAGCCGCAATCAGCAGATTTTCCATTTCGAGTGCAATTGGGCCTTTATTCATGACATCTTATTCCCATATTGGGCGATCAACGCCAATAGGGAATTCGAAGCATTTTGTATGAGCACCGCCCCGCATAAAGATAGGTTTCACGGCCGTGTTGGCAATGGCACGGCGCGATGTGCGTATCCCGGGTGCTGTGATGCGGGAGATTTCCGCGCGCCAGCAACCCATGGCCGCACCCCCACAGCAAACGGCCCGGGCGATTACCAGCTATTGTGCCTCGATCATGTGCGTGAATTTAACGCCGGATACGACTGGTTTGCCGGGATGAACGCCGAACAAATTGCCGCTGCGCAAAGCCCGACTTATGTATGGCCCAATGAAACAAGGGCGTTTAGCGCCGCCGCTGGCGTTGATTCGCCGCCAAAATGGTCGGACTTTCATGATCCGCTGGATACCATTTCGGCGCGGTTTGCCGGACGCGTCAACGATGCCATGCCGCGCGCCCGCAGCGACGGCCGCATATTACTGCCGGAGGATCGCCGGATGCTGCGGACGTTAGGGCTAGGCGAAGATGCCGACCGCAAAGCGCTGCGCCGCCGCTATTCCGAAATGGTCCGCAAATATCACCCGGACAAAAATGGCGGTAACCGCGCCCATGAAAAGGCTTTGCAAGATGTAATTGCAGCCTATACGCATCTGAAAAATATATCCGCATTTTCGTAAGAGAGCTTCATGACCGACATCCCCAACATCACTCCTGGAACCAGCGGCACAACGATATTGCCCGCGCCCGATAAAAACATCAGCGTTCGGGACGTTTTCGGAATAGACGTCGACATGATGTGCCCCGCATTTAGCGAGGCCGACGAACGGGTGCCCGATCTGGACCCCAGCTATGTTTTTGACGGCGATACCACGCTGGCTATATTGGCGGGATTTGCCCATAATCGCCGCGTGATGGTGCAGGGATATCACGGCACTGGAAAATCAACGCATATCGAACAGGTTGCAGCGCGGCTAAAATGGCCGTGCATCCGCATAAACCTAGACGCGCATATCAGCCGGATCGACCTTATCGGGCGCGATGCTATTGTCCTTCGTGATGGCCAGCAAGTCACCGAATTCCGGGAAGGATTGCTGCCGTGGGCATTGCAAACGCCAACCGCTTTGGTGTTTGACGAATATGATGCCGGGCGACCTGACGTAATGTTCGTTATCCAGCGCGTGCTAGAGACAGAAGGCAAACTGACGTTGCTCGACCAGAACCGCGTCATACGGCCCAATCCGTTTTTCCGCATGTTTGCTACAGCAAATACCGTCGGCCTTGGTGATACCAGCGGGCTATATCACGGGACGCAAGCGATCAACCAAGGCCAGATGGACCGCTGGAACATCGTTGTCGGCCTAAATTATTTGCCTGCCAAGGTGGAGGCAGAAATTGTATTGGCCAAGGAATCTGGCACCGATGCCGCGACAGTAACCAACATGGTCAAGGTCGCCGATATGACCCGCCAAGGATTTATGAATGGCGATATAAGCACCGTCATGAGCCCCCGCACGGTGATCACATGGGCCCAAAATACCGCGATTTTCAAAGATGTCGGCTTTGCTTTCCGGTTAAGTTTCCTGAACAAATGTGACGAGGCAGAACGTGCTCTGGTTGCGGAATATTATCAACGCGTCTTTGGCCTGGACCTGCCCGAAAGCGTTGTTGGCGCGCCGAAATGATGCAGCCTAGCCAGCTGGTTTAGGAACGCCTGTTCAATGTCCGCTGACCTGAACCAAAAAAATATGGCCCGCCAACATTATGACTTTCTAGATGGTGTCCGCGCGGTTGCTGTATCATTGGTTGTCTTGTTCCATTTTGACCTATTGGGTTTGCCGGGCGGGTTCCTGGGCGTTGACATGTTTTTCGTCATATCGGGATTTTTGGTTTCAGACCTAATTTTGCGTAACATTGCTTCAGGCGATTTTTCGCTGTTGCGGTTTTTTGAGCGGCGCGTTTACCGAATATTGCCTGCATTATATGCCAGCTTGATATTGGTTTTGCTTGCGGGATATTTGGTATTGCTACCATCAGACTTAGCGCAAACGGCGGTCAGTGCACGGGCAAGTGCACTGTTATTTGCCAACATTCATTTTCACGATACGATCGAATATTTCAACCAAGGCAGTCAATTCTGGATGTTACTGCATCATTGGTCACTGTCGGTTGAAGAGCAGTTTTACCTCATCTTTCCATTTGTGCTGGTATTGTTAGCGGCAATTAAAGTTCCGCTGCGCCGAATTATGCCGGTATTGCTGGTGGCCGCATTTGTGTATTCGTTATCTTTATCCATGCGTGCGCCATCGGCTGCATTCTATCTGGTACAAGCCAGGTTTTGGGAGTTTTTGGTTGGCGCTCAAATAGCAATTTTGCCGCGCACCATAAAAATGCCGCGCGGGTTTGCCGAAGCAATTTCGGTCGCCGCCATTGCCGCCATTTTGGTATCGGCGCGCTGGATCACCGAACCATCGGATGTTTACAGATTAGCTACACTTGTTCCTGTGGCCGCTACTGCCGCGCTAATCTGGGCCAATATAAACACGCCATCAACGCGTATTGGACAGTTGTTAAGCGTCGGGTGGGTCCGTAAGATCGGGCTGATCTCATATTCCATGTATATCCTGCATTGGCCGTTCATCTTATTCGCCCAGTATTGGGCCGTCGAACCATTAAGCCTGTTTGCGCGGCTGGCGGTGCTTGCAGCCATGGTAGCTGCATCGTGGTTAAGCTGGCGCTATATTGAACAACCTTGCCGCATTATTCCTACAATGAGTACCAAAGCAAGGCGTGTAAGTATAATTTCGATGGTCGCGACCACGGCATTAATCGTTTTGACGGCAAACTGGATCATTGCGAACAAAGGGTTCGAAACGCGCCAATCTGCAGAAGTTACAGCAGCACTGTCGGGTCAAAAAGCGTATAGCCCGGACCGGATAAGGTGCCATTCGCATGAAACGACCAAGTCCATATCAGCAGAAAAAGCCTGTGTTTTAGGCGCAAAAGTTCCGTCCTCCATTGCAGTATGGAGTGACAGTCACGGGGTTGAACTTGCATATGCGCTTGGCAAAACGCAAGGAGAACAGGGCCAATCCGTTCTGCAGTTGACCAGTTCTAGTTGCCCGCCAACGCTTGATTTCAATCCTTCGAGTATACCCAATTGTGCACAGAAAAACCGCAAGAAACTGGAATTCTTGTTGAGCAATCCACAAATAAAATTTGTCGTTTTGGGAATGTCCAATGCACATTTCCTGCGCGCAAATCCGCCGCAAATGGCCAGTGCGGTTGCTGCTTTGCGTCAAGCCGGTAAAACTGTAATAATTATTAAGGCCGTGCCTCTTGCACCGTTTAATGTTCCCCATGCTGCAGCGCGCAATGCCTATTTTGATAAAGAGAGGCAGCCCGTTCCATTAGCACTGATAAACCATCGTAAAGCATCCTATGTTATGGACAACCAGATCGCAGCTTTAAAAAAAGGACCCGATCTAATCGTAATAGATCCAGCTGATGATTTTTGTACAAACACGAACTGCAAAACATTCGTGAACGGAAAAATGCTCTATTTTGATGACAATCATCCTTCGGTATTTGGAGCGAATTTGATTGCATGGCGCATTACCAGTAAAATCAAGGCGGCGGCAAAATGAGCCATGCAAATATTTTCACTCGCTATCGCCGTCTTATGCGAATAATACAGTGGCTGGATGCACGAATTTAATTCCAATTCTAAGGCCGGGGGCTCAGTTCCTGACGCGAATCAATGGCACATTGATGATGCTGGCCGGGTGACGTGGCCAACTGGCGCACCGATTGGGCAATCCATCGTGCCGCCAAAACTGCCGTCACGCAAATGGCTGTGGATACGGCGCGGAATTGCGGCGTCATTGTTATTGTTGATCGTGATTATTTTGTGGCTTGCCGTAACTGCGCCATTATCCAAATCGTTGCAGCCGATCGCGCCGCCGCAATTGACGCTGACGGCGGATAATGGGCAGCCGATTGCGCGCAACGGGGCCATTGTCGACAGCCCAGTGGAAATGAAGGACCTGCCGCCGCATGTGGCACAGGCGTTTATGGCGATTGAGGACCGCCGGTTCTATTCGCACTGGGGCGTCGATCCACGCGGGTTGGCGCGTGCATTTTGGAGCAATGTTTCCGGCAATGGCATGACACAGGGCGGCAGCACAATTACGCAGCAATTGGCCAAGTTTACTTTCCTGACCCCCGAAAGGTCGTTGACCCGCAAAGCGCGAGAAATGCTGATCGCTTTTTGGCTGGAGGCACGGCTTTCGAAGGACGAGATATTTCAGCGTTACCTGTCCAACGCCTATTTTGGCGATAATGTTTACGGCATTCGTGCGGCATCGCTGCATTATTTCTACCGCAAACCCGAACGGCTGACATTATCCCAAGCGGCAATGCTGGCCGGATTGGTACAGGCGCCGTCGCGGCTCGCGCCGACCAAAAATCCAAGGCTTGCTGAAAAGCGGGCGAAACTTGTTTTGAAAGCAATGGTGGCGGCGGGATATTTAACGCAGGTCGAGGCAGACGCAGTACGCACTGCGCGGGTTGATGTACGCAGCAACGAAACGCTGCCGACAGGAACCTATTTTGCCGATTGGGCGATGCCGCAAGCGCGTGAATTGACGCTGGAAAGCTATAGCAAACAAACCATTCAAACCACACTGGATGCCGGTCTACAAGATGCGGCACGCCGCATTATTGGCCGTGCTCCATTGGGTAAAGCGCAAGTCGCATTGGTCGCCATGCGCAAAAATGGTGAGGTTGTGGCGATGGTGGGTGGGCGCAGTTATAAAGCCTCACCCTTCAACCGTGTGACACAGGCGCAGCGCCAGCCCGGATCGACATTCAAACTGTTCGTATATCTAGCAGCATTGCGCGCCGGGATGACGCCCGACAGTTTGATCGAGGATACGGCGATTGAAACCGGTACATATCGTCCGAAAAATGCCAACGAGCGATATCGCGGTACGGTAACGTTGCGCGAAGCTTTTGCGCGGTCGAGCAATGTCGCGGCCGTGCGCCTGTTTCACATATTGGGCAGCGACGATGTAATCAGTGCCGCACGCGATCTGGGAATAAAAAGCAAACTGGCGAAAGATGATCCCAGTCTGGCGCTCGGCACATCCGGGGTTACTTTGCTGGAACTAACTTCGGCTTATGCTGCGGTGGCCGCTAACAACCGTCCCGTAGTGCCGCATGCCTTCAAACAACCGGAGCGCGGCTGGCTTGATTGGTTATTCAAGCCGCGGCGCAGTTTGGGCAGTGGCAATCAGGAAATGATGGAAGATATGCTGCGCGCTGCCGTGCAAAATGGTACGGGCCGCGCCGCGGGGTTATCCATACCGGCCTATGGCAAAACCGGTACCAGTCAGGACAATCGCGATGCATTGTTTGTCGGCTATGCAGGCGATCTGGTAGTGGGAGTCTGGATTGGTAATGATGATAATACTCCATTAAGAGGAATAAATGGTGGCGGCATGCCTGCGCGCATTTGGCGTGAGTTCATGCGCGAAGCGGTCAAAGGCGCACGCCCCGCATCACGGCCAAAACCGCAGCCCAGCCCTGTTCCGCTGCCCGATCCCGAAGGCCCGGTAGAACCCATAGACTTGCCTGAAATCCCCGATATGCCGATCAATCTTGATGGCACGGATATTAAAATAGACGCTGAAAAGGGCGTAATTTTGTCAACCGAAGTTGCCGGTGTTCCGATGGATGTGACATTTGGACGTGAAGGTGTCGACGTGAAGCCAGCCGAACGCAACCGCCCTGAACAGCGTTAGCAATAAACTCCAGTAGCGCTACCCATATACCCGGTCCGCCTGTGCAACGGCTTCGGATGATCGCAGCCCGGATATAATCCGCATCAAATGGCCCAGATCATGCACTTCCAGATCAATTTCAAAAGTATGAAATTCCTGATCCCGCGCGGTCATGCGCAGATTTATGATGTTGGCCTTTTGATAGCCGAATATACCTGCGATCTCTCCCAGTGTGCCGGGACGGTTGTGGATGATGACACGCAGACGCGCCGATGCACCGTCGCTGCCCTGCCCCCAACTTAGGTCGATCCAGTCAATGTCCGTACCGCTTGCCAACCGGTCGCACTCAATCGTGTGTACCTCGACGGGTTGATCGGGCAACCGCAGTCCGACAATACGGTCACCGGGGACAGGGTGACAGCAATCGCCAAGGTTATACCCGACGCCCGGAGTCAGACCGCGAATGGAAATCGCGCGCTCCTGATTGGGCCAGTCACCGTCGGCACCCTCCGGATCAAAGCCGGGCGCCAGAGCTTTCATCAATGCACGATCGCCAATTTTTCCGGCACCGACCGCATTCATCAAATCATCGGCATCTTCAAAACCGAGTTGTTCCACCGCAGCGGCCAATGCCTTTTTTCCCACTTTCGTTGGCAATCGCGCCGCAATCTCTTCATAAAGTTTTTCGCCGATGGAAATCAATTCACCGCGTTCCTGGTGCCGGACGTGACGGCGAATGGCGGCACGCGCTTTTCCTGTAGACACAAAGTTGAGCCAATTGGGTTGCGGTTCCTGCCCCTTGCTTTTCAGGATTTCAACCATGTCCCCGTTGTTTAATTGCGTGCGCAACGGAACATGGCGGCCATTCACTTTGGCGCCAACGGTTTTGTCACCCAGATCGGTATGGACGGCATAGGCAAAATCCACCGCCGTCGATCCCTTCGGCAATTGATGCAGCGCGCCTTTTGGTGTGAACGCGAAAATGCGGTCTTGGTACATTGCCATCCGTGCGTTTTCCAGCAGGTCTTCGGCGTCGTGGCTGGTATCGAGAATTTCGATCAGATCGCGGATCCATCCCGCTTGCCCATCGGGGTCCCCTGATTGTTTATAGGCCCAGTGCGCGGCAAAGCCGAACTCGGATGCCTGATGCATATCATTACTGCGGATTTGCACCTCGACCCGCATATTTTGCGCGAACAATATGGTGGTATGGATCGAACGATATCCGTTGCGTTTGGGCGTAGAGATAAAATCCTTGAACCTGCCCGGAACCATCTGCCATTTCCGGTGCAGCACGCCCAGAGCCCAGTAACAATCTTCAGGATTTTCTGTGACAATGCGGAATGCATTGATATCGGACAGTTGGTCGAAGGCGACATGGCGCTCCTGCATCTTGCGCCAGATCGAATAGGGATGTTTTTCACGGCCCGATACTGAAACCTTCAACCCATGGCGCTGCATTTCCTGCGCAATGCCAGCATTGATAGTATCAAGCCGGATTTCGGCGGTTTCGCGGATGTGCGCAAGCCGCGCTGTAATCGTTTCATACGCTTCTGGCTCCAACTGCTGAAATGCCAGCAACTGCATCTCACGCATATATTCATACATGCCAATGCGTTCGGCAAGCGGCGCATAAATATCCATTGTTTCGCGCGCGATCCGGCGGCGTTTTTCGGGACTTTTGATGAAATGCAGCGTCCGCATATTGTGCAGCCGGTCCGCCAGTTTTACCAGCAGCACACGAATGTCATCGGAAATTGCCAGCAGGAACTTGCGCAGATTTTCGGCGGCACGTTCGTCCTCTGTTTGCGCCTCTATCTTGGATAATTTTGTTACGCCGTCCACCAATCGCGCAACCTCTGCGCCGAATTTCTCCTCGACATCCTCAATAGTGGTCAGCGTGTCTTCGACGGTATCGTGCAGCAAAGCTGTGATGATGGTTTCTTCATCCATTTTCAGGTCAGTCATTAATCCAGCGACTTCGACTGGATGACTGAAATATGGATCGCCGCTGGCCCTTTTTTGTGCGCCGTGCATTTGTACCGTGAACACATATGCGCGGTTCAGTCGGTCTTCATCAACATCGGGCGCATAAGCGCGCACCCGGTCCACCAATTCATATTGCCGCATCATATATATCTAAGTTGGGGCAAAGCGGCCAGCATGCAACAAAAAAATGCGCCGAAGAAGCCGATTATTGCGATAGGGGGCATCGCGTTACCGGCTTTTCGGCGCAAGTGCGTTCGGCTCTTTAAGGGCAATGCGGTAAGACATCGCCGTGAGGAGAGTTGAGAGAAGAGCCGAATGTTTCGAATATGCTTATTTCTTGGCGACGTTTACCTTGCCTTTGCCATTGCAATTGGCGATTTGTTCGGCATCAAACGATTTTCCGGCTACTTTGAACGATGAGATTTCGCCGAATTCACGGGCGATTGAAATACAGACATTTTTGGCTGCAGAACTGGCAATTGGTGCGCGGCATTCATTGCCTTCGCATTTTACCAACACGCCGCGCACCTGTTCTTTTTGTGCAGGAACGGATTGCGCCAGTTCAACCTGGTAATAATATCCGTTGGCAGGAGCAGCGTGGACAGGTGCAACAAACAGCAATAGCGAACTTACAGCAATAGCGCCAGCCATGGAACCAAGGCGGGCTGTGATTTGGGAGAGGGTCATCAGTCATTCCTTTTTATAAATCGGGCTTTACGCCCGAGCAATGAAATATCAGTTGCGAATCACTACCTAATATAATAGATTTTAAGTTGCAACTTAAAACTGACATTATTTTTGATTTTTTATCTGAAAAGGCGCTAAGTTATTTCTATGGGAAAATTAAGAGAGCCGTTAAAAGATATTGCCAATGAATGCGGCTTACCAAACGCGTTAGAAGCAATGGGGGAGCGTTGGTCATTTATGATTTTGCGCGGCGCATTTAATGGCATCCGCCATTTCGAAGAATTTTTGAGCGAGATAGGCATCGCGCGTAATATACTTGCCAACCGCCTGACCAAATTGACCGAAGCGGGCATATTGCACCGCACCCCCTGCCCAGATGATCGCCGCAAAGTAGAATATCGTTTGACGGACAAAGGTCTTGATTTGCTGCCGACAATGATCGCGCTGCGCCAATGGGGTGAGAAATGGGGCACGGGCATTCCGTCAAACCCGGTATTGGTTGATGAACAGGACCGCCAACCAATCTTGCCTGTAACAATCCGCAGTTTCGACGACCGCGTTTTGGGTCCCATGGATTTATGCTGGATTGATGCCAGCGAGATTAAGAATATCGCAGACCCGGTTAATGCAGATAATCAAGGGTCAGTTCGCAAATTAAGCGCGATATAATAGCGTCTACCATAGGTTTTCAGTGCAAATGATTGCATTTCTGTGCGGCAAAATGCCGTGTTTCATCGCCAAGTTGAATTTTTGTAACGAATCTGTTATACTATGCACAAGCGATCAATCATTCAGATCACTTTAACGCTAATCCGTCCATTTGGCGGGCTGCGAATAGACAGGAGAATTGTGTAAAACGGATTACGTACAACAGCAAATGTTGGCGTGTTGGTTGTTCACCTGATACATCTTCAGAAAGGGTCCACATATATGACGTCCCCAGCGGTGTCGTTCGAAGTCGGCGACTATGTCGTCTATCCAAAACATGGCGTAGGCCGTGTGATTGAGCTCCAAAATTCTGAAATCGCGGGCATGCAGTTGGAATTGTATGTACTGCGGTTTGAAAAAGAAAAAATGACACTTCGCGTGCCCTTTAACAAGGCCGAAGGCGTGGGCATGCGCAAATTATCTTCGGACAAAACATTGAAAGAAGCGATGCAAACATTGACCGGAAAGCCCAAGGTCAAGCGCACAATGTGGTCACGCCGCGCGCAGGAATATGAGGCAAAGATCAACTCTGGCGATCTGGTTTCCATTGCAGAGGTTACCCGCGATTTGTTCCGTCCCGATGACCAGCCCGAGCAAAGCTATTCAGAACGGCAAATCTTTGAAGCGGCATCCAGCCGTCTTGCCCGCGAATTGGCGGCGATGGAAAAAACCGACGAGCCTGCGGCTTTGAAAAAGATATTGGTTATCCTGAATGAGGCTGCACCGCAATATTACGAAAAAGCGGAATAACTGTTTCGGGTAGTTCAAAATTAAGGCGTCCTTCGGGACGCCTTTTTTATTATATGTAGAAGAGCCATAAAAGCGGTCATTTAAGCCGCTCGATATTATAGAGGATATGTTGGTGGGCGGTTTCGAAACAACAATTGGTGCGGCGCGGCGCGCGACGATGATTGACGTCGCCAAAGCGGCAGGCGTGTCGCTGAAAACCGTATCGCGAGTATTGAATGACGAGATTTATGTCAAAGACGAAACGCGTGTTGCGGTTATCGAGGCAGCCAACACACTAAATTACCAGTTCAATCAAGCCGCGCGAACATTACGCGCAGGCAGCGCACAGATTGTTGTGTTGCTAGTGAACAATCCGAGCCGAAGCTATTTGGAAAACCTGCATTTTGGCGCGTTAAAACAATGCCACCGTCTAGGCATGCAATTGGTGCTGGATGAATGCGAGGACGGATTAAACGGCGTAAAACGGGTTTTGGATGCACTGGCTCCCGCCGGAATAATCATCGCGCCGCCGCTGGGTGATGACCCAGCAGTGCTTGATCTATTGAATGCCCGCAATGTCCATTATGTTGTAGTCGCCCCCGATGATCCTGAGAAAATACAGTTATCGGTATCCATTGACGATGAACTGGCCGCACATGAAATGACCGCGTATCTTATTTCCTGCGGTCACCAACGCATAGCTTTCATCAAAGGCCATCCGACACACGGCGCCGCTAACAAACGATTTGCGGGTTACAAGTCCGCATTGCTGGCGCATAAAATTGCGGTGGATGACGGCATTATCCAGCAAGGGTATTTTGATTGGGCATCAGGGCTGCAATGCGCTGAAGCGCTGCTGGATATGACCGATCGTCCGACAGCCGTTTTCGCCAGTAATGATGATATGGCAGCGTCGGTTTTAACCGCCGCATATCGCCGCAATATCCGCGTTCCCCGTGATTTATCGGTCGTGGGCTTTGACGATAACCAGATCGCCAGCATCATAAGCCCACAGCTTTCGACCGTGTTTCAACCAATATCCGAATTGGCGGCGATAGCTGTGGATCTGCTTAACGGCGCACTATCATCCATTCGGCCGGACAATAACCGGGTTATGCTCGAACACCGGATCGTGATACGAGAGTCCGTTGCGCAGCTGCTGGAAGAATAAGCTTCCAATTAGCCGCGCACCGGAATCAGACCGAACAACTTTCTGCTGGTAGCCGTTTTTTCATTGCCGCCGCTACCCGATTTCATGACATTGCGTTTGAACATATAAACGCCCACCCGCAGCAACAGTATGGCAAAGAATATCTGCCCGACAATGGCCACACCGTGATACCAAAGCGTCGCATCCTGCGCCGCCCGCGCGATCATGGCAAAGGGGGAGCTGAACGGGAAAATGGCTGCAGCTTTTTCAATGGGTTCATTGAATTTGGTCACCGTATAAGATGCAAAGAAAAAGTTGATGAGTTGCAGCATCGTAACCGGCATCGATAATGTTTGCACCTCACGCACAGTAGCCGCCATTGCGCCAATGCCAAGAAACAGAGCGCCAAGCATCAAATAGGCCAAAGCGAAATATATCGTGGCAAGCGCCAGGAATGGCACCCATCCGACCGCAGGCGTGGGCAGGCTTGGCAAGTTCGCGCCCAACATTGCGAGTGCACCAACCCCAACGCTGGTCCACACGACAAGACCCACAAACGCCATGGCCAACATAGCAAATAATTTGCCCAAAAACACCGATTCCATCGGAATGGAGGCTGCCAAAATCTCGATGATTTTATTCGCCTTTTCCTCCACCAGATTGGACAGCACCATTCCGGCCAGTAGCATGGTCAGCATGAACACCAAAACCTGCCCCGCTTGTCCCGTTAGCAGCCGTGATTGTTTCACATCGCCCGCGCTTTTTTTGACCAGTTTGATGTCTAGTTTTGGCAAATCGGTGGATTGATCACTTGCGGCATAACCCGCAAGTAAGGCAATCTCGTCATCCCATTGATCGGCTTTGCCGGGCGTTGCCGTTAAAACGGGTTTTGCCAAAGTGCCGGAAACTACGCCAACAAGATTATTCTTTTTGTCAGCAAGATAGGCGGTTTGATCGGCGCCATCATTGGCCGCTGCCGGATCAAGCGGCTTCATTTCCGGAAACCAGCCTTCGCCCAATTGCGAGGCTAGTGCTTTGCGGGTTTCGGCCATTTTACGCGTTGATGCGGCGTCCATTGCTATGCCAATAACAGGTTTATCGGCTTCTTTGGCAATCTGTCCACCCAAGCTGCCAGCAGCAATACCTACCAGAACGGGAAACAACGGCCCTAAAAGAAAAAAGATGAACGCTTTTGACATAATGATCGCGGTAAAATCGCGGCGGCCAATGACGAATGCGGCGCGGATAATCTCTCTCATGCTAACTCTCCTGCAACCGGCTCATTCATTTCGGCGGCAACCGATTCGCCCGCTATCGCCACAAAGGCATCATGTAACCCGGGGCGTTCAATCGACAACGATTTTACCCCTGCCTGCCCCTCAACCAGTGCTTTTAACAGCGGTTCAACGCCGGTTTCGGGCAATGTGAAATGCCACCAATGGCCCTCTGCACGGGTATCGGTGGGCAGCGCGCTGCGCCATGCACCGTCCAATGTTTCGGTTTCCAAATGCACCTGCGGTCGCAGCCGGTCCCGCGCGGTCGATACCAATCCGTCGAAACTGATCTTGCCCTTAGCAATAATCGCAATGGATTCGCACAACCGTTCGGCATGCGCGATAACGTGGGTGGAGAATATCACGGTCACACCGCGCTCTGCCTGCGCCCGGATCATCCGCTCCAGCTTGGCCTGGTTCAGCGCATCCAGGCCAGAAAATGGCTCATCCAATACGATCAGGCGCGGATCATGGACGATGGTACCCATCAACTGCACCGTTTGCGCCATACCCTTTGACAGTTGCCGTATTTGGCGGTCAGCAGCATAACCAAGGCCAGCCTCCTCCAGCAACACCCGCCCCTTTTCACGCGCTTCTTTCAGCGGCATTCCGCGCAATGCGCCCATGAACGCAATCGTATCAACCGCACGCATGGATTGATACAGACCGCGCTCTTCGGGCAGATAACCGACTTTGCGCGATTGCGTTATGGGACGCGTTGACCCCAGCAAGCTGCGCGTACCCTCATCAGGATCAATAATCCCGAGCAACGTGCGCAGCATGGTGGTTTTACCAGCGCCATTGGGGCCCAATATCCCGAAAATGCTGCCCTCTGGTATGTTAAGATCAATTCCGTCCACTGCGCGAAAACCGTCAAACTGTTTGACCAATCCACGCGCTTCAATTGCATTTGCCATAAAAATTAGCTGCCCTAAATCTGATTAGCTGTGACATAGAGTCGGGGCATGAAGAGACACAAGACAAATATGGTTAACGGCGCGCTGGAAACGCAATTATATTCCAAAGCATCGGATGAAGGTTTCGCCGCTGTGGCTATCGCACCCGCCAATCTGGCCCCGATTTGCGGTGAACGCCTGCAAAGCTGGCTCGACGATGGCCGCCACGGCGATATGATCTGGATGGAAAGCCGCGCCGATGAACGCAGCGATCCATCGGCATTATGGCCCGAAGTGCGATCGGTTATCATGTTGGGGATGAGTTATGCCCCGCCAAATGACCCGATGGAGCTGGCGGATTGCCCCGATAAAGCGCGGATATCGGTATATGCGCAGGGCCGCGATTATCATGATGTGGTGAAGGGCGCATTGAAACGGACGGCAGGATGGCTTGCGCATGCGGCAGGGGCGGACGTGAAGGTTTTTGTCGACACCGCGCCCGTGATGGAACGCGCATTGGCGCAGGCGGC
>JANOKA010000048.1:0-39616 GCA_031418995.1 Sphingomonadales bacterium | reverse complement strand
CCCTTGGCTTCGGGGGCAACTGAAATTCTTACCGTCTCTCCGCTGTTGCCCGGGAAACCCGTGAACATCGCTTCAACCAAATTTGGCACCAGATAAGGCAGCTTGTTAGACCGCGATTTTGCTTCTGCTTTGCCTTCAAATACATTTTGGCCATCTGCATTGCGTTTGATTTTCAAATCGATGCCGCCAGTATATACGGTGTAGCTGTCCGCGCCAAACCCGCCGCGATGGCCATAGCCGTATCCGCCGAATAGGAACGGATCGTAAAACCCGTGCACATAACGTGCGCCGCGACGCGAGCGCACTAGATAAGGCGAGCCGTAACCATAACCGCCAAAACGGCCATATCCCCAGAACGGATCATAAAACGGATCATTGACGATACGTTCCTTGCCTTGATCGACGCTGTAATCCAGCAATACGGTCAGATCGGCATTGCCTGTGCCTGACGGGACATAACCCAGTTTTTGCATTTCTGCGCTAACCAGCGATGCATATTGGCCAAATTCAATGCCGCCTTCATTCGCGGCATTGGCGGGTTTCACCGCAAAGCTTTGCCCTTGCGCCGGCGGCAATTGCTGAAAGCGCGATACATCGGCGCGAAACGGCGTCGCCGCGCACCCCGACAAAGCCAACAAAGCCAACGGCGCGGCGATCAGCGCGGATTTTCGAATTGATTTGGCGAATTTAATCATAATAATTTCCTCATACGACAACGCCGGAATGGTCCGATTCTGCGATAGGAAATATCAGAAACCGGATGAACCGTTGTTGAATATATGCGCGTTGCTTCGCACGGGCGCAAGGGGGTGACTAACGCAGCAGGCCCAATGCTTCGTACGCCGCCTTTACCGTTGGCGCGGCCAGCGCGCTGGCCTTATCCGCGCCCTGTGCCAATATGGTATCAATTGCGGCATCGTCGCTTTTCAGTGCAACAAACCTATCCCGAATGGGACGCAGCGTTTCGACCAGCAACTCCGCCAAGGCAGGTTTGAACACGCCAAAACCTTGTCCGGCATATTGACCCAGCACGTCTTGCACCGATATTCCGGCGGTCGCGGCATAGATATTGACAAGGTTCGCTGCTTCGGCGCGCCCCGCAAGGCCCGCCGCTTCGGATGGCAGTGCGTCTGCGTCCGATTTGGCTTTGCGGATTTTCTGGCTAATCACATCATCACTATCGGCCATGTTGATCCGGCTGGCATCGCTGGGATCGGATTTTGACATTTTCGCCGACCCATCGCGCAGGCTCATCACCCGCGTCGCCGCGCCCGTGATATACGGCTGCGGCAGGGGAAACAGGTCGACATTATAATCGGTGTTAAATTTGGCCGCGATGTCGCGTGCCAGTTCCAAATGCTGTTTCTGATCCTCGCCCACAGGCACATGCGTCGCTTGATAAATCAGGACATCGGCGGCCTGCAATACGGGATAAGCATACAGGCCGATGCTGGCGCTTTCCCGGTTTTTGCCCGATTTTTCCTTGAACTGGGTCATCCGGTTCAACCAGCCGATACGTGCGGTGCAAAACAGCATCCACGCCAGTTCGGCGTGGCCGGGAACACGCGCCTGATTGAATAATGTTGATTTATCCGGATCGACCCCAGCTGCAATTAACGCTGCCGCCATCTCACGCGTGTTTGCAGATAAGGTTTTAGGATCATTGTAAACAGTGATCGCGTGCAAATCGGCCAGGAAATACAGGCATTCGCCCTCATCCTGCATCTTCACCCAATTTTTGATCGCGCCCAGATAATTGCCCAGATGCAAATTGCCCGTGGGCTGAATGCCGGAAACGACGCGCATGGTCATGATAAAGGCTCCGGTGCAGGGTCCGTTTTCGCAGGCGCACGGCTGCGTTTCAATGCAGATATTTGTTCCCGGTCTATGGCGCCAGTAAACCATCCGGTTATACCATATGCGCCGCCGCCTGCGACAACGATAAGGGTCAGGGAAAGGACCTTTTCCAAAACATTGCCGGAATAATAGGGTGCGATCCAGCTCATCAACCACCAAAGCAATGCTGACATTACGCCAACAGAAAGTAATTGCCGGGCAACGCGGCTGGCGAGGCTTGCCGTAAAATGAAACCATCCGCGGCGGTGTAGCATGATGTAAAGCAGAATGCAGTTCAATGTGGCTGAACATGCCGTAGCGGCGGCCAGTCCGACAATTCCAAACCCGGCATAGGAAATGATATAAATATTGAGAGCAACGTTGAATATCAGCGATATCAGCGCGCAATAGACAGGCGTGCGGGTATCGGATCGTGCAAAAAATCCCGGGTTGAGAATTTTGACGATAACATAAGCAGGCAATCCTGCGACTAATGCGACAACGATGTTCGACATCATTGCGCCATCCGCAGCAGTAAACTTGCCGCCGACAAAAAACGCGGTGGTGAACGCAGGGGCACAGATGGCAAGTGCAGCCGCAGCGGGCAGTGTTAGCAATGTTGCCATCTCGAACGCGTTAGATTGCAGCCGCTGCGCCTCTTTTTTATCGCCGCTTTGGATGAAACGTGACAGCATAGGCAAAATCGCTGTGCCCAGCGCAATGCCAACAATTCCCAAAGGCATCTGGTTCAAACGGTCCGCCATTTTGAGCAAGGTCAATGAACCTTGCGGCAGCGAAGTTGCAAAGAATGTATCAACAAACTGACTGATTTGGTAAATTCCTGCGCCAAATGTCGCAGGCAGGATGATGATACCAAGGCGTTTGACCTCTGGTGTGATCTTGGGGAATTTGAAGTGTAATTTTAATCCGGCGCGTTTCACCGCCCACCATAAATAAACGAATTGGACAAAGCCAGACAATGATACCGCCGCACTTAATACGCCGACAACGCGGGTATCATCGCCGCTGTCTCCGCGCATGTAATATCCTGCAATAATTCCGCCGATCAGGGTGACGTTGAACAATACGGGCGCAATCGCGCCTGGCGCAAAACGTGACCGTGCGTTCAAAAGACCTGACAACATTGCAACCAGACTGATGAAAAAAAGATACGGAAATGTCATCCGGCTCAAAAAAACGGCAAGTTCAAATTTGCCAGCAACATTGGCATATTCGCTGGCCAAACCATAGACGATCCATGGCATCGCGATCATCGCAATCGCCGAAAAACCAAGCAGTATCCAGATGAACACTGACAGTACATCATCGGCAAATTGCGCGGCTTCGGCCTCGCCATCTTCTCCAGCGAGTTTGCGGCTGTACATGGGTACAAACGCGACTGAAAATGCACCTTCGGCAAACAAGCGCCGGAATGTATTGGGAAGGGTGAAGGCCAGTTGATACGCGTCCGCAGCCAGTCCCGCACCCAAAACGCGGGCAAGCAGCATATCGCGCACAAATCCGAAAATGCGGCTGATAATGGTGAAACCAGCAATTGTTGATGTGTGTTTAATCAGGCTCATTGAGAAACAGGCCCTTCGGAGTTAACTGCGCTTACGCTTCGCCTGCGGGTTCTTGCTGTGCCATCATCGCGGCTTGTTCACGCTGTTGCATGTACAGTGCGTTGAAATCGATGGGTTCCAGCACGAATGATGGGAATCCTGTATCGCGGATCGCATCGGCAATGACGCGGCGCGCAAACGGGAACATCAGGCGCGGGGCCTCACCGAACAGGAACGGATGCGCTTGTTCGGCGTCGACGTTGCGCAAACCGAATAATGTACCATAATCGAGTTCGACGTTAAATTGCACACCGTCATCGACACTGGCCTTAACGGACAATGACATCATAACTTCGTTAATCTCGTCGGAAATGGCATCCACCTTGATGTTTACCTGCACATCGACTTGTGGTGTGCCTTCCCAGCTATAGCTGTGCGGAGAATTCGGGTTTTCGACAGATAAATCTTTGATATATTGATTTAACATACCAATTTGCGGTTGGGTATCCTCGCCATTTGCCACAATTTTATCCGAAGTAATGTTGCCGTCTATTTCAGCCATGCCTTGATCCGTTTCCTAATGCTCGCCGGACGCGCTGCGCCCCCCTATTTGAATTGCGCCGCGCCTAGCAGGGCAGAATACGCAGTGCAATCTTTTCTGGCTTTATCCTGTTTAACGAACGACTGCCATCGCCGCAAAATGATTTCGTACAAAGCCGTTTGAATCTGAAGCTACGAACGACTATATGAACTTTGGGCAGAGCGTTGGGGCGATATGTGCGTCAATAGCGGCTGCTGTCTATTTTTCTCCCGAAATGGGCTGGAGGCGTTGTGACGTTTGAAATTATTTTATTGGCGATGGTTGCCGCATTCCTTGGTCTCCGTTTATATTCGGTGCTGGGTAAACGCACGGGCCATGAACAAGAACCGCTGATCCGTCAGCCTTTGGAAGAACGCCAGCCGCCGTTAATACAGCCCGTATTGCCGAATGCGGAGCCGATGCCTGCCGGGTCTGCCGTCGTCGACGTTGATATTGACGTTGCGGCGCAGAACGGTTTGCGTGCGATTATCAATGCAGACCGCCAGTTTGATGCGCAGCAATTTATGGAAGGCGCAAAGTCGGCGTATAAATTAACGCTCGAAGCATTCTGGAAAGGCGACCGCGAATCGTTACAGTTTTTGTGCGATGACGACGTTTATGCCAGTTTTGATGAGGCGATTACCGGGCGTGATGAACGCGGCGAGATACTCGAAAACCGCCTGATACGTATTGAGACGGCGCGCATCATCGCGGCAAATTTCGATCATCCAGTGGCGCGTATTACCATGCAGTTTCAGGCTGACATTGCGGCGTTGGTCAAGGACAAAAATGGCACGGTAATTGGCGGATCAATGTCTGACGCCGAAGAAGCCAATGATATTTGGACATTCATGCGTGACGTGAAAAGTAATGATCGCAACTGGATGCTTGACGAAACCGACGAAGCCTGATTCACAGCGCGGCATGATTAGAAAATTTATTCCTGCCGCCGCTGCGCTTGTTGCACTTTCCGCATGTTCATCCGGCCTTATTCCGGGCGGGGGTGCGTCGCCTGTTTCCCGGCCGCCTGTAACCACAGACCAAGCGGCAAAGCCTATACCCGCAACGCCAAATGAAAGCCTGCCGCCAGCGACAGTGACAGGCGACGGGATGACCGCCGCCAGCCTTGGCGTCGTGCGCGGTCCCGCGATTGGCGCGATGAAAGTTGATGCGCGCAAGACAAAGGGCGCAATGGACGCGTTTCGCACCAGCTGTCCCGGGCTGATCCGGCGCACCGATCAATCGGGCCTGACACAAGGCAGCGATTGGCAGGCCGCCTGTGATGCCGTCAAAACATGGACAAGCGATGGCATTTCGTTTTTCGCCGCGCATATGGACGCGGTGCAAGTCGGCGATGGCCGCGCCTTTGCTACTGGATATTTCGAACCGGAAATTGCCGGATCGCGCGTTCGTTCAAAGGGATATGAGGTCCCCGTTTACAAACGTCCGGCCGAATTGATTGATGCCGATTTAAGCCAGTTCTCCGATAGCCTTGCCGGAAAGAAAATTCGCGGCAAGGTAGAGGGCAGCAATTTCATTCCCTTTGACGACCGCGCACAAATCGAAGGCGGGTCATTATCAGGGCGCGGTCTTGAAATCGCTTATGCCGCCGATGTCGTCGAATTTTTCTTTTTGCAAGTGCAGGGATCGGGACGGTTAAAACTGCCTGACGGGTCCGTCATGCGGATTGGGTATGAAAGCCAGAATGGCCGCGATTATACCGGTATTGGCAAATTAATGCTCGACCGCGGCATCATCGGCAAGGGCGAGGCATCGATGCAAGGCATTGTTGGATGGCTGCGCGCCAATCCCGAAGCAGGGCGCAAAATCATGCAGGAAAACAAAAGTTTTGTTTTCTTCCGCGAACTGACAGGCGCTGGCCCATTGGGCGCGATGGGGTACCAAGTGATTGGCGATATCAGTGTGGCCGCCGATCCCAAATTCACCCCATTGGGCGCGCCAATATTCCTGTCCATGGACCGTGCCGAACCCAATGGCATTTGGGTGGCGCAGGATACGGGCGGCGCGATCAAGGGCGCAAACCGCTTTGACACATTTTGGGGCGCAGGTGACCGTGCCCGCGCCATCGCAGGCGGCATGTCCGCCCGCGGCAGCGCGCTGATTTTCTTGCCCAAGGCGTCGGTTAAGCGCCTGGGACTATAATCCCATGGCACGGCGATTGGACGGGGAGGAAAAGGCGCTTTGGGGCAGGGTGATTTCTACCGTAAAGCCTATGCACCCCGCTTTGGTCGCGGTAAAAGCCCCCGCAGCCGCGCCGCCAGCGATAAAACAACCGCCGGCACCGCAAAAGAAAAAGGCGCAGAGTTTGGCGATCAAAGCATTCAGCCTGAAGCCGCCATCGGTTTCAGCGCAGCCCGCTAAGGCGCCTGCTGCGCCAGCCGCCAACACGCTCGGCGGCAGCTGGGACCGCCGTATTGGCAGGGGCGCGATCATCCCCGATATCAGCGTGGATTTGCACGGCCAAGGGCTTACGGGCGCGTATGCGCGACTCGACGGTGCATTGGAACAAGCGATAGCGCAGAAAATGCGAGTAATCTTGCTGGTCACGGGAAAGCCGCGAACGCATGACCGGGCGAGCGGACAGGGCAGAGGGGCAATCGCATCGGTTGTCCGTGATTGGTTGGCTTCATCACGGCACAGCGCGTCCATTTCCGCTGTTCGTAATTCGCACCCCCGTCATGGCGGTGAAGGAGCCTTGTATATCGTGCTGAAGCGGTAAGAATTATTGGATTTCCGGCAAACGCACTGCAAATCTTAATCATTCGGCGGCTACGGCATATGCTTGGATTAGGAGATATACTAATGCGTTTTATCCAGCTTAATTCGCGCGGCGGAAATTATTTGGTGGTGGCCGCCAACGTCGCATGGCTGCGTGCTTTCGAAAATGGCCAAACGCAGGTCGGCATGGTTGGCGGTGCGCCCATACTTGTGGCCGGAAATATGGAAGAAGTTTCGGCCGTAATTCTGGCCGGTGCAAGCAAGCCTGTGTAAATTGCGCAGCGGCTTGAAGTATGACCAGAGCGGACAAGTTGCGCCTACGCAGCGAGTATCTGCATGGTCACTAGGCGGTAAATTTCCGACAACGCATCAAGGTCGCTGATCGCGACGGCCTCATCCAGTTTGTGCATCGTTGCATTGCATAGGCCGAATTCGACCGTGGGGCATATCTTGGCCAAAAACCGGGCATCGGATGTGCCGCCGCTGGTGGAGCGTTCCGGGTCCAGTCCAGTTACTGTTTTCACGGCGTCTGCAATTGCCGCCGATAGTTCGCCCGGCGGTGTCAGAAACGGCTCGCCCGAAATCATCGGTTTTAACGTGCCGCCGCTGCGTTCCACCAAAGCGGTAATCCGGTCGACCAGCCCCTGACCGCTATGCAGATCGTTAAAGCGGATCGAAAGCCGCGCCTCGGCTTTGGACGGAATGACGTTGGTGGCTTTGTTGCCGACGGAAATATCGGTCACCTCGATATTGCTCGGCTGAAACCATTCGGTTCCGGCGTCCAGCACTATCGAGTCAATTTCTGCCAAGATCGCCACCAGTTTCGGGATCGGGTTATCGGCCAGATGCGGGTAAGCGACATGGCCCTGTGTTCCCGCAACGCTGATCCACATATTCACCGAACCGCGCCGCCCGACCTTCATCGTGTCGCCCAAACGGTTTACAGACGTAGGTTCGCCGACAAGGCAGAAATCGGGGATCGTCCCCTTGGCCTGCAAATGACCGATCAATGCGCGGGTGCCATAAATCGCAGGGCCCTCTTCATCCCCTGTCAGGATCAAGCTTATCGTTCCGGCGTCTTCGGGAATATCTTTCAGCGCCGCAATATAGGCGGCAATGCTGCCCTTCATATCCACCGCGCCGCGCCCGTACAGCATATCGCCGCGAATTTCGGGTTCAAACGCACCGCTGGCCCAGCCTTCGCCGGGCGGCACAACATCCAGATGTCCGGCAAAGGCAAAATGGCGGCCGCGTTCCCCTGTTTTGGGATGCCGTATGGCGAACATATTTTCAACGGGCGCGCCGTGATCGGGGTTGTCATCGCCTTCGCCTGACAGGAAACGGTCGACGCTGAAACCCAAAAGCTCCAGCATCGCATGCGCGGTGTCAAACACGTTACCAGTGGCGGGGGTTACGCTGTCACATGCGATCAACGCTTTGGCGAGAGCCAAAGAATGCGAAGTGTGTGTATGGTCATTCATGCTTTCGCCGGAATGGCAAGAACGCTATCCCTTGTCCATGATTATATAGGAGGCGGTATGCCCAAAATTGAAATCGAGGCCATTGAGCAAAGCAATGCGACGGGATATCCGGCGCCATTTGATAAGGCTGTCGCGGGGCGGCACTGGCGGCGGCTTGCGCCTGCGGGCGGTTTGACGTTGTTGGGGGCGAGCCACGTTGTGCTGAAACCTGGTGCATGGTCATCGCAGCGGCACTGGCACCGTGACGAGGATGAGATGGTTGTCATGTTATCGGGGCAGGCGGTTCTGATAGAGGATGACGGAGAGGTTATTTTGAATGCAGGTGATGTTGCGGCGTTTGCCGCTGGCGTACAAAACGGCCATCGGATGGAAAACCGCAGCGATACCGACTGTGTATTTATTGCGATCAGCGCAGGCGATAAAGATGGCGGGGGCGTTTATTCGGATATCGATATGACATTTGGCAAGGACGGCTATTTTCATAAAGATGGTACGCCGTATCTGGCGGTGCGGCTGGCGTGATCCTAACATGAATTCGTCACCCGCGAGGTGCGAAGCGACGCGGCAATCCAGAGCGTGCGTGCACAAACTCTGGATTGCCGCGCTTCGCTCGCAATGACGGCTTAAACCATTATTCTAAACCGCTGCATCCTCGATGCGCTTAATGATCCACGGTTCCTCAACAGCTGCCTCATACCATGCCAGCATCCATGGATGCGCCATCATGGTTTCCACATAAGCGGCGGCAAAACCGGGCAGGGTAAAGCCATACGTGACAAAGCGGCCAACAACGGGCGCATACATGATGTCGGCGGCGGTAAAGGTCCCGAACAGATATGGGCCCTCTTTGCCAAAACGGGAACGGGTTTCGGCCCATAATTGCAGAATGCGCACCGCGTCATTGCGGGTATCTTCGCTGATCGTGACGTCTTTGAAAACCTTACGGCTGTTCATCGGGCATTCGCGGCGTAGTGACAGATAACCACAATGCATTTCGGCGCAGATGGACCGCGCCATGCCGCGCGCAACATCGTCCTTTGGCCAGAAACGGTCGCGGCCCACTTTGTCGGCCAGATAATCGATGATCGCCATGCTGTCCCAAATGACCGCATCGCCGTCCCATAAAATCGGCACTTTGCCCGATGACGGCGCAAGGTCTTCTTCGCGTTTGCGTTCGTCCCAGCCATCATCAAATAACGGCACGGTAATCTCTTCAAAACCAAGGCCGGATTGTTTTGCCGCCAGCCATCCGCGCAGGGACCAGCTGGAATACGCCTTGTTTCCGATGATTAGTTTCATTGTCATGATGCCACTGCCTCTAACACAGCCAAGCGCAATTCATCAATGCCGCCGCGTTTTTCCGCTGACGTTACCGACAATTGCGGGAACGCCGCGACATGTTTGCGCAGTTTGACGGCAGTGTCGGCCTCTACTGCCTCGCGCTCGCTGGCTTTGATCTTGTCGGTTTTGGTCAGGACGATCCGGTAACTGATCGCGGCGGCGTCCAACATCGCCATAATCTCATGATCGACCTCTTTGATCCCGTGCCGACTGTCGATCAGTAAAAATACACGTTTCAGAACAACCCGTCCACGCAAATAATCATTAATCAAATGCCGCCATTTCTTGACCGTCGCAATCGGCGCTTTGGCATAGCCATATCCCGGCATATCGACGATGCGGAATATCGCGGGTTCGCCGACGTCGAAGAAATTCAGCTCTTGTGTCCGTCCCGGCGTGTTTGATGCGCGCGCCATATTGTGCCGGTTAACCAGCGCATTAATCAGCGATGATTTGCCCACATTTGACCGCCCCGCAAACGCGATTTCCGCCACATCCGGTTCCGGCAGAAATTCGAGCCTAGGCGCAGATTTCAGGAACGTGACGGGGCCAGAAAAGATTTTGATATCGGTCACGGTTTACGCTTTTGCCTTTGCGGCGGCTTTTTCTGCGGCTTTATCGGCAGCATCCTTTGCGGCCATTTCACGCAAAACAGGATGGCGCGAATAGAGCCATTGTTGTTGCAGGATGGTCAGGCAGTTGGACACCACATAATAGACTTGCAGCCCTGCCGCAAACGGCGCGAACAGCACCATCATCATCCACGGCATCAACGCAAACACCTGTTTCTGCACTTCGTCCGTCGGTTGCGGACTAAGCCGCTGAATGCCCCACATGGATATCCCTAGCAAAATGGGCAAAATCCCGATGGCGATGAACGCGGGAGGATCCCATGGGATCAACCCAAACATATTTAGCGGCGTCCACGGGTCAGGCGCGGACAGATCGTTGATCCATGGTGACAGAAACGGTTGGTGCCGCATTTCGATGGTCAGCATCAAAAGCTTATACAGCCCAAAGAAAATTGGCATTTGCAGGAATATCGGCAAACATCCCGCCAGCGGATTGGCTTTTTCATCCTTGTACAGCTTCATAATCTCTTGCTGCATCTTTGGCTTGTCGTCTTTCAAACGGTCCTGAATGGCCTTCATCTTCGGTTGGATCACACGCATTTGCGCCATCGATGCGAATTGCTTCTGCGCAATCGGGAACATAAAAATACGCACTACAAATGTCAGGCCGATAATCGCTGCGCCAAAACTACCGAAATAACCGAACAGGAAATGTAGAATTTTGAAGAAGGCTTTTTCGATGATGCGAAACCAGCCCCAATCGATGGCATAATCCATTTTTTCGATGCCGAGGTTATCAACATAGCTGTCAAGCACTTCAACTTCTTTGGCACCGGCAAACAACCGCGATGTTTGCGTGACGCTGGCACCCGCCGCAACGGCGGTTTGCTTGTCGGCGATCATCTGGGTTTGATACACGCCGCCGCCCGAACGCATGGTCGCATCGATCGGGGTTTTCTGGTCGGGGATCAGCGCGGCGAGCCAATATTGGTCGGTAAAGCCAATCCAGCCGCTGGTAGTGCTAAACGCTTGCTGGCCGTCTTTGGCTTCGTCAAGATCTTCATAGTCCCAATCATAATCGGCGGTTCCGCCAAACACGCCCATCGGACCGACATGGATATTCCACGTGTCGACATCGGCGGATTTGCCGGTGCGGCTAATCAGGCCATATGGCGCAATTTGCACGGGCGCAGCCGCGTTGTTGGTGAAACGCTGTTCCGCAGAAATCAGGTAATCCTTGTCAATGGAAAGGATGATTTCAAATTTCTGCGCGGCCTCGTTCAGCCAGATTAGGGTAACGGGCGTTGTGGGGGTCAGTTTGCCGGGGGTTGCGGTCCAGATGCTCTTATCATCGGGAACAACCGCGCCCGTGGCCGTCCAGCCAAAGCGTGCAAAATAGGCTTTCTTAGTACCCGATGGCGCAAACAATCGCACGGGCGGCGAATTTTTCGCCAGTTCAGTGCGGTGTGCCAGTAATACCATATCATCAATGCGCGCGCCGATCAGATTGACCGAACCCTTCAACTTGGGCGTCTCTATCAGTACGCGGGTGGAACCTTTCAGCGCGTCGGCGATGGGAACGGCCGTTCCTGCTGCCGGAGAAGTGCTGTTTATCGAAGGGGCAACGCTCGCCGAACCCGATGACGCGGTTGGCGCGGCGGTTGCAACGGCCTTTGGCTGCGGGAAAAACTGCTGTGCAACAATCGGCCATCCAAACAGGATCAGTCCGGCCAATATCATTGCCACTATAATGTTACGCTTGTCTTCCAACGCCTTAATCCCTGTTATTCTGTATCTAGGTTCGCTTACGGAACCGGATCATGGCCGCACCCGCCCCATGGTTGGCAGCGCAATAGCCGCTTCAACGCTAACCAGCCACCCTTAATTGTGCCATATCGTTCCAGCGCGGTAATGGCATAGGCAGAACAGCTTGGGCTATATCGGCAAGTGGGGGGCAAAATCCGCGACGGGCCCATTTGCCATCCGCGTGCGATCAGGATCAATGCGCGGGCAATCATCGTTAAACTTATCACCGTAGCCCTGAGCTTGACGAAGGGCGATTATCTGACAGACACCCTTCGACAGGCTCAGGGCTACGGTTTTGGTTATTTAGTTTATTTAATCCGCGGTACAAATCCGCTCTTAACCGTGCGAAATCCATCTCGATCCCACTGCTGCGTCCGATCAGGATGTGATCTGCGCCCGGTTTGCCGATATCATTCAGCATTTCGCGCATCAATTCCCGAAATCTGCGCCGCATACGGTTACGAACCACGGCGTTTCCGACTTTTTTGGTAATCGTTATGCCCAGACGTATTGCGGGATCATTATCGCCCCGGTCATGCACCAACAAAACAAAACCGGACGTCGCAAATCGCTTCCCCCGGTTGGCGCTCAAAAAATCGGCGCGTTTTGTAATCACGATATAAGGCGACATCAAACCCGCCTCCAACGTAAAGCTGTATATTAAGCAGACAGCTTTTTACGGCCACGTGCGCGGCGTGCGTTCAGGATGTTACGGCCAGCGGCTGTGGACATACGAAGGCGAAAGCCATGGCGACGTGCGCGGACAAGGTTGCTTGGCTGAAAGGTGCGCTTCATGGCGGTAATCCTAATAAAATCTGTATAGTGAAAGGCACAAGGTTGCCGAATCCAATTGGCAACCGCCCTTGTTGATCGGCGCATTATGGCGCTGGACGCCGAAAGTCAACATGCGACGCCGAAGTTTATGGCATTTCCTGCCCTTCGTCATCGCGGCGAAACATATGCAACAAATCACGCTTAAAGTCGGGCACGGGCGGCCTCCCTGCAAACTTGTTACGCCGCATCATCCAATTCAGCCAGCGGCCATATTCAGTATGGGTGCGCACAAAACGGGAATAGCGTTTTTTTGCCCATAGAGAATTTTTCAGGATCAGCGCCATTCCGGTGGGCGCCAGAATCAGCGCGCCTGGTCCCGGCAAAGGCCCGACCGCAAGCGCACCCAATATCATCAACCAGCCCGCCGCCACAAGCGCGAGCCGCAATATGTTGCTGCTACGCCGCGATTTGCCGAAAAATATGGTCCTAATATCCATCAATCTAATGTGGGTAGAATAATAGCAAACCGCAAGACGCCAGATGTTCGGGTGGCCTTATCCTGTTTATTTCAGCCAACCCAGCTTTGCCCAGCGCCACGCCAAAACGCTTTGTATCAATGCCATCGCCGCGATGAACGCCGGGAAATACATGATCGTGGGATCGCGGTTAATGGCGATATCGACCAATGCAGGAGCCGAAAACTGGATCAGGATCGCGGCAAAGCTTATGCCAAACAGCCACATGGCAATGCGCCGCTTTGCTAGCAAAGCCACTGCGCCCGCCACGCCGGAAAATACGGCGACAGCAAAGGAAATCCATATCCGGTTTGACATCTGGTTCATCATATCTTGTTGGATCGCGGGTAGGGCGGCGATGTCGCGCGGTGTCAGCATCCAATGCATGACAAACGAGGCCAATCCCATCAGGCTCCACAACAGAAGCAATATAGAAACGATGCGGAACCAGCGTGGACGCGTTGCGCCTGTTATGCGCACTTGCGTTCTCCGACGAGCCCGAATGCGGCGCCTTGCGGATCATATGCAACCAACGAAAATCCGCCGCCGGGGATTTCGACTGGTTCTTGCAATATCCTACCGCCATTGCTTTTGATCGCTTCGATCGCAGCGTCAATATCCGCTGCGCGGAAATAGAAAAGCCAGTGAGGCTGTGGGTCTTCGGGGACCATCGTATAAACAGCGCCCAAATTATGTGCCCGGTCATCGCCGACCTTTAGGAAATCATAGCTGCCCATTGGCCCCATATCCATGCTGTCACCCGATACCCAGCCAAATTGTTCGCCGTAAAAGATTTTGGCTGCACCGGGCTTGGTGGTGGATAGCTCGTTCCACGCGCAATGCCCGATTTTGGGCTCGTTTGCGGCAAAGCTGTGGCTTGTTTCGTCTGAAAATCCACGCATGATATAAAAAGGCGCACCTTGAGGATCGGCGGCCATCGCCATTCGTCCGACACCGCTCAAATCCATAGCGGGCATTAACAGGCTGCCTCCTTCGGCTATGATACTCGCAGCGGACGCATCGACATCATCAACCGCGATATAACCCACCCATGCCGGGCGCGCGCCGCCTTCGGCCATTTCAGGCGTAATAGCCATATATCCGCCGACGCCGTCTTTTGGGTTGCTGCCATCGCCTGACGAAAAGAACCGGTAATCCATGCCGGGTTGCTCTGATCGAACCGATGTCCAGCCAATGACCTTGCCGTAAAAATCGCCTGCTGCATCGGCATCCGTTGTGAGCAATTCGTACCAGATGAAATCGCCATGTTTGTTGGTCATATCATTTCTCCAACACGACTACAGGCGTGAATCCGCCAAAGATCATCCGTTTGCCATCGAACGGCATATCCATTTTCATGCGCGGATCCGTATTTTCGGGGTCCATCATGACCGCAATTGCTGTATCGCGGGTCACTTTATCAGGCCATTCGATCCAACTGAAAATAACATCTTCGTCATCTTGCGTTTTTACCGCTTTGCGAAAATCCGTTGTGGTGCCGTCGGGCACATCGTCGGCCCAGCATTCCACGATGCGCAATGCGCCCAATTCGATGAACATGCTGTCCGCGCTTTTGGCATGATCGATGAAAGCTTGCCGATTTGATTTTGGAACCGCGATTACGAAACCATCAATATAAGCCATGCATCCCCTCCTAAAAAGATAAGCAAGGTATATCAGTGAAACGGATTTATCGCATCAAAAAAGCGCTGACAGCGGATTAATCCAGTGGCAGATACGTCGCTATATCGCGCGGCGTTAGGTACAGCGCGCTATCGTGCGGGACGCTATTGGTCATGGCGTAAAACGCCCGCGCCTTTTGATCGTCCATGCCGATTTCGCGGTAGTAATTGATATATTCCAGATTGATGGGATCATTGGCGGCAACATCATCTGCCTCGCGCCCGTCTTCATCCTGCCAGCTATGCACGGCAAATTCGGCGCCGGGTTCTGCCACCCGTTTTGCTCCGGCAAGAAACAGTTCGACCCCGCCCGACCGCACCGATCCGCCATCGGGTATGTAGGTTGAGATACCCGCCTTTCGGATCATGCGGGCAATCTTGAAATTGGCGGCATCATCGTTGGTGCCGGGGCAATCGATCAAATCGATCTGGCTTATGTGCGGATAGACGGCCAGCATCTGTCTGAATTGAGCCGGCGTCTCTGTTTCGATGCTGCCGTTCAATTCGGCCCGTGTACCATCAATAACGTTAAACGGACCAAAGCGGGCCAGTGAAGCGTTTTCAGTAACTGGCCGCGTTAGTGTTTCAAAACCGGAACCGGAATCATCGGTCCATTCGGAGATGCTGGTTTCGACCGTTAGATACGCGGCGGCATGCGCAGCCATCGGCGCGCAAACAAGCGTCGCAGCGGCCACCAATTTACCAAATGATCCAGCAATATTACGCATCGATAGGGCCTGATATGATTAGATTACAGGATTTCTATGCATGAGCGGCATTGCCACGGCGTAACCGGAAATGGCTATTCAAAAATTAACCTTATGTCCCGCAAAAATCACCCCAGCGGATAGTATACTATCCGCGGCGTTGGACATTTTCGTCTGTTCTCGCATAGAATTTCCGATCAATGAGGAATCCCTTGTGGTCGCCACCGTTTCAACCGTTGCCTATCTGGGGTTAGAAGCCCGCAGTGTTGAGGTGCAATGTCAGGTTGCGCCGGGCATGGTCGGGTTTTCGGTCGTTGGCCTGCCCGATAAAGCCGTGGGCGAAAGCCGGGAGCGGGTGCGTGCCGCCATATCCGCATTGGGGCTATCGCTTCCGCCAAAACGCATAATTGTAAATCTTTCGCCTGCCGATATTCCCAAGGAAGGTTCGCATTATGACCTGCCCATTGCGCTCGCGCTTTTGGCGGCGATGGGCGTGGCGGATGCAGAGACACTGGCGCATTTTGTGGTGGTGGGCGAACTGGGCCTGGATGGCCGCGTTGCGCCGTCGCCTGGCGTATTGCTGGCGGCAATCCATGCCGGATCGCGCGGCATGGGACTGGTTTGTCCTGCGGTACAAGGCGCAGAGGCGGCATGGGCAGGACAATTAGAGGTTGTAGCTGCGCCTGATCTTTTGTCGTTGCTCAATCATCTGAAAGGGCAGGCGATATTGCGTCCACCCGAACCCGGCAGCGTCGAGCCGCCTGCGATGGGACCTGACATGGCACAGGTTAAAGGGCAGGAAACGGCAAAACGGGCGCTCGAAATTGCGGCGGCTGGCGGACATAATTTGCTGATGTCGGGTCCACCGGGATCGGGAAAGTCGCTGCTTGCGGCTTGCTTGCCCGGTATATTGCCCGAACTGACCCCTGCCGAAGCGTTAGAGGTTTCGATGGTCGCATCGGTTGCAGGCACGTTGGTGGGCGGACGGCTATCGCGCACACGGCCCTTTCGCAGTCCGCATCACAGTGCATCGATGCCTGCGCTAGTGGGCGGCGGATTGAAAGTGCGGCCCGGCGAGGTTAGCTTGGCCCATCTGGGTGTCTTGTTTTTGGACGAGCTACCTGAATTTCAGCGCAACGTGCTCGATAGCCTACGGCAACCCTTGGAAACAGGCGTGGTCAGCGTTGCCCGGGCGAACAGCCACGTCACTTTTCCGGCTAATGTGCAATTGGTGGCGGCGATGAACCCTTGCCGCTGCGGCCATTTGGGCGATGCGGCGTTGGCCTGTTCACGTGCGCCGCGCTGTGCGGCTGATTACCAGTCAAAGGTGTCGGGGCCGTTGCTCGACCGAATCGATTTACACGTCGAGGTCCAAGCCGTCAGCGCTGCCGATCTGGTGCTGCCGCCGCCTGCGGAGGGCAGCGCAGAGGTCGCGCACAGGGTAAAGGCCGCGCGCGATGTGCAAAGCGCACGTCTGGCCGGAACTGACATGCGCACCAATGCCGAACTGGATGGCAAACCGCTGGCGCAATATGCCACGCCCGATGAAGCAGGACAACGATTGTTGGCGCAAGCCGCCGAGGCCATGCGGCTGTCGGCGCGCGGCTATACGCGGATATTGCGGGTATCGCGCACGATTGCCGATCTGGCAGGTTGCGAAACCATAGGCCGCATCCACATTGCCGAGGCGTTAAGTTACCGACGGCAAGCGCCGCGAAACTGACGTTGAATGCGATGGTTGGAAAATCGAATTTACTATCGATTCAAATAGCCCTTCATATCTTCATTGCGAGCGTAGCGCAGCAATCCAGAGATTGCGCAAAACAACCCTAGATTGCTTCGCTACGCTCGCAATGACGATCTATAAATTACGTATTTTTGCCAAAAATGATCCTGCTCACTTCGCTGCAATAACCGTTCCCGCCGCGCCCATGTTGCCAGCAATAGGCCGCGTTGCATCGCCGATAATTGCAAAACCCGACCAGTAATAGGGATGCGACGTTTCCGCGACGTCCATCATTTTTTGCTGGCCGCGTCCCAATGCCTCGCCAACGCTTATGGATCCGGCATTGTCGAACAAGCTGGATATTAACGTGGTCGTTGCGCCATAATCATCGGGCACGGGCCAGTGGCTGGCCACCACCGACCTTGCGCCTGCGCCAATGAAGGCGCGGACCAATCCGTCGAGGGCATAATTGCCGCCCGTTGCCACGCCGGCGGCACGCGTGGCGCTAGTGCTAGCCATTCCGGCGGTGTCACATGCCGATAATATGATGGTGTCGGCGTCCAGTTTCATGTCGAACACTTCGGTAAAGGTTAGCAAGCCGTCTGATCCGCTTGCGCCCACCGACGTCAGCAAAGACGGTTGCGCGGGGCATTGCGGATTTGGCGCCGTCACTAAACCGTGCGTGGCGAAATGGATCACGCGAAAGTCCGATAGATCTGTCCGCCGATTTAACGCCGCATCGGTAAAACCGCTGCCCGTTATAATCTCGCTCAACGATGAACCAAGACCCGCCGCACCCAATTGCAATTCCGCCGACGAAATGGGTTTCGCCCAAAGGCTTGCGGGCCAGCTGCAATCCTGCGCACCCTGATCGCGCAACATGCCATAGACATTGTCGCTAACCGGGGCATTTTCGCCCAGTCCCAGATAGGCGCGTGCGCCGCGTGCTGCCGCCAAATTGCGAACCTCGGCAAAGGCCTTTGCCGAAACCGATGTCGATACGATCCGGCCTTTGGCCAGCCAGCTTGTTCCGGTAAAATCAAATTCATCGGCGCCATCGGCGCTGATCCGATGTTCATAATCGGCAACGCTTTTGGCATCGGTGACCAGCAAATTGACGGGCAGTTGCAGCATTGCGCCATCGGGTTCAAATACCAAATGGGTGACCTGTTTTAACGCGCTGTCAATTTGCCCGAACAGCGAATTATACAGGCTATGGGCTTTGGCGATGTCGAACGGAAAAATTTCAACCGAACTGCCGTCGCTAATGACAATGGAATCGCGCAATTGTGCAACGGCGGCCGATAGGTCTTCTTCACCGATGTCCGCCGCCAATATGCGCGCGCTGTTTTGCGTAATGAACAGGCCATATACATCGCCTGCATTGACCACGAGTTTGTAATATCCTTCGCCGCCGCGCAGTTGCGATTTCAATTCGGCAAGGGTCAATGTGCTGCGTCCCAACGCCCTGAAACGGGGATAGGCCGACAGATCGGAAACCAGTTTGGTCTGCGCCGATTTGGCGGTGGTCAGTTCTTGTTCCGCAGCAGGCAGCCGCAATATATCGGCGGCGCTTTGTTCGGCCAGTCCCCTGATCTGAGCCAATTCACCTTCCAGACGGACGATGTCTCGCGAAATGGTGAGCGATTGCCGGAACAGGGCTGCTGCGGCATCGTTTCCGCCCGACAGCTCGCGTGCCAATACGGCCTGTGTTTGCGCAACGCCGGGCCGCGCCAATATCTGGCTGACCATGAAAAATTCTTCGGCGGCGTCATCACTTGCGTCCGCATTTGCCAGCAACCGTAAATAGGGCGCAATCGGGCGGCCCATAATCGCGCCTGATCCCGGCGTGTTCGGGCTTTCACTTACGATTTGGGCAAACAGGATACGCGCTTTGGCCGCATCGCCATTGCGCGCCAGAAATCCGGCAAGCCGCGCCCGCGCGGCAAGCGACGCTGCGGATGCCGGATAATTGGCGTTCAGCAAAAATGCGGCGGATTCAAGATAACGGCGCGCGCTATCTTTCTTTCCTTCGGCTTCGGCAATTTGCGCAAGCTCGTTCAAATTTGCCGCGCGCAACCACGCAACGCTGGCAATCGTGCCGCCACGCATGGCGGCAAGGCCCGATTCGGACGCCGCGACAAGCGACGAAGCATCTTTCCGGTTACCTTGCAAACGCAGCGCAACGCCGCGTAAATGTGCGGATTGATGGTCCAGTATTTCAATCTTTTCCGTCGTCGTCAGCGTTACGCCCAGCCCTGTTAAAGCTACAATCTCGCGGCTGTTGCTGTTCAGTTTTTGTGCCACGGGGCGGTCGATATACCCATCATTCAGCCGCGCCGTTTCAAAGGAACTGGTCGCGCCAGATGTTACCGGGCGGTCCAAAATGGCGATTGCCTGCTCCGCATCACCTTGGTTCAGCATGTGCATCGCCTCGTAATTGCGCATTATCCGCGACAATAACGGGTCCGATACGTCGGCAGCACGCCGGGCACGCGCAAATAAAATATCAGCCTCGGCAAAATCGCCAAGGTTTGATTGCTGCAACGCCTGGTTTACAATGCCTTCGGCGCTTTTGTCTGCAGACAGCCCCGTTTCCCCGCGGCCCAGCACATCGAAGAACGTTGCCGCTTCGGCAAAATTTCCGGCGTTGTTGCGGTTATATCCCTCGACACGGACCTGTGCCCGGTCCAACTGGCTGGCTTGCACACGTGCAAATGCCGCAGGATCGCCAGCTTCTGTTACCGCCACATCGACGCTGCCGGCAACGTTGCTGTTGGTTAGGATGGACAATAGGCCCAGCCGCAAAGCCGAGTCATATCCCGCCAGACCCTCTGCAACGAACAACGCCTGTCCTTTTGTGCTTTGGTACCGGTTATGTCGCAATCCATCGGGCGCGGTGCATTGCGTTAACGTGACAGCTGTAAAGCCGGAGATATTGGCGGGTTCGGGCGCGCCGCAGTTCAATTTTTCATCGCTCCATTTGCTTGATTGCGGCAAGGATGCGCTGCGGAACTGATATAATTTGCCGACCTGTGCAGCGGCATCGCGGCAGACGATGGCATGGGCACGGTCAAACATGCCTGACAATGCTTTGTCGCCTGACTGGTTTTGCGCCGTACACAATACGCCTGCGTTGCCGATACGAAAGCTGTCAGCGGTGCTGATGTCTGATGCCGCCGATGCGTGCGTTACAATGCAACAGGAAAGTGCCGCAGCCCATAATGCCAAGGATGTTTTCATGGCTGTTCTCCGCTATCTGTTGTGGGCCCTGCCCATGCCTCGCTATTGCCGCTGCCCGTTACGGGTTCGGTGATACGCGGCGGCGCTTCATCCGCCGGATTGGTGACCAGCGATTCAATTAGCACAATTGGTAATGCCTCTCCGGCCAACGCCAATTCTTCATCCTCGTCATTATTTTCAATCGCATTTCCTTGCTGGGTAGCGATGAAACCGAAATCATTTTCAGGTGTGACCGTGCCGCACGGCGCGCCAGTTATCAGGCATCCGTTCAATGTCGCGCCCTCGGCAAAGGACGTTAACGGTGTAAAACTGGCCGCACCCAATGTGTCTTTGCCTGACAAAAATGTCCCGTTTGCCAGTAATGCGCGGCCATTGACGACCAAGTTTACCGGACCGTTTGCGCTGGCGGGGACGATGACATTGAAACCCCCGGTCCCCACATTAAATCCGCCCGGTGATGGCACGGTGTTGCTGTTTTGGATGAACAGGCCGTTGGAGACCGAAATATTCATTCGGCCTGCGCCCAGATATCCTTGCGCCAACGGCGTCGCTGCTGCGGCATCCAATGCCGCATTGCGCCCGGCAAAATTTGGGTCTGTGGACAATTGGCCGATCAAACTGTCACTTGCCGACGTTACCGTGCCTGCGGTCAGGTTCAATATGCCCGCCGGATCGCCCGCAGGATTGCCCAAACGGATCGCGCCGTCCTGGTCATTCACAATATCTATCCGCGCGCCTGCGGTGATGGAGAATGCATTGCCCGCCGCCGCGTTATTTACTTGAGCCGCGCCAATGATGCGAACCGACCCCGCCGTTTCAATTGCAAATGCACCGCTGCTGCCCACCAAATTGGATTCGGATGTAGCGCTGCCCTGCAAGCTGAAATTGCTAACCGTGATGGTGGGTACGGCCGTGCCGCCCGTGCGGAACTGGATATTTTGGGCGCGAAGCCGCGCCATTTCATTGGCGTCAATAACATATCCTGAGCCGGCATCGCCGCCCAGCCGGATTGCGGTAACACCCGGTTCGGCGTTGATGTTCAGCGCCGCCGTTGACGCTGTGCCCAATCCGCCGTTCACGCCAATATCCAATCCGCCGGACGTTAAAGTGATGCCGGGCGCACCTGCGATACCGTTAAAGGATGCCAGCCCGCTGCTGGAAATTAATATGGATGCGGCGGCATTAATCGCGCCGTTTGATGTGAAAGCCCCGGTATTGCCGGATACAAAACGTCCGGTGGTTACCAGGCCATCGATCCGCACATTACCCGCCAGTCTGACAGGCGCCGCGTTAAACAGCGGCGCGGGGTTTTGCGTCACAGGATCAATCAAATTTGCCATGCTGGAATTGGCGATATAGACGACACCGTCCGTCCCTGTTCCGGTTGTAATACCGCCGCCAATATTGACGCCCGTTCGTGCCAGCGCGATAAAATACTGGCTGGAGCGGATATCGGCTGTTGAAATCGCCCCACTCACTGAAATCAATTTGACGCTATTTTCTGCTTCGATGGATCCAGCCGCGATATTGCCGCCCGTGCCAATTTCGACATTGCCGTTGCTAAGGATGTTTCCAGCAGTCACCGATGCGTCGGTAAACAGTCCTACATTCGCATTCGCCTGAATTGATCCCGTTGTAATTGCCCCCGTTGTTTGCAGCCGCACTTGACCCCGGCTGATAATGCCGCCGGTGGTGACAGGGCCTGTGCCAACAAAATTGACATTGGTTTCGGCATTCAATGCTGCTGTACTTATTGCCGCATCGCCGTTGATGTTAATGCCGCCTGTTGTCGTGATTATATTCTGCGCAGATACAGCGCCGCCCGATGAAAGGGAAAACGCTGCGCCACCCGCTGTATCGCCGTTCGCTGCCGCGATCGCGCCGTCCGCGGTGAATGTGCCGGAATTCGCGGCGGCAAAACGGCCCGTGCTCACCGGACCGGTGATCGCAATGTTCCCATTCAATCGCACAGGTGCTGCGGCAAATACGGGGGCAGGGTCCAATGTACCGGGATCGATCAACGTCAACATGCTGGCATCTGCGATATACGCAATTCCGTTCCCGCCTACACCCGTTGTGATGCCGCCGTTGACGGTCACACCCGTTTCGGCAAGCGCGAGGAAATATTGATCGGCCGCAATCGCACCGGTTGTGATCGCTCCATTTTGCGACCCGATCAGTATCTGTTGCGCGTTGATATCGCCACTGCTTATCGCATCCCCGGCAAGCATATTAACCCGTGCGGTAGTGACAATATTGCCCGCCGAAATGGCATTTGCGGCTGTAAGTTCGGTTTCCAGATCGACATTTACATTTCCGACTGTCAAGTCCCCGCCAGACACCGCCTCCAATTGATCGTTGGTTGAAATGTCGCCCGCAGTGGTGCTGCCGCCGGAATCGATACTGATAAGTTGCAATGCGCTTATATTGTCAGCCAGAATATCGCCGCCTGCGTCAAGGGAAACATCGCGCTGCGCATCGATATTCAGCGATGTAATGTTCGTGCCTGCGGACAAAGAAACATCGCCAATTGCGCTGATATTCAAAGTGTTGATGCTACCAACCGCAGTGACCGTAGAATCTTGCGCACTGATCATGTCGCCCGTAACGACATCATTTTCGCTAAAGACATTTATCGCGCCAGCCGATGCAGTCAGCTCCTGCGTCGTGACATCGCCGCCCGATGAAATAAACAAGGCAGCCCCGGCGGCTGTATCTGCATTCGCCGCCGTGATTGCGCCCTCGGCAAAAAATGTTCCTGTGTTGGCAGAGACAAACCGTCCGGTCGTAACATTGCCGGATATTGAGACATTGCCGTTTAGCCGCACGGGTACAGCGGCAAATATGGGAGCAGGGTCCAAAGTAACAGGATCGATTAACGCCAACATGCTGGCGTCGGCGATATAGGTAATGCCATTCGCGCCCACACCCGTGGTGATACCGCCGTTGACGGTGACTCCGGTTTCGGCCAGCGCGAGGAAGAATTCACCTGTATTGATTGCTCCTGTGAATACAGATCCCGTTTCGGAACCCACGCCGATCCGGTTCACAGCCGTTATGTTGCCCGTGCTGACCGTGCCGACAGCGCGCAATCCAACGGCATAGGCCGCCGCCGGATCCGCCGATGGGTTGTTGATCCCGGCATCGATATTGCCCGTGCTGATCGTGGCTCCTGATCCGATTGTCACGGTATCGCCGCTGCTGATTGTGCCTGTTTGAACCGCGCCCGCAGCGGTTAAGTCGACATCGGAATCGGCGCGGATGTTACCAAGAGTGATTGTGCCGCCTGAAACAGCCTCAAGAACATCCTGACTTAAAATATCACTTATAAACATATTGCCGCCGGATTGCAGGAATAAATAATCTCCTGCGCCAATTCCGCCCACGGTCATAATGCCGCCAGCAACAATGTTGGTGGTCAATTGCGACAAATAGGTGTTACGCGGAGTTAGTATATTGCCAGCGGCATTGATGTTCAAGGTCGTCGTCGAAGTAACTTGTCCCTGTGCAGTCGGAGCAACTCCGGTCAGGGTATCGACAATGTTGCCGGGTGTCTGAAATATGAAGTCATTACCAATCGCACCTACAAAATTGATGTTGCCGCCATCCGCTCCTAAAGCAGCGTTACCTGCAAATTGGCCGTTAAAGCTGTTCGTAATAAGCAATTGGGCATTGCGCGCCAATAATCCCGAATTGATGATGCCAAATGCTGGTGGAACGATAGTTTGCCCGGCGGAACCGAACTGGTTCATAATTGTCGCACCGAGTTGTACGTTGCCGCCGTTCGCTATTATTGCAACGCGGCCATAGCGGCCTGTGGGCAGGTCCGGCGTAAACGGAGCACCGCCAACTAATCCATTAGCTGTTAGAGACGCTGATCCGGCGGTAAAGCTACTGCCCCCACCATTGGGATTGGAAGATGCGATAATAATGGCGTTTCCGCCATCGGCCGTGCCAACTACTGTGCCGAATCCACTAATACCATTGGCTACAATGCTAACAAAGTTGGCAACAGCAACTGTTCCGCCACTTCCATTACCCAAATAGATATTCCCGCCTGCACCGTTGCCACCATTTCCAAAAACAGTGCCTGCGCCGCTATTCCCAGCTTGGGCGCTGGCTATTGCAACCACCGATTGCGCATTAAAAGTACCTGTTGCAGTTGCGGGCAATGCGTTCAAACCCACAGTTATTATGCCGCCGGTGGCATTCCCGCCATTTCCACCGGAGCCAAATGTTGCGCCATCGCCGCCTTCGCCGCCTTCCGCGATTGTTTGCACCCCAACAGAGCCAAAGTTAAGATTACCGGCGCTGTTTGCAGAACCTATATCGATTGTACCGCCAGTGGCATTCCCGCCGTTGCCGCCAACTGCGGGCAACCCTAGCACCAGCAATGCTGCCGAGGCACTGCCGCCATTACCGCCATCACCGCGGGCGGAGGATGATACAAAAGCAGCGTTAAGAGGAAGATTTGTGGCTGGGTTATTAACCAAAAAGCGCACGATGCCGCCTGTGCCATCGCCGCCTGTTCCGCCCAATCCCGCCGATGCATTACCACCAGTTGCGTTGGTGGTTAGCGAAGCACCACCAGTGATGCCAAGACCGCCACCAGTTAACACTACATTCGCGGCGCCCCCCACGGCATTTCCGCCGTTGCGGCCTACGCCGCCCGTGCCGATTGCGTTCAAGTTTAACATGCTATTGAATGTGCCTGTGCCCGATGTAACCGCAACAAGCGAATTGCCGCCGACCGCCCCGCCGCCATTGCCAAATCCCGATCCTGTCCCGCCAAATCCGGAGGAATCGATCAAAACCGCGCCGCTGGCAGTCATGGTTCCGCCTTGCACAAGTAAGCGCGTGCCGCCCGTTTGGCCGCCTGTGCCTAGACCCCCGTTGGTTCCGTTGCCGCCCGCGCCATTGGAATTGGCGTTTAGCGTTGAGGCAAATACGGTCGTGCCGCCGCTACTAATCTGCGTCGTCCCGCCTGTGCCAGCGCCGCCCGTTGCATTGACGCTGGTCCCGCCATTGCCGTGCGCATCAAAGTTGGTGGCCCCTGAAAATGTCGATGTACCAAACAGATTGGCCGCCACATTCCCGCCAGCGGCTGATCCGCCGTCGCCCGCCGCACCCGCGCCGCCATCGGCATAAGCGCGGATTTGAATGGCGTTCGATTCCACCAAGAGCGTGCTACCCGCCAAGTTCGTTATCGTAACATCGCCGCCCGATGTCGAGCCTCCCGCCGTGCCGCTGCCGCTGATTGCAGACGCGCTTGCCGTGGTTGCGCTGGTCGTGCCCGTAAACCGGACCTGACCGCTTGTTTCCGCGCGAATTGATGCTGAGCCGGCGTCTGCGTTGCCGCCTGCGCCGCCTGCGCCCACACCGCCATTTGCGTCAGCGCGAATATCATTGACCAAAACGGCTGTGCGTACTTGTGCGCTGCCTGATGCTGATACAGTTACGCTGCCGCCTGTTGCTGTTCCGCCAATGCCAATACTGGTATTTGATCCGAACCCGCCTTGGCCGTTTGCTGTCACAAAAAAGCCGTCAGCAGCGCTGACATCGACGATGCCAGTTGCGCCGAGCGCGATTACATTGGCGGTTCCGCCTGTTCCTGCGCCGCCCTGTTGCGGTCCATCGCCGCCCGTGCCATCGGCGTGCAGTTCCAAACCGTTGAGGGATTGCAGAGAACCGTTATTGGCCGTGACGCTTGCTACGCCGCCAATGCCGCCGCCGCCTGCGTTACCATTGCCGCCAAATCCGTCCGCTTGAACGCGAAGCCCGCTGTTGGAAATCCATGATCCGCCTGTGATGTTTACGCTGGCTGTGCCGCCACTTCCCGTTCCGCCATTGCCAACCGAAACTTGGTTTGCGCCATATCCTTGCGCGGTAATCGTGGCAAAGTTGTTGGTGGTCAACGACGATGCCGCCCCCGAAATTTGTACCGTTGCGGTTCCCGCAGACTGGCTGCTTCCGTCCGCAAAAGGCGAAGCGGCGTCGGCGGATATGAACATCCTACCGTTTACAGTAACTGCGCCGTTGGTGATGTTCAGGATCGCGTTGTTTTCCGCCTGCATCGTTAGGTCGCTGGCAAAATTGATGTTGCCGGGTATGATTGTTGAAATCCGGGCATCATTATTGCTCAAGATATTGACGGCCGACGTATAATTGCCCTGTGTCAGATCAATATCGGCGGCGATGGTATTTACCGGAAACGGCGCAAATGGCTGCGGGATACCGGTTCCGTTGCTGGCCTCTGTTATGTTGCTGCCGCCCGAAAGCACAATCGCATTGCCAATGACATCGGCCGCGCCTGCAACATCGAAACCAAGGCCAGCTGCGCCGCTGATGAACATAGAAATCGCCGTATTTTTGGGAACGGCCACCATATAGATACGGTGGAAATCGCCCGTGCCCGAACTGGCTGGGCCTGTGGTGGAGCCTTCATGGCGCAACGCATCGCCGACATATTCTGTGCCTTGGGTAACGCTGATGTCAAACAAACCCGCGTTATAGGTCAGGTCTACTGCTTCTGCGGCAACCAGTGCCTTTGTTCCGTTGACGACCGTAGTGCCCGAATCCAAAACACGCGGCGCAACCGCGAGTACAAAGCTACCTTCTGCCAGCGCATTAATTTGTGCGCCAGCCGTGATCGAAACGGCAGCGGTGCTGCCTGCTGCTGCGGTTAAGTTCAAATCGTTGGCAAAGAAAAATCCGCCATTGCCGTCCACGGCCACATCATTGGCCGTCAGTAACAATCGCCCGACATTGAACACAGCGGTGTTGCCCAGAACGATTCCGCCGGGGCTATAGAAAAATACGCCGTTATTGCCACTGGCATTCACGGTACCGTTAAATTGGACAGCGCGGGTCAGGTCGGTCGGAAAAATGCGGTTAAGGACGATGTAGTTTAATCCGGGACTTGAAATAAAATTGGCCGTTGTACCATTGGGCTGGAATATGACTGGACCAGCGCCAGACGGAGCGGCGAGGTTCCAATTGATTACCGCGCGCGGCGAATTGACCAAAATATTGGTTGTGTTTGCAGGTGTCGTTATATTTACACTACCAAATTCGACCGTCGGCGTACCGTTAAAGCTTTGTGCTTGCGCAAACTGGGGTGCGACCAACAGCGACACGGCCAGCGCGGCCAATGAAATTCCGGATGTTGTGCGGCAGTTGTTTATACGGGACATTATCGTGTCCTCCAAGGAAGCAAGTTGGTCGAAAAGGATAGCAAGAACCGTGTACTTCCGCGTTGGTTGAACCCGGTTGTGTTTTGTGTGGGGAATGCAACCGCTGCGTCGATACGGGCCTTATCAGCCAAGTTCAGGCGCATGCCGCCGCCCAGCGAACTGACCTTTGCCGATCCGCCGCCTGCACCCCGGTTCCATGTCCACGCATTATCGACGAACAAATACGGCTGCAGCCGTATCTTGCCGCTTTGCGAAAGCCGGATATTGTCGATGCGGATTTCGCTGGAAAATCCAGCGCCCAGGTCACCAACTGCGGCGCCCGGATCATAACCTCTGCCGATGGTATAGTTGCCGGCAGAAAATTGTTCAAACGCGGGCAGGGCGGATTTTGATGTTTGACCGCGCGCCTGTATGGCAACCGAAAGATTGCGGATTACGCGGATGTCGGCATATGCCGCGCCGCGCAATATCGTTGGTGTCGGATCCCCATCCAGTAAACTGGGCGGGACAAATCCGGTGGCGGTGCAAACGGCTGGAACCGAAACGCAATTGGGGCTGGCTTTCCAGATATCCAGTCCGCGCCGTGCCTCAACCGACCCGCCAAATCGCCAGCCGACACTGCCGCCCGGGCCAATCCCCTCCCGGTCTGCCACATCGCCGTCAATGCGGATAAACGCGGTGCGAATGCGGTCGCGGCTGAGCGGGATGCCGCCAAAATCAACCTTTTGATTGACGTAATCAAGGCCCGCTCCAGCCCGAACAGTGCCTGCCATACGCTGGATTAACGGATAGGTGAGCTCGGTCGATGCAAATAAGGTATTGGCTTTGATATCCGGGAAATTGGCGCCAAGCGAAGGCTTGCTCCATGCATAGTTGATGCGCGCAGCAAGACGTAAACCGCTGCTGCCCAAAAATGTTTCATGGCTGGCCTGTGCAATTTGCTGCTCTTTGAAATCCGCCGTGGTGTAAAAACTTACGGTTGTGCGGTCACCCATTCCGGTCAGGCCATTAAACTGCACACGCAATTGACCGCCAAAACGACCCGTATCGCGCGGCGCGAAATTCTGGAACGAAAAATCAGCCTCGACAGGTGTATGTTTCAGGACGACTTCACCGATCATATCGCCCGGTGTGACGCCTGTTGGTTTTAATGTCAGACGCAACTGATATCCCGGAATATCACGGGCCAATAACAGATGCCGTTCCGCCTCAAACCGGTTGAAGGGCTGCCCCGTGACCAAGTTGCCGAGCATATTTTCCAGTAAAGTTGCGTTGCTGCCGGGTTCGCCTTGCACGCGAATGGCCGTCAATTTCCCATACAGAACTTCGAAACGGACGCCGCCGTTTTCAATACGTTGAACGGGTACCTCGACTGCGGCCAGATATCCGCGTTGGCGCAATATGGTCGCGGCAGCATCGCGGATGTCGCAGACCGCGGCAATGGGCAATTCGCGGCCTATTAAGGAGGCATAGCTTGGCCGGATATCATCGGCGCTGACGGGGCCCAGATTGTTAAATGTTGCATCGGATAGTGTGAATTTGATCGCGGCATAGGCAGGATCGGCAAGCGCGCATGGCGAACGCTCGATATCGCCAGCCACCTCAATTTTTGGCGTTTCCCTGACGGGCTTTAAGGGTTCGGTTTCAAATTCGTCGCGCGATGGCAGAGGCGACGGGCCGGTTTGCGCCAGGGCCGCTGCCGGAATATTGCACGCAAATGACGCGCCCACCATGAATATAAAAGGCACCCATATTTTGGAACCCGTTTCCGGCATTTGCCGTGTGTTGCCATCCTTCACGCGTCATTCCCCCTGAACGGAAAGTTACGCGGCCCATTTTTTATTTTTTTATTACAATCATCAAACTACTCGCACGCGGCGCATATTCCAAACCGTAATTTCAAAGCCGGGTGGATTTTGTTAAATCAACCGGATTATGCATAGGTTTCGGGTATATGCGCCGCGCGGTGTAAACCAATAACGGCCATTTGCCTGATCCGTCTAGGATGAAGGCGTCATGTCAATCTTTGGCGCTTCTTCTGCATTATTTGTGGTTGCGGCAAACGGGACCATGGGTTTTGCACCGTGGATAACCTTTGCACCGATAATATCGGGGAACGTACGGATCGTGGTATTATATCCCTGTACGGCGATGTTATAATCCCGGCGCGCGACACGGATACGGTTTTCGCTGCCTTCCAATTGGCTTTGCAGGGCTAGCACATTTTCGTTCGACTTGATCTGCGGATAGGCCTCGACGCTAACCAGCAAACGGCCAAGCGAACTGCTAAGGCCTGCTTGTGCCTGCTCAAACTGTTTCACTTTTGCAGGATCATTCAGGTCATCAGTGCTGAGTTGCACCGAAGTGGCCTTTGCCCGGGCTTCGGTGACGCCGATCAAAACGTCTTTTTCCTGTTGCATCGCGCCTTTTACGACTTCAACCAAATTGGGAACCAGATCGGCGCGGCTTTGATAGCTGTTCTGCACCTCGGCCCATTTTGCCTTCGCATTTTCTTCGGCCGTGGGCACACTATTGATGCCGCATCCTGCCAATGATGCCGATGCCGCACTGACCAATAATAATTTTGCAAAACGGGTACGCATAACCAGATTTCCTTCCTCAAAATCCAAACTCAAATTACTATGTAGGAGCGTTTCTTACGCCGTTCAATCACTGGTATCGACAAATGCAAGTATTTGTAGCATTATGAACATGTTGTAAAAATATCGGGAGAAAAATAGTGGGTATGCGAGACGAATTTAAGACATTTATGAATCAAGGTAACGTCATGGGACTGGCCGTTGGTGTTATCATCGGTGCAGGTTTTGGGAAAATCATCAGTTCGTTGACCGATGATATTTTGATGCCTTTGATTGGCGCAGTAACCGGCGGTATTGATTTCACTAACCGCTTCATTTTGCTCGGCGACGCCGCAGGCAAAGACGTGTCGACATTGGCGGCGGTCAAGGCATCGGGCGTTGCGTTCCTTGGTTGGGGCAGCCTGCTGACCGCGATCATTAATTTCGTCATCATGGCATTTGTGGTGTTTTTGCTGGTGCGTCAGGTAAGCAAAATGATTCCGCCACCCGCCGCTGGTCCCAGCGAAGTTGATTTGTTGACCGAAATTCGGGATTCATTAAAAAAATAATATTTTGATACGGGCAGCCAATCGCGGCGATTGCATTGGCAATGGCAGTGTAGCATAGGCCGCCGCATGAATATGCCGGAAACAGAAACAGGCCGTCGCTCCAGCTCGTTTGATGCAAATCAAACGTCTGACGGCGGCCTTTTTCTGTCTGTGTTGAACAAGGTTGCGGCCAGATATTGCAACGCGTTGCTGGATAAAATGGACGCAGGCATATTATCGGGGTCAGTCCATGGCAGCTTGCCGGATGGCAGCACGCGTATTTTGGGCGGACGCGGTTCGGGCCCCGATGCCGAAATGAACATTCGCAGTTGGCGCGCGCTGGTCCGGATTGGTTGGGCAGGTTCCGTGGGATTATACGAGGGCTGGGCGGCACGCGAATGGGATAGCCCCGATCCTGTCCAGATATTTGATCTGTTTGTACGCAACCGCCGTTCACTTGGGGATAGTGCGCGGGCATCCGGTTTTGCCCGCGTTTCCGCGAAAATGCTCCACTGGTTGCGGCGCAATAACAAGGCGGGTGCGCGGCGCAATATCGAATTTCACTATGATCTGGGCAACGCATTTTACGCTGCGTGGCTGGACGAAAGCATGACATATTCCAGCGCGCTGTTTACGGCGCCGATATTGCCCGGTGAAACGCTGGAGCAGGCGCAGGCCAACAAAAATGCGGCGATGTTGGCACGGCTTGCCCTGAACGACGGCGACAGTCTGCTGGAAATCGGCTGCGGATGGGGCGGTCTGGCGCTGGCCGCATTGCAGCACCGCGATGTGGATTATCACGGGATAACATTATCGCGGGAGCAAAAAACCTATGCCGATACGCGTCTGGACGCTGCCGGATTTGGCGGTCAGGCCGATATAAGCATCACCGATTACCGGGATGTCACCGGACAATTTGACGCCATTGCCAGTGTCGAGATGGTCGAGGCGGTGGGGCAAGGATATTGGCCCGATTATCTGGACTGTATCGCGCGCAACCTTAAATCCGGCGGGCGCGCTGCGATCCAGTATATCCGCATCGAGGATGATATTTTTGATGCCTATGCCGGAAGCGCCGATTTCATTCAGCGTTATATATTTCCCGGCGGCATGCTCTTGTCGGAAAGCCGGTTTCGTAAATTGGCGGAGCAGCGTGGGCTGGCGTGGCAGGATCAAGCTGATTTCGGCCTACATTATGCCGAAACACTTTGCCGTTGGCGCAAAAGTTTCAATGCTGCAGCAAGCGAGGGAATGTTGCCGGCAGGCTTTGATGAAAATTTCATTCGCCTTTGGCAATTTTATCTGATGTACTGTGAAGGAGGATTTCGCGGGGGTGGTATCAATGTGGCGCAAGTCACCTTGGTCAAGGAACAGAGTATGCCGCGTATATAAGGGGAGAGAATATGTGGAAATGGATTGGCGGAATTTTGCTGGTAGTTGCGGCAGGAGTGGGAATTGCGTATTTTTCGGCAGACAAAGATACCCGCAACCTGATCGCCAATCTGCCCACGGATCGTAACGTGCTGTTCTGGACGATACCGCAGCGCGACGCCGCATTCCGCAATCTGGATGTTCTTCCGGTGCTTGCCAAAGCCAATATTATCGAGGCTGGTGATGATGTCCTGCCGCTGCCAACTGGCGCGCCGCTAAATATCGCTACCGATGTTAATGCGTATATGAAGGATCAGCGTACATCTGGGCTTGTCATTATACAGAATGGCAAAATCCGGACCGAAAAATACGGACTGGATTTCACCGCACAAGGCCGCTGGACCAGTTTTTCCGTGGCGAAATCTTTCACCTCCAGCCTTGTTGGCGCGGCTATAAAAGACGGATTTATCAAAAGCATTGATGACAAGGTTTCGGTTTATATCCCCGATTTGAAAGGCTCTGTTTATGACGATGTTACCGTCGGCCAATTGCTGACAATGACATCGGGCGTCAAATGGAATGAGGATTACGAGGACAAGAATAGCGACGTTGCGCGCTTTAACGATCATAAGGCCAAAGCGGGCATGGACGTCACCGTCAGCTATATGCGCACGTTAACACGCGAAGCGCCTGCAGGATCGAAATGGGTATATAAAACAGGGGAAACAAACCTGATTGGCGTGTTGGTGAGCAGCGCTACGAAAAAGCAATTGTCTGCATATCTATCCGAAAAAATCTGGGCTCCATATGGCATGGAACAGGATGCAAGCTGGTTATTGGGGTCAACCGGCCACGAAATCAGTGGCTGTTGTATTCAGGCGTCCACGCGTGATTTCGCGCGGTTTGGCATGTTCATTTTGGGCGGCGGCGTCGCTGGCGGTACAACAGTGTTTCCGGATAACTGGTTATCCCCTGCAACCACCAAACAAGCCGATATTGGCGTGCCTGGAAAAGGATATGGCTATCAATGGTGGACATATGATGACGGCAGTTTTGCCGCGCAAGGCATTTTCGGACAAGGTATTTTCATCGACCCGAAACGCAAACTGGTAATCGCATCCAACAGCAACTGGCCGAAAGCAACAGACCCCGAAACAGTGGGGGATCAGCGCGAGGCCTTTTACAAATCGGTCCAAGCTGCTGTGGATGCGGAACAGTAAACAGGACCAGCGGCTTACTGTGGTATTGCAATGATATTACGGGTTTATCTGTCTTCAATCGCCAAATAATGGTTTAGCACGGCGTTCAGCACCGCTTGATTGAGCAAGTTATTAAAACTGCATCCGATCATGACGCCGTCATTCCAGGCAATTTCGGCCTGTAATGGCGCAAGTCCGGGGATCGCAATCCATACGCGGGTCCCCGGTTTCATTCCGGTCAGCGCTTCTGCGGCGAAACCTGATAGTGACAGGTCCTTTATCATCACGCGGAAACCGGGGCATCCCGATTGTCGCAATGATGCAGGGATACGAATTTTGCGGCGCGGCGCGCTGCGATCCTCGAGTGACGCAATCGCGTAACTGGTCAATTTTTCTAATGTGGGGCATTCATTGGTCATTAAACTATCTCCATTGTTGGCGAATTCTTTCTATCAAAGCACGGTGAATACGGAGTTCCGAAAGGTCATTACGGAAATTTTAAGTATGATTATTTTGGTTTAGGCTGTTTGATATGCAGCATATTGGTTGCGCGTAATCATGCCTGCACTTGCATTCCCCCACCGCTTTCGCCATAGGCGCGGATGGGAGTCGGATGGGCGTGGCACTCGCCAATCTGGTCAGATCCTGACGGAAGCAGCCACAACGAATTCGCTGCGGGTCATCCGGCTCCTATCTACTTTGATATTTGGGTAAGCAACAAGGCATAGTATATTGCTTATGGATCACTGCGTCCGCGTCTCTGCCGTCCATGCGGGAAATAATTTTGTTCGCGCAGAGGCAACGTCAGAGGATCGCTTTGATGGCACGGGTGTCGTAAAAACCAAATCCTCACGCGGAGACGCGGAGGCGCGGAGGGGAAATTTATTCTGCACCGTCATCCCGCTCTAAACCCGCTTCGTCACCCCGTGCTTGACACGGGGTTAGGCTTTGGTCTGTGGATCATTAGAGCCAAGCCCCGTTTCAAGCACGGGGCGACGATGTGTAATGAAATAGCTTTGCGCCTTTGCTAAAATTTGCGCCTCTGCGTGAAATGATTTTCTCCGCGTCTCCGCGCCTCCGCGTGAGGGTTTTATAAGCGTGCCGAATGCACCGAGCTTGCAATGTAGGATTTTATTTGAGATCGTTTTTATTGGCTCTTTGACAATCTGAATATCATCCCGTTTGAGTGTGCAAAACGGGCAATTTTGGTTCAGCGAAATTGCCCAAAAAGTCCTACACAAAAAATCCATGTTTTGCTTTGTTTTGAACGCTCCTATATATGTCCACTTTGTCTACTTATCAGAGTATTTTTTACGATATTTTACACTCATTTTGAGCTGTGTTTTGTGGGCCAAGATGAGGCATAATTATCGGCACATTTATGCACATTCATTTTGCGCCACAGCACAAATTTACGCCGCCTTGCGCAACTTCCCTTCGACAATAATCATGGCGGCATGTACCGTCATAAACAATGTCTGATTCATCTGAAAACGAACCGCCACCGCGCGATCCTGATATGCCCGATGACGCCTTGGGGTTGGGGCTGGATATGCCGCAAACCTCGCCTGCAGCTATGTCTCAATCGGGCGGCGCGGCGTACCGGGTTCTGGCGCGCAAATATCGGCCGCAAACTTTTGCCGAACTGATCGGGCAGGATGCGATGGTTCAAACGCTGGGCAATGCGATCAAGCGTGACCGGCTGGCACATGCGTTCCTGATGACGGGCGTGCGCGGCGTGGGCAAAACATCGACCGCGCGGCTGATTGCAAAAGCGCTGAATTGCGTGGGCGCGGACGGGCGCGGCGGGCCGACGATTGCGCCGTGCGGGGTCTGCGAACCATGTGTTGCCATTGCCGAGGGGCGGCATATTGATGTTATCGAAATGGATGCGGCCAGCCATACCGGCGTTGATGACGTGCGTGAGATTATTGAGGCTGTGCGCTATTCCGCGGTATCGGCGCGGTACAAAATATATATTATCGATGAAGTCCACATGCTGTCTAAAAACGCGTTCAACGCGCTGCTCAAAACACTGGAGGAGCCGCCGGGTCATGTAAAATTCCTGTTCGCCACAACCGAAGTGAACAAGGTTCCGATCACCGTATTGTCGCGGTGCCAGCGGTTTGACCTGAAACGGATTACCACAGAATTGCTGACCACGCATTTTGCCGAAATCGCGCGAAAAGAGAATGTGAATGCCGAGGATGAGGCGTTAACGTTAATTGCGCAGGCCGCCGAAGGTTCGGTGCGCGATGGTCTATCGATTTTGGATCAGGCGATTGCCCATGCCGATATGGACGGCGACGGCACGGTAACGGCGGCGCAAGTGCGCGATATGCTTGGCTTGTCCGACCGCGGTGCGGTACGGCGATTGTTCGGATTGCTGCTGGGCGGCGATGCGCAGGCGATGCTGGCCGAGGCGCGCTCGCAATACCGGCTGGGTGTCGAACCGCTGGCCATGATGGCGGGTTTATTGGCCGAGGTCCACCGCCTGACGTTGACCAAAATCGGCGCGCCGCATGACGCCGGCATGGATCAGGCTGCGCGCGATACCATCGAAGAATATGGCGAGAAGCTCTCGTTTCCATTGCTGCACAGGTTGTGGCAATTGCTGCTGAAGGGGCATGACGAGGTTAGCCGCGCCGCGATGGCGCTGGAGTCGAGCGACATGGCGTTGCTGCGCGTGATCCACGGCGCAAGCATGCCCGATCCCGGAGAATTGGCGCGGTTACTAGAACAAGGTGCCAGCATGGCAATTACAGCAGCCCCGCCAATGGTCGCGGCTCCATCGTCAACAATTATGCAGGCGCCGGCCTCAGCAATGCCCGCAGATTTTGCCGCGACGCTGGAATTGCTAGGCGCGCATAATTTCGTCAATCTGGAATCGACGATGCGCGACGTCATGCGCGTAGTTGAATTCGCCCCGCCGCGTCTTATTTACCAGCTATCGGGGCCAGTAGCGCCCGGATTTGAAAGTGAATTGCGTGAAGCATTATTAAAAGTAACGGGCGAGCGGTGGGAATTGGAACGGCGCGATACGGGCGAAGCAGCACCAACCTTGCTGGAAACCGAACGGGCACATGCCGATGCGGAACGTAACTTGATTATGGAATCGCCATTGGTCAAAGCAGCGCTTGCAGCCTTTCCCGAAGCTGAGCTGCTCGACAGCGATATTGAAGATATTAAACGGAGTGCCATCGCATGAAAAGCATGGAAGAAATGATTAAAGCGGCTCAGGACGCGGCCCAGAATATCCAGAAGCAAATGGAGGAGGCGCAATTCACACTCGACAAAATCGAGGTTGAGGGCGTTTCCGGCGGTGGGCTGGTTAAGGTGCGCGCAACGGCAAAGGGGCGAATTATCGGCCTAACCGTCGATGACAGCCTGATCGTACCCGGTGATAAACAGATGATGGAAGACCTGATCGTCGCGGCATTTAATGATGCCAGGGAAAAGGCCGATGCCGCCAGCAATGCTGAAATGGGCAAGATGACCAGCGGCCTTCCCTTGCCAGCGGGCTTTAAACTGCCGTTTTGATTGCAGCGCACTTACGGGTTTTGCACAGATTATTGCCGAATTCCGCCGGATAGCCATTGAACAGCGTGTAAATAGCCACATATTGCAAGGTGAAGGACAGCTTCGCCCATCCGGCGGCGTCCGATATTGGAGTTTTTATGGAACAGGTTCTGCCGTTATTGCCGTTGCGCGATATTGTTGTTTTCCCCGGCATGATCGTGCCATTGTTCGTTGGCCGTGATAAATCGGTGGTTGCGCTGGAAAAGGCGATGGCCGCCGATAAAGAGATTTTCCTGGTGGCGCAATTGGATCCGGCGGAGGATGATCCCGGCTCCGACGATTTGTTTGATATCGGCGTTACCGCGCAAATTATGCAGTTGCTGAAACTGCCCGATGGCACCGTGCGCGTTCTGGTTGAGGGCAAGCAGCGCGCCAAGCTGTCGCAGCTTCATGATCGCGGCGACAATTATGTCGAGGCATCGGTCACACTGATCGAAGAAGCGGAGGCCGAAGGGCCAGAGGCGAAGGCGCTAATGCGGTCTGTTTCAGAACAATTTGAAAACTATTCAAAGCTCAACAAGAAAATGCCTTCTGAAACCGCTGTGCAATTGAGCGAGATTGACAAGGCGTCAACGCTTGCTGATGCGGTTGCCGCCAATATTCAGTTAAAGGTTGCCGACAAACAAACCTTGCTGACCGAGGCGAATCCGCTGCGGCGGTTGGAAATGGCCTTTGCCTTTATGGAAGGTGAGCTTGGCGTATTGCAGGTGGAAAAGAAAATCCGTGGCCGCGTCAAACGGCAAATGGAGAAAACCCAGCGCGAATATTATCTGAATGAACAGATGAAGGCCATTCAACGCGAATTGGGCAATGATGACGGCGAGGGCAGCGATGAGCTGACCGAACTTCAGACCCGCATCGACACCATGAAGCTGAGCAAAGAAGCAAAAGCCAAGGCGCAGGCTGAGTTGAAAAAGCTGCGCGGAATGGCACCGATGTCCGCCGAGGGAACAGTGGTTCGCAATTATCTGGACAATTTGCTCGGCATTCCGTGGGGCAAGAAATCAAAATTGAAGCGCGATATTGCCAAGGCGCAGGAAGTGCTCGATGAAGATCATTTCGCGCTGGAAAAGGTTAAGGACCGGATCGTCGAATATCTGGCGGTACAGGCGCGGACGAATAAATTGAAGGGCCCGATCCTCTGCCTTGTTGGCCCTCCGGGCGTTGGCAAGACATCGCTGGGCCGTTCGATTGCCAAGGCGTGCGGCCGTGAATTTATTCGGCAATCGCTAGGCGGCGTGCGTGATGAGGCGGAAATTCGCGGACATCGGCGCACCTATATTGGGTCAATGCCCGGCAAAATCGCGGCCAACCTGAAAAAAGCAGGCACAATGAATCCGTTGTTCCTGCTCGATGAAATCGACAAGCTGGGTCAGGATTTCCGCGGCGATCCGGCGTCGGCATTGTTAGAAGTGCTTGATCCGGAACAAAACAACAAATTCGGCGACCATTATCTGGAGGTTGATTTGGATCTGTCTGACGTCATGTTTGTCACCACCGCGAACAGCATGAACCTGCCGCAGGCATTGCTCGACCGGATGGAGATTATCCGGCTGGAAGGATATACCGAGGACGAAAAGCTGGAAATCGCCAAGCGGCATTTGCTGGATAAGCAAATCAAGGCGCATGGATTGAAAGACGAGGAATTCTCGCTCAGTGATGATGCGCTGCGCGATGTCATCCGTTATTATACCCGCGAGGCCGGCGTTCGTACTTTGGAGCGCGAGATTGCCAAGCTGGCCCGAAAAGCGTTGCGCCGGATATTGGAAGGCAAGGCCACCAGCATCGCGATTACGCCAGAAAACCTGTCCGAATTTATGGGCGTGCGCAAATATAGCCACGGCATTAGCGAGGAAGAGAACCAGATTGGCGCGGTCACGGGGCTTGCGTGGACCGAGGTCGGCGGCGAGTTGCTGACCATCGAAGCCGTCACGGTTCCCGGCAAAGGCCAAATCCGTACGACGGGCAAATTGGGCGAAGTGATGGGCGAATCCATTCAAGCCGCGTTGAGCTACGTTAAGGCACGTGCGCCAAGTTACGGTATCAAACCCAGCCTGTTTGCGCGCAAAGATATACATATCCATTTGCCCGAGGGCGCGGTGCCTAAGGACGGGCCATCGGCAGGTATCGGCATGGTGACGGCCATCGTTTCGACCCTAACCGGAATTGCCGTGCACCGCGATGTTGCCATGACGGGCGAGGTCACGCTGCGCGGACGGGTGCTGCCAATTGGCGGGTTGAAGGAAAAGCTGCTGGCGGCATTGCGCGGCGGGATCAAGACCGTTTTGATCCCGGCGGAGAATGAAAAAGACCTGATCGAGATACCAGCCAACATCAAAGCGGGGCTGGAAATCATCCCCGTTGCCCACGTGGATCAAGTGCTGGCAAGGGCGTTATGTGAGCCGCTTGCCCCCGTTGAGTGGACTGAGGCCGATGAATTGGCGGCGCTTTTGCCGCCCGGTTCGGGGGCGGATTCGACTGCAACCGTCACACATTGATGGCTTGCGGGACCGAATTTGCAATAGTTTGCACATTTAGTCTGAAAAATAGCGGTTTAGCGTGGTTTTTCCTTTGACATGCTAT
>JANOKA010000047.1:0-6584 GCA_031418995.1 Sphingomonadales bacterium | reverse complement strand
TGCAGCATCGCCAGCGACTTCAGCAGTTGCATCAGCGGCTTTTTCGGCCGTGTTCATTGCATCGTCGGCGCCTTCGGCAACGGCGTCGCCGGTTGCTTCTGCGGCTTCGCCAACTTCGTTTGCAGCAACTTCGGCTTTTTCACCGCATGCAGCCAATGATGTGCTCAAAACAAGTGCTGCTACTGCGGCGACCGCTTTATTGATTTTCTTCATATTCTTCCCTTTTCGCATGTTGAAGATTTGCCAATAGCGGAGAGCGGTGCGGGCGCGCAATAGTTTGTTTGGTGTGCGAGGCATGCTGTAAGGGTTATTTATCAACACCGCGAATTTTGCCCCATTGCCGCGCTGCCGTATATCCCAAATATCCGGTGCCAAATAATCCCCACAAGGCATCGGGAATACCATTTAGATATCCGTTCATACCCGCAGCGATGTCGCGTGCAATATCGGGTTGTATTGCGGCGATCACGCCCATCGGGATCGCCCATAATATGATGACGTACATCACGTAAAGAAAACTTGGCCGTGCGCGGGCGGTCCATGGATCGGCGGATTGTGCTTCTGCCAAAATTGCTGCCATTTGCGTTTCCAGCAACGTTAGTTCCTGCCCACCTTGTATTTTGAGCAATTCAAATTTTGCAGCTTCGCGCGATTTCGGGTCGGGAATAATTCTATCGATTAAAGCGGCGATTGCGGTGATGATGTTGTTTGAAATTATCATTATAATACGCCTTTAAGAGTAACCAATACGGTTGGCTAACCATCCATATAGAAAAGCTTCTTGAGAAGGTCGCGTTTCGGCGAGACGGACATAATGTGCCCCTTGCAATGCTTCGATAGCTTTGAGCAAAACGACTTCGCCGTCTTCTCCGCGTACTGCGATAAATTTGGTCAATGCTGCCAACGTGTTGGGTCCAATATGGCGATCAACATTTATGTCGTCATAATCACGCGCATTCCGGTTGAGGGCATTTAATGCACGTTGCAAAAAACCCACAGCAGTGCCCGTACCCATATTGATGCCGGTATCGAAAAGCTCCGAAGAAAGCAGCGGGCACAGTTCCGATATTTTATCGAAACCCGGAGATATCCAGTACAGACGCCGATATATATCTATAGCATCCGTTCGAGGCAGGAGACGCATCTCGCCGCTATATCCCTGATTACGAGCCACTGTCTGCGTAATTCCCCACCGTGTAGGGCCGCCACGGTCCGCGGGATGATTTACATATCCTCCTTCACGCGCAATGACGTCTTCAATTAAAATATCAATAAATGGGTTGTCAGTCATGTAGGTCATTTTTCTTCTCCAATTTGAGAGAATAAAATAACCAAATAGGATTGTTGTAGGAAAGTAAAATATGCTATGCCACACTGGCCAGCCAGATTCTGACCAAATATGTTACCAGCGGATAAGCCGGGGCACAATTGCCCGGCCCGTCACCGCGCAAATTCCAACGGCAATCGTATACCATGTCCCGGTATAGATTAAATCATTGAACGGACAATGAAAATTATATGCAAATGCACCAAGGCCGCCTGATGCAATACCCGTTAACCATCCAGCGCGTTCAGGCGAAGTTGGCGCACCCCTGCGTAAGAATAGTATAATCGGAATTGCTATTGCTAGCCCGCCAACCGCGCTCATTCGCAAACATTCCATACCGGTATAAGCGGCAGCCAATGTGTTCGTGAACCCTGCCGACATGGCTAATATTATAGCAGCCAAGGGAAATAGTGATGCAGCGGCAACTGCAATTTGCCAACTGTTGTTGTGACGGCCCACAGCCGGGCTAGCCATTCCAATAACAGCTCCGGCGTTCGCAAGACCAAGCAAGAGCAAGATGCCGCTGCGCATTAGGAACATCGGGTCCGGCCTGCCGGACATGATATCTTCACGCGGTCCAAGAACCATCACAACAAATAGCATAAAAACAGCAGTAATAATGACTATCGCAGATATTGCGCGATTTGGATGAAGTCTTTGAACAGGTTCAAGGTCATCGACCAGTTGCTGGATTGTGACATTCTTCATTTCAAACGCTCTCTATAAGCGCGGCCAATCGCTTGAGGCCGCGGTGGATATTAACTTTAACTAAGGGTTCGGACTGGCCGGTTTTTGCGCTGGCTTCTGTAATAGTGAGGCCTTCGATTTTAACTAGCCGGATGGCGTACGCCTGACCTGAGGGTAATTGATCGAGCAGTCTGGATATGCTGATTTTGGCCAGTACAACATCCTCGTGACTTTTTTCGCCAAATTCGCCGTCCAAGGATTGCGCCGCGTGCTTGTATGTTTGGCGCAAACGGTCAACCCAACGGTAGCGGGCGATTGCGGCCAGCCACGGTAAAAAAGGGCGCGAAGGATCATAACTGGCGCGCTTTCTGTGCAGCGAAACAAGTGTATCCTGAACCAGATCGTCCACAGCATCTGCCGCAATTTTCCGGGCAAAAAACCTTGCGAGCCATCGTCCGGTCTGTTCGAGTAAAACGCTATAGGCCTGTTTATCTCCATTTTGCGCACGCACCATCAATCCGCGCATGATTTCTTCACTGGCAATCATCTGCGCGAATTCCAAATCCTGTCGATGGAAAAAATACCGCCGCCGCGAACAAGCAATACCATGGCAAGCGCTACCCAGATCATATGAACCTGCCACCACGCTTCGGGATAAACGAAAATTTGTATCACCATAGTCATGAGCAAAAGAGCAAATGCCGAAACGCGCGTTAGCAGGCCCGCGACCAATAACGCCGGGAATATATGTTCCGCAATAAGAGCAGACCATGCCGCAAATTCGTAAGGCAAGGGTACTCCTGAATATTCCTCTTGAAACAGCGTTCTGGCATTGTCGCTTAATGTGAACCATGCGTTTTCGTCTACTTTGGTACGCCCCGAACGCCAAAAAATTCCTGCCAGTGAAATGCGGACGAATAACAGCATTATGCCCTCTGCCATCGGCGCGGCGCACAGCTTTACAAGGCGGGCATATAAATCAGCTATTGCATTCATGCCCGATTACTCCCGTACGACCAATGCGCCCGCACCAATCAATTTTATAATTGGCCCCAATGGCTCCGTGCCCTTTATGTGTTCGGCGGCAACCAATAAAAGGTTACCAAGTGTAGCTGATTTTTCAGTCGCAACATGAAAAACCGCCATCTCGGTATTGTCCAAGGGCAGTAATAAGACTTCGGCTGCGGGCCGCACGATCAAGATTGCGGGAGGGTTTTGACCGGCCAATTCGGAAAGTGATGCAGAAATGGGGCAATGGATTGCGATCAACCTAGCCGAAGGGTGCGGCGCAACTTGTAAGTTTATCAGGCTGTCCTGTTCCAACGCGGCCAATTCATTCAATGTCATCGGCGCTGCGTCTGCGGCGTGGTAGCTTTCGAGCCAGGCCCACTCGATTCGCGCCAATTGCGATGCAGCATTTTCCTTTAGAAAGTCGGCAAAGCCGGACCCAATCTGATTTGCATCACACGCTTTTGCCGATTCAAGTTCCGCAAACTCTCTCGCGTGCCTGTTAAACTCCGCCTCGCCAAAATGCTGCCGGGTAAGCGGGAAAGTTTGTTCTAGAGCAACGATACGGGCGTGGCTGATAGTGTTGGCATGCGCCTTTAACCCTAAATATATCCGGTCTAGGGTCCCGCTGAATAGCAACGGATCAAGTTTATCCGGGCCGTCGTTAATAGTATCAATAAAACGGGTTTGTGCATCAGGCAGCGGCAGCATGATATTCCTGATCCATGATGTTTTGTGCGCGGTTCGCCTCGGCCATCAACACCTCAAATTCTGGGACATCCGTGTCCCATTCAATCAAAGTCGGTTTTGCCCCGGCGCGGTTTATAAAACGGCGGTATAGTACCCAAGTCATGTCGGTAACAGGGCTACCATGATCGTCAATCCGCAATGGGCCACTGTCATGATTTTCCACGGCATGACCCGCCAAATGTATTTCGCCTACCCATTCAGGTTGGATGGCATCGACATATTCGGCAGCTGAAAAACCCAGATTGCCCGCCGATACTTCAACATTATTTATGTCAAACAAAAGGCCACAACCGGTTTTATCAATCAAACGATCTATAAACGCGATTTCGCTCATTTCATCGCCTTGATAGGCGAGATAGCGCGATGGATTTTCAATCAGTATTGGCCGTTTCAGGCGGTCCTGCACTTTGCTAACTTCACCCGCAAAATGTGCGAGTGCTGCAATAGTATATGGCACGGGCAATAGGTCGGCAAACCGGTGATGCGCATTGCCAGAAAAGCTAAGATGGTCCGATACCGAAACGGGTTCATACCGCTCACACAGCACGGCGAGCCTATCCAGATCATACTGGTTCAAACCGTCCGCCGAACCGAGCGACAACCCAACCGAGTGAAAACTGATCGGATAGGTTTCGGAGATTGCATTTAGCCAGCGGTGAGGCGGTCCGCCGCCCCATGATGACGGCGTACCAAAATAGTTTTGCGGATGAACCTCCACCCACCCGGCGCGACCCGAGGGGCAATCGGGATTTAGAAGCAGCTCATAATGCTGAGGCTTCAAACCAATTCCGACATTTGAAGGGAGAGCGTTCATCCGCAAACTTTATAACAATGCTGTCACCGCGTCATGCAGTTTTGTATCGGCAATTATGGGTTTGAAATCAGCCCTTTTTGGCCATCGGTTTTTCATTTCCGGTTTTAGCTGCAAGCGATCCACCGGCTTTTTCGCAGCTGCCTTTGGCAACATATTTCCACGCATTGCCCTGATAATCGGCGGTTGATGTTCCCGCGCAGCTTGTGCCTGGACCAGCGGCACAATCATTCTTGCCCTTTAGGGAAATTCCAAAGCATTTTTCTTTCGCGCCTGCAGCAGCAACGGGAGCAGATGCAAGGGTGGCAGCAGCAGACAGAGCAGCGGCGGCGGCAGCGAGTTTCAAAAGGGTGTTAGACATTTTCGATCCTTAAATTTGTAGCCCGTAACAGAGCATTTTTAATTGGATAGAACGCACCAAGCAATGTGTTCTACCCCCTATTCAGTGGGACTGCCAATTCGGTTACCGTGGACAATAATTTTTTACGGGCCAACCTTGACCTGTCACATAAAAGGCCTATCTGGGCTTCGTTAGCACTGTGTATTGATGAGTGCTAATTCCCTTTTTTAAGCAACTGCAATACAGAAAGGTATCACATGGCATTTCGTCCGTTGCATGACCGCGTACTCGTCCGCCGCGTCGAGGCAGAAGCAAAAACCGCTGGCGGGATCATCATCCCCGATAGCGCGCAAGAAAAACCACAAGAAGGCGTTGTTGTCTCCGCTGGCGCTGGCGCCAAAGCAGAAGACGGCACTGTTACTCCGCTTGACGTCAAAGCAGGCGACAAAATCCTGTTCGGCAAATGGTCCGGAACCGAAGTGAAGATCGACGGCGAAGACCTGATCATCATGAAAGAGTCCGACATCCTTGGGATTGTTGGTTAATTCTTCCCCTTATTTGAATTAGAAGGAAATATATCATGGCTGCAAAAGACGTGAAATTTGGCCGCGATGCACGTGAACGCATCCTGCGCGGTGTCGACATCTTGGCTGACGCTGTAAAAGTAACATTGGGTCCAAAGGGCCGCAACGTCGTTATCGACAAATCGTTTGGCGCTCCTCGCATCACTAAGGACGGTGTTACCGTTGCCAAAGAAATCGAACTGAAAGACAAGTTCGAAAATATGGGCGCGCAAATGATCCGCGAAGTGGCTTCGAAAGCCAACGACGCAGCCGGTGATGGCACAACCACCGCGACCGTATTGGCGCAGGCCATCGTGCGTGAAGGCATGACTTCGGTTGCCGCTGGCATGAACCCGATGGATCTGAAACGCGGTATTGACCTTGCGGTTACTGCCGTTGTTGCCGATCTGGTTAAGCGTTCAAAACCTGTTTCCGGTTCGTCGGAAATCAGCCAAGTTGGCGTAATCTCTGCCAATGGCGACACTGTGGTTGGTGAGAAAATCGCCGAAGCCATGGACAAGGTCGGCAAAGAAGGCGTGATCACCGTTGAAGAAGCCAAGGGCCTTGAGTTTGAACTCGACGTTGTTGAGGGCATGCAGTTTGACCGCGGTTATTTGTCGCCTTACTTCATCACCAACACCGAGAAAATGTCGGTCGAGATGGAAAATCCTTACATCCTGATCCATGAAAAAAAGCTGTCTTCGCTGCAAGCGATGCTGCCGATTTTGGAAGCTGTCGTGCAAGCCGGACGTCCTTTGCTGATTATCGCAGAAGATATTGAAGGCGAAGCATTGGCAACTTTGGTCGTTAACAAACTGCGCGGCGGATTGAAAATCGCTGCGGTTAAAGCGCCAGGATTTGGTGACCGCCGTAAAGCAATGCTCGAAGATATCGCGATCCTCACCAAGGGTGAAATGGTCAGCGAAGATCTGGGCATCAAGCTGGAAAGCGTAACATTGAGCATGCTGGGCGAAGCTAAGCGCGTATCGATCGACAAAGACAACACCGTCATCGTCGATGGTGCCGGCGATGCAGCCGACATCAAGGGCCGCGTCGAAGCGATCCGTGCGCAAATCGAAACCACAACGTCCGATTATG
>JANOKA010000046.1:0-5926 GCA_031418995.1 Sphingomonadales bacterium | reverse complement strand
GTACAATTTATTCCGCTTTATCGCGTACGACGTCAGCTTTGTCTTCCATCGCGTCGGCTTTGACTTCGGCATTATCACGAACGCCTTGCGCTTTGTTTTCCATATTTTGTTCTGTAGTGGAATCAACGCCGTCGACTTTTTTATCCAGTGTATCGGCGGTATCTTCCATCGCGTCGGCCTTAACATCGGCATTGTCACGCACAACATCGGCTTGATCTTCAACGGCATCCGCCGTTGCATCGGCTTGTTCTTCAGCTGGCGAGTTACAGGCCGCAAGCGACAATGTCAGGCCAGCCATCGTCAATGCCAAGCTTTTCGAAAATGTAGTTTTCTTCATAATTTTTTTCCTTCCGATTTTTTCGTAAATATTACGCGGACCAATGGTTTGGTCAGATCGTCGCAACGCGAAAAATATTCCCCGTCAGAACAGATACTCCGTAACGAGCGGCAATGGTTTTGGTTCCGCACGTTTGGCGAACTTATTTTCCCTGCGGCGGTTTAGCGGCACTATCGCCGGGTTCGCGTTGCAATTCGGCATCCATTTGTTTTTCCAGCCGCTTCATCTCGGCCTGAATTTCGGCATCGACGGCCTTATATTTTTCGTCAAAATCATCTTCGCGCGAACAAGCGGAAAGAGCGGCTAGCAGCGCGATCAAGGGCAGAGCACGGCGGCGCATCAATAATCCTTTCGGTACCTGACGTTGATATTAGATCCGCCAAATGAACTTACCTCGCCCAGTAGGGACAAAGCCGGCGTCAGGCTGATCTCCAGCTGCGTTGCGGTATAGCCGCGCGCATCGGTGACAATTTCCACATATACATCATTGGTAATATATTGGCCCAGCGCAACGGAATTGCCCCGGCCATTTGCCTCGTCCGCGCCCAATATGCGCAATCGGTCAATACCTGCGGCGGATTGCAGGACACCAAGCGGATTAAGACCCTTGCCGCCGCTGCTCAAACTGTTGAGCGATCCGGCCAGTTGCAGCGCCTGTACTGCCGAAAGCTCTCCCACCGAATTGCCGAATAATATGCGCGCCATCAATTCTTCTTGCGGCAAATTGGGCACCGATGAAAATGCGATGTCGGGATTATTGCCCGTACCGCGCACTGTGATCCGCGTGTTTACACCCTCTATCGTGCTGTTGGCGGCCAGACGGATATTGGGATTGCTGACCGATCCGCCCGCAAAATTGATCCGGCCTTCGGTCAATTCAAACGAACGTCCGGCAAAGGCCAAAGTGCCGCGAACCACCTTTATCTGGCCCGTGATTTGCGGCGCGCTTGTCGTACCCTTTATCGCTAGATCGGCGGACCATTCGGATTCCAGCCCCATACCGCTAACAAACACCTTGTCATTGGCGATCAATTTTATGTCCAGTGCCCAGTTCGATGGCAGCGATTTGATCGGGTCGGCGTCGCCGGTAATCCGCGCCCGGCCAAGGGCTGGTTTGCGCCTTACTCCGGTAAGCGTCGGGACGGTGGCCGCGCTTTGCCGGACAATTTTATAGCGGGTTTCGGGCAGGCGCAACGTGCCAGAGATTGTTGCGGGGCCTTTATCGTTATTGACGACACTAATGTTGCCGCTGGCCTCTGCCGCGATATAATTGCTGTTGGCGATGCGTGCATTGTCCAGATCGAGGTTGAGCTGCACCGGAAAACCGCGCGCGGAACTTAAACTGACAAATCCCTTGCCCGATACAGTTCCTTTGCCCGCTTTTGCAGTCAGTTCGGTCACATCCAGCTGGTCATTGGTAAACGTACCGCGCACCCGCATCTTGGTCAGGCGCGTGCCATACAGGTTGTTTTCATACACCAGATCATTGGCGCGCACGACGCCCGTAAGCTGCGGCGCGCTGACCCGTCCGGTAAAATCAGCCGCTACGCCAATGGCGCCGCTCAGGCTTTGATCGGGCAGAGCAGCAAGCGAAAACAGCGTATCGGCGGGGCCGTTATACCGGATGCCGCCTGATAAAGGCGCGGATCCCAGCCGCGTGGTCCAGCTGCCACTGCCCGGCGGCAGCGGCGTTAAATTGACCTGTGCTTGCCCCACCAGCGCGCCGCGGCGGCGGATAACGGCGCGGAAATTTCCGCCCTGCGGCAACAAGCGGCCCACTATGTTCATATCCACAGGCTTGGAAACCGATGCCAGCGACGTGCGCGTGAAATTGGTGATATTCAGGCGGGCATCGGCGGACGGGAATGATTGCGCGCCGCTTTGCGTGAAATCCAGACTGCCGCTGGCCGCCCCGCCAAGGCCAAGTCCGGGATAGACCGGATTTAGCAAAGCCAGATCGACATTTTTAAGGCGGCTATTGATGACAAGGCCGCGTCCGTAACGGCCCGCCAATTGCAGCGATCCGCGCGACAATGTTACAGTCGTGGGTAGCAATTCATAACTGCTCTTGCGCGGTATGATCCGCGCCGGGGTTGCGGTTTTGAAATCCACACCGTTGGCGCGGCCCTGCGCCGAGACACGCCATAAAGAAGGCACCAATGCGGCATTTGCGGCGATGCGGAACGGCGCGCCATTATTGCCCTCCGCCAGCAATTTTGCTGTCCCGCGTCCGCCGCGATAATCCACTTTGGCGCGGCCACTGGCTAGGAATAGATCATTATACCGCATATCGGCAAGCTGCACATCGGCGGTAACCTGCGGCTGCGTATATAATATAATATCGGCGGCAATTATGGCGCGGCCAATGGCCAGATTGCTTGCGCCGCTAAGCCGCGCATTATTAGCCGTTGCGTCAATTATGGCGCGCTGTTCCCCCTGAAACGCGGATAGCAATATCGTCCCGTCAAATCCGGAACCTAATCCCGAAAGCTGCCCCGAAAATGGTCCTGCGGCGGTTTGCTGGATGCGGCCCTGCAATGCCACTCCGGCAAAATCGGCGCGCGCGATTTCCATCGTTAGCGGGCCTTTGCCCGATAAAATATCCACATCCGCGGTGAACGGGCCGTAATCGGTATCGCCATTGGCGATAACGTCATAGCCGCGGCCATTGGCTTTAATCGCCGCGCGCACATTAGACAGGCCGACGCCAAAGCCGGGATTTGCCGCCGTGACCACGGCAATAGGTGATGCAACGCTGCCCATAACCTGCACACCCACCGCGCCATATTCGGCAGAATATCCATTGCCGGCAAACTGGATCGCGCCGCTGGGGGCATAACTGCCGCGCCCGTTGTTCAGCCGGAACTGCGGGGAGGCGAGCGTCAATCCGCTGATCCGCGCTACCCCGTCGCTGCCATAAACAATACCGGTTTTAACCAGCGTATTGCCGCCCAGAAAGCCGCGTACGCCTTCGTTAAACAGCTGCGTCGATTGTGCCCGAACGGTTCCGCGCAGGGCAAATCCGCCCCGGCTATTTTCCAGTTTCACATCGGTGTCGACATTGAACAATCCGACGCTGTCGATCCGGTATCCGTTGACGCGGCCTTTCAGCGCGCCTGTGTAAATCCCCGCATTCATATCGGCGATGATGATTGCGGTGGCATCCAATTTGTCGGACCGGATTTTCAGGTTATCCGAAACAATGCGCCCCTTGGCCATCGCCAGATCGCCATTGATCCGCACATTGGTCAGCAATCCGCCTGCCGCCGCATTCAGGCCCGATATACGGCGGATATTCGCGCTGATCGGGATGCGTATCTGGTCACTGGCCAATTTGGCTTCACCGCGCGCGGTTACACCCTCCAGCATGACGCCATTGGCTCCGATCCGCGCTGCTTTTAAGGAATAGGCCGCTTTAGGCGCGGCAAATTCGCCATTCAGCAGTGCGGTTGCAAACAAACCCTGTCCGGTCAGGTTGTTCGCCAGTGCCGTGGTTTTCAGCACGCGCAATTCCAGCGCAAAATTGGAAAAACTGTTTTGGGCCAGATCAACCAAGCCGTCTGCGCTCAGCGATAGACCATCGGAGATAATCGTTCCGCCAATATCAGCCGTGCGGTTTTTTAATTCTGCAGCCATGTCGATAGCGACGCCTGCACCCAATAAATTGCGCGCCGATGCAGGCAGAAATTGCGCTGTTTCCGCGCTGCTCTTCACTTCGCCCTTGACTGTAAATCGTCCGTCTTTTCCCGTAATGGCCAAGTCTGTGAGTTGGTCTGCGCCGATGCTGGCTTGAATGCCGCCGCGCCAATTGGTCCAACGGCCTTTGCCCGCCAGCGTCATTTGTTGCGGTGACGCAATGCCCGTCAATCCCGCGATCAAGCCATTTACCGGAGCCTTTACCTGTGCCGATATATCGAAAATATCGTCATCGGGAACCGCGCTCAACCGCACGTCAAAAACATCTCCGCCCGCCATATCGCCAGACACTAATGTAGCCGCTTTGGCGGACAAGATTGCACGGCGGTCGGCGATATTTGCGCTGCCGCTTGCGGTGGCGGTATATGGCTGGCCAGCCACAGCGCGCCCGATGTTGATTTGTTTGATGGCAAAACGGCGGATATCAACATCGATATCGGGCAGCCATGGATCATTTGGATCGGTGGGTTTCAACATGGGCAGACGCGTGAAATTCAATGTCTTCGCATCAAACGTGCGGACATCAACATGGCTATTCAGATACGCCGCCGGACGCCAATCGATTTCTGCGGCGGGAATAGAAACAAACACGCCCTTGGCATCGGACAGCGTCAAATCCTGTACGGTCATCTTGCCGTATAGCGACCCCGTGATTTCACCAACGCCAATTTTGACGCCGTTCTGGAATTCAAAATTCTCAATCTGCGCGGCTATCAGTCGCTTTCCCGGACTACTATTCAGTCCAAAATATAGGGCCGCGATCAACAACATCACAAGCAACAACGCGCCCAATACGGCCTTTGCGGCCATACTGCGCTTGCGCCCCGTACGCAGTGGCTGTGCTATTTCGGTCAAAACGCTTGTCCGATGGAAACATAAACCGACACGCGCGATTCGCCCGCTTGGCGGTTTATTGGCGTTGCTACATCCAACCGTATGGGTCCAAAATTGGTGTAGAAACGCCCGCCAATACCGACACCGAAACGCCAGTCATTGAACCGGGGCAGACTGCTTTCATAAACCTGCCCGGCATCAATAAATCCGGCGACGCCGTAATTGCCGAAACGGTAACGTGCCTCAATCGCGGCCTCGTTGCTGCTGCGTCCGCCGATTGGATTATTGTCGGGATCACGCGGACCCAGTTGCTGGAAACCAAATCCGCGCACCGATCCGCCGCCGCCGCCATAATAGCGCCGCGACGGGATCAGGTCGGAACGGTCGATCCCCGCAATGGATGTCACCCGCGCACGCCCCGCGATCACGATACTATCGCCGACGGGGTAATAGGCGGTTCCCTCAATCTGGCCGCGTGCATAAATCTGTTTACCACTGCCCAGCGACACTTCGGGCGATAGTTTGATGTTCACCCTGTATCCTTTTACCGGATCGAGCAGACTGTTTGACCTGTCAAATCCGGCCTGTAATGGCAGCGCAAATAACGCATATGTTTCCCGGTCACGCGCATTGCGGGTAAAATCATAATCTTCCTCATTTGTACCGATCAACTCAAAGCCATAGGAATAGGTAAATTTTTTCTGCCAAATCTGTGTTGAATTGCGTGATATTCTCCCTGACAATCGCCCGGTATACGCCTCATATGCGGCATAATCAGAATGCAGCACGGCCAACTCCAGTTCGGCAACACGGTCGCGTTTGCCTGCGTTGGAACGGCGAAATGCGGCGCTTACGCCCTGTTCCTGCGTTCCGGCGACGGCGTTCAGCGACAGCGCGCCCTCGGGCGGAAAGAAATTACGGTGGGTCCAACTGCCCTCAACGCGCAGTCCTTGCCCGGTACTATACCCGCCGCTGGCCGCGAGCGTGCGGGCCGGGCCGGGATCCTGCGAAATGAGCAAATCGGCATAGGGCAATCCAGCATAAGGTTCGCCGCTGGGC
>JANOKA010000045.1:0-5624 GCA_031418995.1 Sphingomonadales bacterium | reverse complement strand
TGAAAGGCAGCGGCATTACAAAATTCGGCTTTGTCGGCAACGAACAATACCGCGTATTTGGCAAGGCATCACGCCCCGCCAACTAACTGGTAACGACAATTGATATTGGAAAAGGGGCGGCTTTCGGGCTGCCCCTTTTTTATAGTGCGAAACCATATAATTTCACGCGGCGTGCACGCAGAGGCGCAAGAGGCGCAAGAGGCGCAGAGGCGCATATATTTCCGCACTGACATCCTGCATATACGATAGATGCGGCACAAATAATTATCCTGAAAAGCGTTCAGAATGGCAGCGTATATTCGATTTGCGCTGCTGCAGTAACGTTCAAAATCTTTGCGCCTCTATGTGTTTAGTGCGAGTCACAAACCGCTTTCCTACACACGGCGGCCTATGCTTTAAAATGCTACATATGTTGCAGCGCCGTACTTGGCTCTTTGAAAATATTATATACGTGCCAGGATCGCGTAAATCCCCGCCAAACGGAAAGAGCGAAACAGCAAAAGCGTGTAACCTTTGTAACCTTCGGTGCGCCTGAGAATTTGCATTTTACTACGAACTTGCCAAGAAATCCGTTGTTTGGTCCGCAGCCGCCCTTGGTTTCACGCAAAGACAGCAAAGGTTTACAAGTGAACACCGTCCGCCGCCAGTACCCTCCGCGTCTCTGCGTATCTCCGCGCTCTCCGCGTGAAAATAATGGTTGCGCGCAAAAGGCCGCAGAACACAGCAGAGACCCGCCGCACAGAAGAGGCGAAACAGCAAAAGAGTGTTACCTTTGTGAACTTCGACGCTGTCAGGAATTTACATAACACTGTGAACTTACCGAGAAAACCGTGTGTTTGGTTCGCTGCCGCCTATTGATTCACGCAAAGAGCGCAAAGATTTTTAAGAGGTTGCGATCATACGCAACGCCCCTCTGCGCCTCTGCGACACTTTGCGGCCTCTGCGCGAAACAATTCTATTTCACGCGGAGAGCGCGGAGGCATATACAATGTGTCGCGCGGCAATATGTATCCTGAAACGCGTTCATGATGATGCCATGTAATGCGGATGCAGGAACACGCATCAGCAAGACATGGCAATACGGATAGCCGCTATCATGCATCATGCATCAAACTGCAAACTCGCCAAACGCGCATACAGGCCGCCGGCGGCGCTCAAGTCACTGTGTGTGCCTTCCTCAACAATTTTGCCGCCGTCCATGACGATGATACGCTTGGCCGACCGCACGGTGGCAAGGCGGTGGGCTATGACGATGGTGGTGCGTCCCGCCATCAGTTTTTCGAGTGCGTCTTGCACCAGCTTTTCGCTTTCGGCGTCCAATGCTGACGTCGCCTCATCCAGCAGCAGGATCGGCGAATCGCGCAATACCGCACGCGCAATCGCTATGCGTTGTCGCTGTCCGCCCGATAAGCGCGCGCCGTCCTCGCCCAGATAGGTGTCTAGCCCCTCGGGAAGTTTTCGCAGGAACTCCTCGGCATTGGCTTTGCGCGCCGCCTCCCAGACCATCTCGTCACTGGCCGTCCAGTTGCCGTAGCGCAAATTGTCCCGCGCCGATGACGCAAACAATATGGTGTCTTGCGGGACATAGGCCATGCGCCCGCGTATTTCGGCGGGGTCGGCGCTGGTCAGCGGTACGCCGTCCATACGGACCACGCCGCCGTCGGGATCATAAAAACGCTGTGCCAGTTGGAACAAGGTCGATTTGCCTGCACCCGATGGCCCGACCACAGCAACGGTTTCGCCGGGGCTTACTTTTAAAGTAAAATCATCCAGCGCCAGCACTTCGGGCCGCGTGGGATATCGGAAATTGACGCGTTCGAACGATATCTGTCCGCGCGCAGGAACGGGCAGGGCGGTGGGTTTTGCGGGCGGCGCAATATCAGGCTCGGCTACCATCAACTCGGCCAAGCGGCTTGATGCACCCGCGCCGCGCACCAGATCGCCATATACTTCGGTCAAGGAACCAAACGCCCCTGCAACCAATCCGCTATACAGTACGAGCGAGAATATCGTTCCGCCCGATATGCTGCCTTCTTTTACCGCCTCTGCGCCGGACCAGACCAATATCGTGATGCCGCCAAAGATAAGCGTGATGACAATCGCGGTCAGGAATGCGCGCAGTTTGATACGGCGGCGCGCGGTGTCGAACGTACGTTCAACCGCGTCGCTGAACCGCAAATGCTCGCGTGCTTCCTGTCCAAAGGCCTGAACGATTTTCAGCGCGCCCAGCGACTCAGACGTGATCGTACCGACATCGGCCACGCGGTCCTGGCTAGACCGCGATGCCTTTTCCAGCCGCCGCCCGATCAACACAATGGGCACAACCACAACCGGAATGCCGATCAGCAATGCCGCTGTCAGCCCGGGCGCAAGGTAAAACAGCATGATGATGCCGCCAATACCGACCACTGAATTGCGCAGCGCCACCGATACTGTCGTACCGACAATCTGCTCGATAACGGCGGTATCAGACGTCATCCGCGATGCGATTTCGGCCGGGCGGTTTTCTTCAAAAAAGCGGGGTGCAAGCCGCAGCAGGTTTTTTTGCACGGCGCTGCGGATATCGGCGACCACGCGTTCGCCCAGCCAGCTGACGAAGTAAAACCGGAACGCCGTCGCAATGCCCAGCACGATGACAATGCCCAGCAAGGCATGAAAATAGGGCGCGATATCGGCGCCTTGTTGAATGAAACCATGATCGATAATCCATTTGAAACCAAAAGGAATGGCCAATGTCGCCCCTGCCGCCACAGCAAGCGCCGCCACCGCGCAGGCAATTTGCGCTGGATATGCGATCATATGCCGCCAAACCATCCTTAGGCTGGCCAGTTTGGCCTTGGGCTTTGGCGCTTGATCGGCGGTTTCAGGCAATGTGCCTGCCAACGGATTTGTATCAGGTACAGCGGCGATAACGGGTTCGGCAATTTCGTTCATGCCGCTGCGTCTAGCAGGCGAAACGTTCGCAAACAATTGCGCAATCCAGACGACATACTGCCAATGTCGTTTTTTATGGTGCAATGCACAAAAAAATGCCTATGTCTTTAATTGGACATAAAGTAAAATATCGCGTTTTGCGCATAAATTGGGGATTTAACATGCTGTATTCCGCGCATGAATTGCAAAAATCGTGGCTTTCCGGGGCCAGCTATCTGGCACAGATGCAAGCCGATTGGTTGAAGAATCCTGCCAACCCTATGTCATATCTAACGGGTGGTACGCAGATTGCATCGGCGCTGGAAGTATTCGCGCATGCCGCAGAATCACGGGGCAAACCAGATTTTGACCTGAAAACCACCTTGTCAGGCGGCACGGTATATGCGGTTGAAGAACAGATTGAGTGCCGCAAGACATTTGGCCAGTTGAAACATTTTGTCCACGCAGGCGCAAAGGATGCGCCGAAATTACTGATCGTGGCGCCGATGTCGGGCCATTACGCCACATTGCTGCGCGGTACGGTCGAACGGATGCTGCCCGGACACGATGTTTGGATCACCGATTGGCGCGATGCCCGTGATGTGTCGACCAGCGATGGCACGTTCGATCTGGATGACTATGTCGATTATTTGCAGGCATTTCTGGAACATATAGGTCCCGGCACACATATGCTCGCCGTCTGCCAGCCATCGGTGCCCTGCTATGCCGCCGCCTGCATTATGAGCGCGGATAAACATCCGTGCCGTCCCAAAACGCTGACCATGATAGGCGGACCGATTGATACGCGTGAAGCACCTACGGCAGTCAACACGCTGTCCACCACACGGCCACATAGCTGGTTTCAGCAGAATGCGATATGCACCGTTCCCGCCAATTACCGGGGTGCGGGGCGCAAGGTGTATCCCGGATTCTTGCAACTGACCGGATTTATGACGATGAACCTAGGCAATCATTTGAACAGCCACTGGGAAATGTTCAAGCACTTGGTAGCGGGTGACGGCGACAGCGCCGATGCGACCAAGGATTTCTATGATGAGTATAGGTCAGTGTGCGACATGACCGCGGAGTTCTATCTGCAAACGGTCGATGTCGTGTTCCAACGCCATTTGTTGCCCAAGGGCGAATATATCCACCGGGGTAAAAAGGTTGATCCCGACGCCATCACCGACATCGCCATACTTGCGATTGAGGGTGAGCGCGATGACATTAGCGGCGTTGGCCAGACAAAGGCGGCATTGACGGTCGCAACAAATCTGCCCGATGCCATGAAGCAATATCATCTGGCCCCCGAAGTCGGCCATTATGGCATATTCAACGGCAGCAAATGGCGTGACAAAATCGCACCTGTGGTCGAGGACTGGATTTTGGCGCATAATTGAGCCATTTTGAAAGCCTGCATGTAATCATTTAGGCTATTGCTTTCAGCGCTTTCATGCCATTCCCCTGCAATGGTTTTGCGGATTACAGCGATTGTGGAGCGGTGGCCGGTGGCGGGGCAATTTGTCATCGCACGCGGGGCCAAAACCTATGTCGACGTGCTGGTCGTGGCGGCAGGTGACGGCACGCATGTTGGCCTTGGTGAAGGCACAGCCATATATTATGAAGACGAAACGGCGGAGCGGTGCTTAGGCCAAGTGATGCATGTGGCCGATCTGTTACAGGATATGTCCGCAAACGAAGCGCGGCTGGCGGTGCAGGATGTGTTGCCGCGCGGCGCGGCGCGCAACGCGCTGGATAGTGCACTCTGGGATTTGGCATCGAAACAGGCGGGTCAGCCATTATGGCGGCTAGCGGGATTGGCTGACGCTTCCAAAGCGTTGCAGACCGCGTTCACGATCTCGCTTGATGAACCCGCTGTAATGGAACGCCGTGCAGCAGAAGCGGCGGCCAACGGTTTTGGCTTGCTGAAACTAAAGCTGACCGGAGTTGGTGACCGTGCACGCGTTGCCGCCGTGCGAGCTGGCGCTCCCAATGCGCGGCTGATTGTCGATGCCAATGAAAGCTGGGATTTGCTAGACGTGGCAGCAGAGGCGGCGGCGCTGGCCGCGCTGGGCGTTGAGATGATCGAACAGCCAGTGAAGGCGGGGAATGATGCCAAGCTATTTGGGGTGAATTCGCCGCTGCCATTGGTCGCGGATGAAAGCTGCCATACCGCCGCCGATGTGGCGATGTGCGCGCAATATTATGACGGCGTAAACATCAAATTGGACAAAGCAGGCGGCCTTACCGAGGCGCTAAAGCTAAAGTCAGCGGCACAGGCGGCAGGTTTGAAAATCATGACCGGATGTATGCTGTCGACCAGTCTGGGCATTGCGCCCGCATTTTTGGTAGCGCAAGGAACGGACTGGGTGGATTTGGACGGCCCCGCGTTATTGGCCGAAGACCGCGAAGAGGGTTTTCGGTTTTCCGGCGGGATGGTTTCGAGCCATGATTGAAGCGCCAACACTAACCACCGCACGCCTGATCCTGCGCGGGTATCGGCGCGAGGATTTTGACGCGATTTACGCCATCGGCGCGGATGCGGAAATCACACGGCTGATGGGCGGGCCGATAGTGAGCCGCAGCGCCGCATGGGAGAAATTCCTGCGTGGTCCGGCAATGTGGCCCATGCTCGGCTATGGCATGTGGATTGTGGAGAGGGCCAGCGACGGCGAGGTGCTGGGCCAGATTGGCTTTGCCGATTTCATGCG
>JANOKA010000044.1:0-2693 GCA_031418995.1 Sphingomonadales bacterium | reverse complement strand
ACCGTGCGCCTGCCGCTGGATCATAGCCTGCGCGGGCGGTTAGATAGAGACCGACATAATCCGCCTCAATCTCTGTCGCACGGACAAACCGAGCGGCGCGGCCTGATACGTCCAATTGATCCCCGTGCCCCAAAACATTATGCGCGAATTCATGCCCCATTACCACGGCGAGTTCATCATCATTACCAGCAAAATCAACGATCTTACCCGTGAGCGTAACATCAGCACCGTCCGCACTTGCCCCCAATTTATTGGCGTAACGCACAATGAAGCGCGATGGACAGGCAGGTTCTCCAGTTAAGCGCAGGGTGTGCTCCACCGCGTCGCGCATGATTTTAACATCGATTGTCGCATTTATTTTAAGCGCTTGGGACAGTGCATCTTCCACCTGTTGCACGGCGGCGTAATCCGCGCGCGTCGTCACCCCGGTTGGCACACTTTCTCCCGCAATTGTGAGAAGATGATCGCGCGCTCTGAATCCTGTTTTTTCAGCTGCACTTTCCGGAACTACCCCGATCACTGCGGGGGTTAGCCCCAATCCAAAATAAGCTTTCACGGCAGCACGTTCCGTGGGAGCATATTGCCCTAGACTGTGGATGAGCAGGCCAGTTTGCGGCATGACCGTCTTACACAGATCGCGGTTTGCGGCCTTTAAGCGATAGCCAATTGTTGCCACCCGCAGATCAAGCACGCGCAGTGCTTCAAAACCGGAATCGGAGGGTGGCGCTGCCCCAATCAAAAGGCCCAAACACAGGATCAAAACAAAACGCATCGCACTTTACCCTAAGCATGCTCTTGAAAAGCGCAAGCGCGTGCCCCCATATCATGGTCATGAGTGAAATCCCCAAATGGCACGGCACCACAATATTGTCCGTCCGCAAATCCGGCAAAGTAGTCATTGTCGGTGATGGTCAAGTTTCGATGGGTAACACCGTCATGAAACCCAACGCAAAAAAAGTTCGCCCACTGGGCAACGGATCGGTGATCGGTGGTTTTGCAGGGGCCACGGCGGATGCCTTCACCCTGTTTGAACGGCTAGAGGCCAAACTTGAACGCCACAATGGTCAGCTGATGCGCGCCGCTGTTGAACTGGCCAAGGATTGGCGGACCGACAAATATCTGCGCAATTTGGAAGCGATGATGATTGTTGCGGATAAAGAGGTTACGTTAATCCTGACCGGTAATGGTGATGTATTGGAACCGCTCGACGGAATTGCTGCAATTGGTTCAGGCGGCAATTACGCACTTTCGGCAGCGCGCGCTTTGATGGAATATGAGCAAGACCCCGAAGTCCTTTCCCGCAAAGCGATGGCAGTTGCCGCTGATATTTGCGTTTATACCAACAATCACCTGACCATCGAAACACTGGAAAGCATCACATGATCCAGAACCTGACGCCAAAGGCCATTGTCGCTGCGCTTGATGAACATATTATTGGTCAAGCCGATGCCAAGCGTGCGGTTGCTGTTGCCCTGCGTAATCGTTGGCGGCGGCAACGTTTGCCAGATGATCTGCGTGATGAAGTGACGCCGAAAAACATCCTAATGATCGGCCCCACAGGCTGCGGCAAGACCGAAATTAGCCGGCGGCTGGCCAAGCTTGCTGACGCGCCGTTTATTAAGATTGAAGCAACAAAGTTTACCGAAGTCGGCTATGTTGGCCGTGATGTCGAACAAATAGCGCGCGATTTAGCCGAAGAGGCGGTGCGTCTTGAAAAAGACCGCCGCCGCGGCATGGTGCGCGAAGCAGCAGAGGCCGCAGCCATGGAACGATTGCTGAAACCACTCGCCGGAGAAACCGCCAGCGAAGCCACACGGCAGGCCTTCCGCCAGCGGATAATCGACCGCCATATGGATGATGTCGAAATCGAGATAGAGGTTGCCGATGCGCCATCGGCGCAAATGGAAATTCCCGGAATGGGCGGCCATGTCGGTATGATTAACCTGTCTGATATGATGGGCAAAGCGTTCGGTCAGAGCAATCTGAAACGGCGCAAGATGAAAGTACCCGATGCATGGGCAAAACTGGTCGAAGAGGAGTCGGAAAAGCGTCTTGACCAAGATGATGTCGCCCGCGTGGCGCTCGCCGATGCCGAAGCCAATGGTATCGTTTTTCTGGATGAAATTGACAAAATAGCGGTCAGCGATGTGCGCGGTGGATCGGTCAGCCGTGAAGGCGTACAACGCGACCTCTTGCCCTTGATTGAGGGGACAACTGTGGCAACCAAATATGGTCCGATGAAAACCGACCATGTTCTGTTCATTGCATCGGGTGCGTTTCATGTTGCCAAACCGAGCGATATGCTGCCGGAATTGCAAGGCCGTTTGCCAATACGCGTTGAACTGCGCGCGCTGACCAAAGCCGATTTTGTTAGGATATTATCCGAGACTAAAGCCAATTTGGTTCAGCAATATTCGGCATTGCTAAACACAGAGGAAGTAACTTTGGAGTTCACCGATGATGCCATTGATGCAATCGCGCAAATTGCAGCAGACGTGAATGACAGTTTGGAAAATATCGGAGCACGTAGGTTGCAAACCGTGATGGAAAAACTGCTGGAGGACATCAGTTTCGATGCCGAGGACCGCACCGGAGAAACGCTGAAAATCGATGCGGCTTATGTGCAGGCGCAACTGGCGGGAATTGCCAAGGATACAGATCTGTCAAAATATGTTTTGTGAAACGCCTATGTC
>JANOKA010000043.1:0-17843 GCA_031418995.1 Sphingomonadales bacterium | reverse complement strand
TGTCATAAACGGCATGCGCAAGGGGGATGAAGTTCCCGGCGGGATTTAGAGCAAGTACATAATACCCAAGGAGCGTCGCATTGGCGGCGGTCCCAAACCTCTGCGCCTTTGCGCGAAACATTTGAACCGCGTATTTGTTCGTGCAGAGGCGCAAATGCGCAGAGTAGTTTGTTTGATACCAGCCGCCATCCAGCATACCCGCCGTCACCCAAACTCCCGTCGCCCAGCATGTGATTTGGAGCTTGGTTGCCCTAAATCTGCACCATCTTTTTCTGTGTAAAACGGCGTAAAAAACAAAGGCTGATAAGTTGACAAAGTCGACATGGACGGGGGGGGGGTCGAAAACAACGCAAAACATGGATATTTTTTGTAGGAGAATTGTCCAACAAAATTGCCTCATGTCACATTGAAATGTGAGGGTATTTGGCGATGTCAAAGAGCCATTTTCTGTCTCTCAAACATAATCCTACATTGCAAGAGGAGGACTGTCTGTAAGTAGAAGGAATGCAATCATTCGGGCAAAAATCCAAGTTCGAATACCATCGGACGTAATTTGGTACCGAGCGCGGCATAGGCCGCTTTGAACGGATCGAAATCGGTCAATTCGGTGTCGCCATATTGTTCAAGCGCTTTGCGGATTTGATACCAACCGGCATCGGCGCGGCCCAGTTTTAGGTCGTCGCGGATTTTGCGCGGGAAATTGATGGCGTGGAAACGTTGCCATAGCTTGCGGCCTTCATTCAGGACAGCTGTTGCTTGAGGGGAAAAGGTCATGTCCTTCATATGGCGCACCATGAAGTCGGATTCGAACTTCCCAACCACACCCACTTCCTTTTCGGTAAACGGAATGAAATGGTTGACGAGGCTCCAGTCGCGGTCGTTCCAGTGGAGGCCGTCGGCCCCGGCACTCAGGTTGCTGCCGTTGAACAGCATCCAGACCAGACAATCCGATTTGAATGCGTCAGTCAGCGGCTGCGAGGGTTGCAGAAACTGGTCGCGGTCGTTGAGCCATGTTGGCTTGATGAGGCGGCGCACGGCGAAGACGATGGCTGCTTGCCAGAGGTTATCGCGGGTTACATAGTATCCGTTGCCTGCGCTATAAACGGAAGAGAAGAGCGCAGTTAACGTCCCAGCATTTTGGGGGTCGTTACTATTTGAAAGCAAATACCCAATCGCACCCTCGTGCCACGTACTGACTTTTGCATGACCATCTTGTGTTGTCACAGCATTCTTCAACGGAATGTTTTGTGATGTTGTTTTAAGGCGCGGAAGCCATTCGCTTAGGAAACGGTTGTTGGGGATATTGAAGAATGCCTTTTCTCCAATCAGATTTCCATTCTTGTCCAAGGCAGTGGTGTGAATCGATTCCTTAGGACCATTTTTCGCCAAATCCCAGATGAGAAACCCAATCGGATAATTACCTTTTAGTCCGTCAAAAGATTTGCTGTGAACGACGTAGCCATCCAAATATTGAGCTGTCCAATTTTCGCGAAATTTCTCCAAGTTCGGTGCATTTACATATTTGAGTTTGCTAAACATCGCCAAGGTTGAATGAGGCATCTCAATCATCACTCTGTGCATGAATTGAACGAATAACTCGCGCGCAGCATAGCCCAGATGTTCCATCCCGTAGCTGACCTTGGTCTTTGCTATCCCTTTCTTACCTGCATTTCCTTGCGAGTTTGCCGCCTCGCCATAAGGCGGATTAATCAGCACCAATATCTTCTTCGCGCCCTTCTTCCCTTCCTTCGCATCGGCAATTGCTTGGCGCAAATCTGCGGGCAGTTTGTCTGACAACGAATAATCAATCTCGCCGAAATCAGTCACATCGTCGTTCAGATAATCATATTGGAAAATCGTCGCCCCCGCGAACGCCGGGTTCAGCCGCATGATCTCGACATCGGGCTGATCGAGCGTGCTCATATACACGTTGCGCAAATTGCTGTGCTTGGCCTCCAGATTGCCGACACCCGCGCACATATCCCACACGATGTAGCGGTCCTGCCAGTTCGGCCCCAGCGTCGCCACCAACTGCTCATAGGCTTTATCGACAATATGCAGCGGCGTGTAATACGCACCCTTGAACTTCTGCTCGTCGAGCGGCAACAGGCTGTCGCGCCGTTCCAGCAAATAATGCCGATGTTTCTGTTCAGGCGGACGGTGATAGATCGCCCAGAAATTGCGATAGCCGCGCTCGCTGGCCAGTTCATATTGTTGGCCGTTGAGCAAGAACACCGGCTTATCACCGTTGAACAGCAAGCGCGCAGGCAACTTGGTCATCGCTTCGTTCCGGCCATCATGCATGATGTCAGCAAAGAAAAACACAGCTAGGTCAGCCGGATTAACGGTGCCAAGCTCGCTGCCGACCATATCCACCCATTTGTCAAACACCTGACGCAGATTGTCGGGCGTTATCGGCGTGCGGATGATCCGCCCTTCTTTGATCGCCGAGGTTACCGCGTCGATAAATTCCTTTTCGTGGCTCGCGATGTCATAGACGACATAATGGGTTTCGACATAAGAGGCGATCTGCGCCGCGAGCTCCTTGCCCGCCGCCGAGCCCGATTTGGGCCAGACGATATTCTTGTCCTCGAATATCGGCAGCGCATGTTCGGTCGGCATGATCGCCGCTTTCGTCCGGTCGATTACCGCCAGAAACGCCGGGATTGGCTCGCCCCGTTTTTGCGCGGCACGGACATAGACCAGCAACTGCGCGAACATGATGATAGGCGGGGTTGATGCTTCCTTCGCCTCAAACCATACTTCCTTGGTCTGAATATCGACCAGCCCCTTGAAATAGGACTTTAGCCCCAGCGCCTTGATATAGGCGTCTTTGACGTCTTCTTCGGTTTTGACGCGGACAAGGGCCTGTTTTAAGTTCATTTTGTTTAGGAGCCTCGCCAAATTGGTAACTAACTATTCCTTATTCTAAGCGATAGACGTCTGCTTTAGCTAAATCTACCCCAACGACCCCCACACTCAAACCCCCCGCTTCCCATCGGCGCAAAGCGCGGGTATGGGGGCGGGATGAAATCTCTTATTCTTGTAATGATGGGCGGCGGGGTTGGCGCTGGGTTGCGGCATTTGTTGAATGTTGCCGTGCCGCGCTTTTCCGGTGATGGCACAGTCACAGCGACTTGGCCATGGAGTACCATTACCGCAAACGTGCTTGGCGGATTGCTGATCGGGGCGCTGATGGGGTGGTTGACGCATACGGGGCGCGGCGTGGACCATGAACTGCGGTTGCTGCTGGGCGTCGGCTTGCTCGGCGGGTTTAAGACGTTTAGCGCGTTTAGTATGGAGATGGTGATGATGATACAGCGCGGCGATGTTTGGCAATCGGCGGTCTATGCGCTGCTATCGGTTGTTCTGGCTTTGGCTGCGGTATTCGCTGGCCTGTCGATCAGCAAAGGAATTTTCGCATGAGCAAGCCGCCGATCAAACGCGCATCTTCGGGCCGCGCGCCAACCAAACTGCCTGCACGCACACCCGCCGCTCGCACACCGAACAGCCCTGCCAAAACCAAAGCTGCGGCCGCCGCTGCGCCTGCGCCAAAGGGCGGATCGAATAATCAATCGGGCGCACAGGGCATTCGGGAATTCACCGTGGACGCCGATGATGATGGCATTCGTCTGGACCGCTGGTTCAGCCGCCAATTGCCCGATACCAGTTTCAACGAAGTGTCGCGCTGGGCACGCACGGGGCAAATCCGCGTCGATGGCAAACGCGCCGCGCCCGGGGACCGTGTACAGGCGGGACAGGCCATCCGTGTGCCGCCATCCGATCCAAATGCCGATCCCGAAACGCGGCCATCGCGCGTGAAAAAACGCGCCGAATTGACCGAGGATATGATCGATTTTGCGCAAGGACTGGTCATTCATAAAGATAAAGACGCGCTGGTCATTAACAAGCCAGCGGGGCTAGCGACGCAGGGCGGCACGAAAACGCATGAACATGTCGACGGCTTGCTGGATGCGTTATGGTTTGATGTCGACGGCCGGCCAAAGCTGGTGCACCGATTGGACAAGGACACATCGGGCGCGCTTTTGTTGGCGCGCTCATCGCGGGCGGCGGCGCATTTTTCCAAGGCGTTTGCATCGCGCACGGCGCGCAAAGTATATTGGGCCTTGGTAGTTGGCGTTCCCGCGATTGAGGATGGCCTGATTGAACTGCCCATCGGCAAACAGCCGGGATCGGGCGGCGAGAAAATGCATGTTGATCCCGAAAAAGGGCAAAGCGCGAAAACGCGCTACCGGATCATCGAACGCGCCGGAAATACCTGTGCGTGGGTGGAATTGCAGCCGTATACGGGGCGTACGCACCAGCTGCGCGTACATATGGCGGCGATTGGCCATCCGATTGTGGGTGACGGCAAATATGGCGGCAAGGACGCGTTTCTGACCGGAACGATCAGCCGCAAGATGCATCTGCATGCGCGGCGGATCCGCATCGACCATCCCAAGGGGGAGGCGCTGGACGTGACGGCTAATCTGCCGCCGCACATGGCCGAAAGTTTTGAGGATCTGGGATTTGACATGGCGCTGGGCAATTTGCTGCCACTGGTGACTCCCAAGGCGAAGGATACGTTGGAAGGCAAAATCCGGCTGAAGGCCAATATTGCCAAAACTGCGCGCAAGGAACGCAAGGGCGAACGGCGTGCACGGGGCAGCGAGCCGGTTAAAAAAGCACGCAGTGATAGCAAGAAAAGTGACCGCAAAAAAGACACCTCCAAAGCGATTGCATCCAAGGGGCGCGGTAAAACGATGGGCAAACCAAAATCGGGCGTATCACGGAACACTCCCGTCAGGAAAGGGAGAAGCTAATGTATCCAAATGCCGTATTTCGGTCAAAATTATCGCCTGAGGCTGAGCATGAATTGCTGGTGGGTTGGGTGCGCGATATTGGCTTTGGTACAATATTCCTGACGACGCCAGATGGCCCCCGCGTGGCCCATGCGCCGTTTGTGTGCACGGGCGATACGCTGCAATTCCATTTGGCACGGGCCAATGACCTTACCAAGCACATCACGGGGTCGGTGGCCTTGGCGGTGGTTAACGGCCCTGAATGCTATATCAGTTCAGATTATTATGCAGGCGCAAACCAAGTTCCGACATGGAATTATGTTGCGATTGAAATGGAGGGCCGCGTCCGGACGCTGGACGATGATGGCCTGATCGCGCAGCTCGACAATTTGAGCGCGCTGCATGAAGAACGGCTGCTGCCCAAAAAGCCGTGGACGCGCGATAAGATGGATGACGGCATATTCCGCAAAATGACGGCCGCTATTGTTGGGTTTGAAATGGAAATCACGGCTTGGCGGCACACATTCAAACTGTCGCAAAACAAACCTGTCAGTGAACGGCTGCGTGTTGCCGATGCATTGGAGCAACGCGGCGATGCACATATGGCGCGGCTTGTGCGGGACTATGCGCGCCCATGACGTTCCTCGCGCTGTTCGATTGCGACGGCACGTTGGTGGATAGTCAGGCCAATATCTGCATGGCGATGGAGCATGCCTTTGCCGCGCTTGGCATGCTAGCTCCGCCGCGGAGCCAGATACGCCGGATTGTTGGCCTTAGCGTCTTTGAGGCGGCAAGCGCTTTAATACCAAATGCGGATGAAGAAGTGCGCAGTGCGTTGGCCGAGCAATATAAATCAGCATTTCATGCGCTGCGCCAAAACGGCCTGATAGAAGAGCCGCTTTATGCCGGGATGAAAGAGCTTTTGGATTCCCTATCGGCGGAAGGTTGGGCATTGGGCGTGGCGACGGGAAAATCGGATCGCGGTCTAACCAATTGTCTAAATCATCACGGGATTTATGACCAGTTTGTCACCTTGCAAACCGCAGACCGCCACCCGTCAAAACCGCATCCCGCCATGGTGCATCAGGCCATTATCGATGCGCAAAGTGAGGCCAGCCGGACAGCGATGATCGGCGATACCAGCTATGATATGCAGATGGGCCGGTCGGCGGGATGCCGAACGATTGGCGTGTCATGGGGCTATCATCCCGCCGATGAATTGCGCGCCACCGGAGCCGATGTCATTGCCGAAACCATGGAAGAATTGAAACAATATTTGGATGATATGCGATGAATTTAGAGGATGACAAAAGCGAAGCACTGGCGCGCAAACGCTATGCCATAATCAGCGCAGTGCGTTTAATGGGCAGCGCAATGCTGGTATTCGGCCTTGCGATTATAGCCAACGGAATCATGGATTTGCCAGTCACTGTAGGATATTTATTCTTTGCCATTGGCGTGTTCGATTTTATTGCCTTGCCTGCCATATTGTCGCGCCGATGGAAAAGCACGCCGAAATAATGAAACGCTTTTGGAAAAATGCCAGCGTCGAAACGGCGGGTAACGCCTTTGCAATTCGGCTTGATGCGCGCCCTGTCAAAACCCCTATGCGCGCCGATCTGTTGCTGCCGAACATTGCTATGGCGCAAGCGGTATGTGCCGAGTGGAACACGGTTGGTGATGATATTGACCCGATGATTATGCCCATCACGGGTCTTGCCAACGCAGCGATTGACCGGATTGGCGCGGACCGGGATGGTTTCGTAAGCGCAATTGCAGCATATGGCGAAACCGATTTATTTTGTTACCGCGCCGAAGAACCGGATATATTGGTGCAGCGGCAAGCAGACATCTGGGACCGTTACCTTCGCTGGGCGCAAGCGCGGTATTTTGCGGAATTTACCATTGTAACAGGGATCATGCACCAGCCGCAGCCGGCCCCCACACTAAGCCGTTTGAAAGAAGCTGTTGGTGATCTAAACAATTGGCAATTGGCGGCGGCGTCAAAAATGGTGCCGATATCGGGATCGCTGATTGCGTTGTTAGCGCTGCTGGAAGGCGAAGTTACGGCCGATGCCCTGTGGCCCGATTTGGTGCTGGACGAATTGTGGCAAGAGGATAAATGGGGAGCAGATGATTTTGCGCTGAAGAACCGCCGCGACAGGCAGTTCGATTTCATGGCGGCAGCACGGTTTTTGGATTTGTGCAGAACTGCATAACGGTTGCCATCCTGCAAACCCGCCGCCGCCCTGAATTAATTTCAGGGTCCAGCTCTCAGGATAGAACTGACCTTGGATGCACGGCGTACCCTGAAACGCGTTCAGGGTGACGACGTGTTGAGGATTTGCCAGTGATCTTTGCCGAACCTACCCAAGCGAAACGGAAAACTCCGCGAAATTAGAGCACGTTGCGTGAACGTAAGCTCAAGCCAACAAAACAACGGGGCTGGCGCTGTTCCAATGCATGCTGACTTTATCATCCCACGTAAAATCATACTGGTCGGTGCGCGAGATATTGCTCCGCCGGACGCGGACCATGCGGCCGCTTTCCAGTTCGATTTCAAACAAGGTGCAGTCACCCAGATAACTCATGCCTTTGATAACGCCGCGCGCAAAATTATGCCCTTCGGGCGCATCTTTGGCGGCGGCCTTTACCGCGTCGCCCTTGCCCGGAACATGCAGCAGCATTTTTTCAGGGCGGATCGCAACCCAGACCTGCGATTCGTGCGCGCCGGTGACGCCGTGATCCATATATATTTTGCCCACCTCTGGGCAATCCACCACCGCCTTGTCTTTTTCATCAACGGTCAATTTGCCCTCGAATATATTCACCGATCCGACAAAATCGGCGACAAACCGGTTGGCCGGATATTCATACAGGTCGGATGGCGGGGCAAGCTGCGATACCTCGCCTTTGTTGATTACCGCAACCCGGCTGGCCATCGACAGCGCCTCGTCCTGATCGTGCGTAACCGTGACGAAAGTGATACCCACTTTATCTTGCAAATCAGCCAGCTCAAACTGCATCTGTGCGCGCAGCTTGGCATCAAGCGCCGACAAAGGTTCATCAAGCAGCAAAACCTTTGGCCGCATTACAAGGCTTCGTGCCAACGCCACACGCTGCCGCTGTCCGCCCGACATCTGGTCAGGGGTGCGGTCCTCAAACCCGCCAAGCTTCACCAGCTCCAGCGCCTCGCGCACGCGGTCGTCGGTTTCGGCGCGGCCAACGCCCGCAATTTTCAGGCCATATCCGACATTCTGTGCCACGGTCATATGCGGGAACACGGCATAGCTTTGGAACACCATATTGACGGGGCGTTTATTGGGGGCGATCCGGCTCATATCCTGACCATCAATTATAATCTGTCCCTCGGTAGGAACCTCAAACCCGGCGATCATCCGCAGCAAAGTTGTTTTGCCGCACCCCGACGGCCCCAGAAGCACAAAAAACTCGCCAGCAAGAATGTCCAAAGACACATCATCGACGGCAACCATTTTGCCAAAGCGTTTGGTGACACCGCGTATCTGGATGATCGGCTGCGACATGTTAATGGCCTTCTGCTATGCTTTGCGCATCTTGGAATTTCAGGGCAACCGCGGTCAGGATCACCGTTAATATGATCAGGATCGTCGAAGCCGCGTTGATATCTGGCGTAACCCCGCGCTTTACCAGCGAGTATACCAAAACCGGAAATGTGTCAGTTCCCGGCGTACTGGTGAAAAATGTGATGACAAAATCATCAAGACTGAGTGTGAACGAAAGCAGCGCCCCGGCGATCAATGCCGGTTTGGCATGCGGGATCAAGATATCACGGAAAGTTTGCCATTCCCCTGCCCCCAGATCCTTTGCTGCCTCTTCTTGTTCGCGGTTAAAACTTGCCAGCCGGGACCGGACCACCATAGTCACAAACGGAAAACAGAATGTAATATGCGCAATGATTATAGCGCCCAGATTAAACGGCCAGACCAGATCATTGGGCCAGCCTATCCACGAAAAAAACACCAGCATCGCCACGCCAAGGCAGATTTCAGGCACGATGATCGGCAAGGAAATCACCCCGTCGACAGCACCCTTAAAAGGAAATCTGAAACGCCACAGCATCACAGCGGTCAGCGCGCCGAGCATAAGGCTGAAAATCGTTGCAAAGAACGCGATGGTCAACGAATTGGTCATCGCATCCCATAACTGTGTGTTATTCCATGCTTTTTCATAATATTTCGTTGTAAAACCACGCCATACAACGTTGCGTTTGCTGTCATTAAAACTGAAGGCCATCAAAATGAATAACGGGATATACAAGAACAGCATGACCGCCCCCACCCATCCGCGCATCCACAGCGTTTTGGTATATTCCAGCGGTGCCCGTGCAGTTTTGCTAAAGACACCCATTATTTCGATACCTCAGGTATCTTTTTGCGCATGCTTTGCAACGCGATAATGATGAACATCACATATATCAGCAGGAACGAAAGCGCTGCGCCGAACGGCCAGTCATTGGCACGTTTGAACTGCCTTTCGATCACGTTGGCAATCATCTGACTGTCGGTCCCACCCATCAGATCAGGGGTTAGATATGCGCCCAATGCAGGGATCAAAGTAATCATCACGCCGGCAATAATGCCGGGGCCAGCCAGCGGAACAACGATTTTCATCAGCGTGCGGAAATGACCTGCGCCCAAATCCAGACTGGCCTCTATCAAGCTTTTGTCGAGCCGGTCGAGCGCAGCATAAAGCGGTAATACCATGAACGGCAAATGGACATAAACCAGACCGAAAATAACGCCGAAATTATTGTACAGCAGCTCAATCGGCTCCCAAGTCGGCAGCGGCTCCAACCCAAAAAGCGACTTCAGCCAGCTGCTGCCGCCCCACAGCGCACCAAGTCCGGCATTGGCAGCTTTTGTGGCATATCCTTGACTGCCGAGCATCATCATCAACGCATAAGTGCGGATCAACAGGTTGGTCCAAAATGGCAGCATGATGAGCAGCAAAAGCCATGGCCGCCATTTCTCACTGGCAAAGGTGATCGCCATAGCCACCGGAAAACCAACGATCAGGCAAATCAACGTGGTCAGCGCCGCGACCGCCAGGGACTTGGCAAAAATCGACAGATACAACCATTCGGTTGCGCGTTTATAGTTATCGAGCGTCCCCGATATCTCGATTTCTGTCAAACCCTGATTGGTGCCGAAACTATACAGCCACACAAACACCATCGGAACCAGAAAGAACACCAAAGTCCACAAAAGCGGCACAGTGGATATCGCCCAAAAGGGCTTTTTATCCTCACTCCAATCCTGTTCGGCCAACGCTGCCTCCTTTACTCAAACAGCGTCAGGAGGCTTTGATGCGGGTAAATGATTCTTCGAACAAAGGCTGCAATTCTGAGTTGAAAACGGCATATTCACATTTCGCCAGAACATCGGCGGGTGGGAATATGACCGGATTGTTGCGATACGCATCATCCATTGCGGCTTTTACCGCAGCGTTCGGTGTCGGATATTTGATGTCGGTGGTAATTGCCTTGCCAACCTCAACATCCAACAGGGCATTAATGAATGCATGCGCATTTTTGGGATGCTTTGCACCCTTTGGAATGCACAGGTTATCGGAATTCAACGAACTGCCTTCCTTGGGAACTACAAAGCCGATGTCATCATCCTCGGCCATGGACTGCGCGATGTCGCCATTATATTCCAACACAAGATCAATATCGCCCTTCACCAGCAAATCCTGTCCATCATCATCATGATAACGTTTGATAAAAGGTTTTTGCTTTATCATCATTGCTTCAATGGTTTTGACATCCTCAGGCGTGAGCGAATTGAGGGATTTACCGAGATATTTGGCATGTAAGCGGAACATGTCGCCAGCCTCGGACAAAACCGAAATACGTCCTTTATATTGGTCACTGTCAAACAGGACTTTCCAGCTGTCGGGCGCAGGGATTACTTTGGATTTACGGTATCCGATGCCCAGCACGAGCCATGTATAAGGCATAGAATATTTCCGGCCCGGATCGTACGCAACGTCAATAAAGGCCGGATCGATATTTTTGAAATTCGGTATTTGCGCCATGTCCAGCGGCTGCAGCATATCGGCCTGAACCATTCTTTCAACAAAATCATTGGACGGAACGATCACGTCATAACCCGGATTGCCCGTCTTGAACTTTGCAAACAGGACATCATTGGTGTCGAACAGGTCCATTTTGACCTTAACGCCCGTAGCCTTCTCAAAATCGGAAAGCGTTGTTTCACCGATATAGTCATCCCAGTTATAAAAATTCAGCGCGGCAGCCTCGCCGTTCGCCATTTTCTTTCCGCCAGTTTTGCTGCAGGCCGCCAGACCTCCGGTCAGGGTCAAACCGATAGCCGCGATGCCCATGCCCTTCATCAACGAACGGCGATCTGCAGATGCGAGGAATGTATTAATGTCCATAATTATCTCCTATAACCCTGAGGGTATTTTTCCCGCTTATTATGTGCCTTATGCTACCCATTTAATTCGCATTGAAAAGCTTTTTTTATGCCGCCTAAACTCAGGCGTTTCGCAAGTACCAATCATAATCGATATTGGGCACATGGCCGAAATAGCGGTCCTGTTCCACCCGTTTGACAATAGTGTACATATCCACAAATCGGTGGCCCAGATATTCCCGCATCAACGCGGACCCGTGAAAGCGGTCGACGGCAGAAAACCAGTTGGACGGCGGCTTGTCATCTTTGCTTGAATCGCGGTCATAGCCGTTGCCAACAACTGCCGCGCCGGGATCGACTTTGTTAGTGATGCCGTGATGCATGCCTGCAAGTACCGCAGCGACAGCCAGATACGGGTTGGCATCTGCGCCGCATGCCCGGTGTTCAACATGGCGGCTTTTGGGCGCGCCAGCGGGAATACGAAAAGATACCGTGCGATTATTAACCCCCCAGGTCGGTGCGACGGGCGCATAGCTATTGGCCTTGAACCGGCGATAACTGTTGGCATGTGGCGCAAATATCGCAAAAGCATCGCCCACGCTGCCGATCATTCCGCCAATGGCATGGCGTAGCATTGGCGTGCCTTCGGGATCATCATCGGCGAACAGGTTATTGCCATCCACGTCGTTCATCGAAACATGAATATGCATGCCATTACCCGCCTGATCCTCAAACGGCTTGGCCATAAAAGTCGCTTCCAACCCATGTGCCTGCGCCACTGCCTTAACGATCCGTTTGTACATGATCGCGTCATCACAGGCGCGCAGCACGTCCGGCTTGTATCGCAGGGTCAGCTCGCATTGCCCCGGGGCAAATTCGGAAATTGCCGATTCCAGAGGAATGTCCTGCGCATCACACGCGGCATAAAGCGCGTCGTAAAATGGCCGGAAATCATCCAGTTCGCGCAGGCCATATACCTCCACACCCTTTGGCGTCGTACGATTATAATCGGGGCGCGCCGGACGAATACGGCCATCGCGGCTGCGGCGCGGGTCGAGTAGATAGAATTCCAGTTCCACCGCTAGCGCCGGAGTCAGCCCGTCGGCGGCATAACGGTCAAGCACCAGCCCGAGCACATGGCGCGGATCAAGATCATGCGGTTGCCCGTCCAATTCGTAGAAATCTACCAGAAACTGCGCAGCATTCTCGCCGCCCCAAGGCGTCTTAACGAGCGTACCGGGTATCGGTTTCATAGAACGGTCGGCATCGCCGTCTTCCCATACCAATCCGGTTTCAACGGTATCTTGCCCCGTGATATCGACGACCGTTATCGAGCCGGGAAAGAAACGCCCCTGCACATATACGTCTAACACCTCATGCTGGCGCAGCCGTTTTCCGCGCGGAACACCGCCGAAATCGGTATAGATCATTTCGATAGAATCGATATTCGGATGTGCTGCGAAGAATGCCTCTGCCTCGCTTTTGGGCGCAACTATGGCTGATGATACGGCGCGTTTAATCATATATACTCTCCTGCAACTGGATTATACAATTCGACATTTCCTGCAAGAGATGATCGACCTGCGATGATGGCGTTACCGGACTTAACAGCATCATATTGTGAAATGGCGCAAGCAATATGCCGCGATTAGCCAGATACAAGTGGATGGCTGCGTCCAGTTCAGGCCGCATCATTGCGCGAGCTTCACCGCCATTGCGTGGCGGTTTCGGCACGCATAAAAACTCCACTCGCGCACCTGCGTTGACCACGTGCCAATCCACATTATGTTGCACAATCAATGCCTCCAAACCGTCCACCAGCCGAGATGCCATGTTAAGCATATGCGTATAAGCATACTTGGTTATCACTTGACCCAGCATTGCATGCATGGCCGTGATCGACAGCGCGTTTGCCGATAACGTCGTGCCAATACCGCTATGTCCCGGCGGCCGCGCCGCATTTAGGCTTGCCATACGTGATGCCACCTCGTGGCTGAAACCATAAACGGCGCAGGGAATACCGCCGCCAATGGATTTTCCAATCACCATGATGTCGGGCATGGGACCATAGGTGCCTGAATGACCACCATAGCCCGATGATATTGTATGGGTTTCATCGAGCACAAGCAGCGTGCCCGTTTCGCTGCATAGCCTACGCATAGTAACTAGAAAGTTCGGATCATCGCGTACCATGCCAACGTTGGTCATCAACGGTTCGGCAAGTACACAAGCAATGTCACCTTTGCGCAGCGCGGCTTCAAGCGCCACGACATCGTTAAATTCGATCACTGTGGTGGTGGGCAAAATATCGTGGACCTGCCCGATCAGGCTGGGGCGGTTCACTGCCATGCCGCCACGTAAATCGGCAAATACATCGTCAACCGCACCGTGATAACAGCCATTGAAAATCAGGATTTTCTTACGTCCCGTAATGCCCCGGCACCAACGGATAACAGCGCGGTTCGCTTCGCTTGCTGTGGTTGTTACCTGCCACTGCGGCAGGCCAAACATCGTAGCCAACATCACCGACAATTCTGCGCCCTTGGGCGTAGGCAACATATAGCTCAGCCCCTGACCAACTTGATGCGCCAGTGCAGCGCTCAACTCGGGCGGCGAATGACCAAACATGCTGGCGGTGTCGCCAAGGCAGAAATCATCGTAAACGACGCCGTCAATGCTAGTTAACTTAGCTCCGTTTGCCGATGCGGCGGCGATTGGAAAAGGACTTGGCCAGTCTTCCATCCAATGAAATGGTACGCCTTGGAACCACCCGCATGATTGCTGCGCCAAAGCCGCAGATTTCGGATTAGCGGCCATGAAACGAGCGGTTTCCGCCTCGTGCATTTTGGTGATAGCAGCGGCGGTAATCATAACCTGTCTCTCAATGCAAACCACATCAAACCCAATGTAGCCAGTGGCCGCGCAAGCATCCGGCCACCGGGAAACTTACGGTGCGGCATGCTTGCAAATACATCGAATTTTCCCGCTGTTCCGCTCAACGCTTCGGCAATTAATTCACCGGCCAATGTCGTAATCAATGCGCCGTGCCCGGAAAATCCATGCGCGTAAAAGATGTTACCGTTGCGCCCCATATGCGGCAGGCGGTTCATGGTCACAGCGACGCTACCTCCCCATGCATAATCGATGGGTACACTTTCCAACGTCGGGAATACTTGCGTCATATGGCCGCGCACAAATCCGGCTATATCAGTCGGCGGAGTCTGGACATATTTCTCGCCGCCACCAAAAATCATGCGCTTGTCAGCCGACAGCCGGAAATAGTTCAGGACAAACCGGCTATCGGCCACCGCCGCATCGCTTGGAAGCAAAACATCAGCATCGGGCAGCGGCACCGTCGCGATATTATAATTCATGATCGGCACGGTATAACTGCCAAGATCAGGCGCAATGTCATGCGTCCAGGCATCAGCCGCGATCACCGCATATTTGGCGTTCACTTGTCCTTGCCCAGTCACCGCCGCTACACCCGTTTCATTGACGGTTCGCAGCACCGCGCTATTTTCATAAATTACGACACCAGACGCAAGCGCGGCTTTTGCAAGGCCCCGTAAATAATTTAGCGGGTGAAAGTGACCGCCTGCGGTATCGTATATTCCGCCGTGATATTTACCACCTGAAATATGTTCGCCCATATCCTGCGCAGACATAATTCCAGCCGATTGCCAGCCGAATTCACGTGCCATAAACTCAGCCTCGTTGGTCATAGCGCGATGATGGTCAGGCTTATACGCAGCCTCTAAATGCCCTTGTTTCAAGTCGCACTCGATCTTGTGTTTTTTAATCCGCCGCAGCACCGCATTTTCCCGCCATGCCAAGTCAAATATAGCCTGGGTGCGTACGCGGCCAAATTCGGTATCAAGTTCGCTTAACGACCAACGCAGTCCAGGAATCAATTGCCCGCCATTGCGCCCCGACGCGCCAAAGCCGATATATTGGCTTTCCAACAAAATGACCGAGAAACCTTTTTCTGCCGCTGCTAATGCCGCCGATACGCCGGTAAAACCGCCGCCAACAACCACAACATCACAGTCAGCTTGGCCAATCAGTTCTGGCTGCTTTTCCCACGCATTGACGGTTGCGGCGTAATAACTGTTGTTCAACGGATCGGGCATTACACCCTCAGCAGCAAATGCTCGCGTTCCCAACTCGATACAACCGATTGGTAATTGAACAGTTCATAATCCTTGATGGCATAGAAAATTTCAAAGAAATCATCGCCCAATAACAACCGGACCTTTTTACAGCTGTTGAACCTATCGAGCGCCGCTTCTAGCGTTCGCGGCAAGGTACGCGCTCTGTTATAGGCGCTGCCCTCGATCATTTTGGGCGGGATCATACGCTCCACCATACCAATATATCCGCACACCAACGTCGCGGCCATAGCCAGATATGGATTGGAATCCGCACCCGGTAAGCGGTTTTCCACGCGGCGGTTATGCCTGTCGGATATCGGTACGCGAAATCCGCATGACCGATTGTCGATGCCCCATTGTACGTTTATCGGCGCCGCACTGTCGGGCCGCATCCTGCGGAAGCTGTTCACGTTGGGTGCCCACATTGGCGATATTTGCGGCATCAACCGCACCAGACCCGCTATGTAACTGCGGAACAGCGCGCTGTCGCGGCCATTGGAGGTAGAGAACAGATTTTTGCCCGAGTCAAAATCCACAACCGATTGGTGGATATGCATCGCGCTGCCGGGTTGCCCCGCCATTGGATTGGCCATAAAAGTTGCAAACACGCCGTGCTTTTTGGCCACGCTGCGCACCACGCGTTTGAAAAGAAATACGCTATCGGCCAGTTTCAACGGGTCGCCGTGGATGAAGTTCACCTCCAACTGCGCTGCGCCCATTTCATGTATCATGGTGTCGATGTCGAGACCCATCATCTCGCAATCATCATAAATATGGTCGATGATATCCTCATACTCGTTCATCGCCTCCAACCCGTATGGCTGGCTTGCGGTTTCTGAGCGGCCCGATTGACCTGCGGGGGGATGCAGTGGAAAGTCGGGATCTTCGTTTTGTGACACGAGGTAGAACTCGACCTCAGGAGCAACAATTGGCCGCCAGCCTTTGGCTTCGTATAGCGACATGACCTTTTTCAATATCGCGCGCGGCGCGATTGAAACTGGCGTCCCGTTGCTGTTCAGCACATCGGCAATAACGAAAGCTGTAGGGGATTTGAACCCCGGCGCGCGGCATATAGTGTCCGGGTCTGCCACCAATATCTTATCGGGATCCTTGTCCCAAATATCTGGAATATCCTCAGGATAATGGCCGTCTATGGTGCTGATGAAAACACTGCCGGGTATCCGTAAGGATTTGTCTGCGACCGACGCCAAGAATTTCTTCGCTGGCAGTACCTTGCCGCGTTGCACGCCGTTGATATCGGGCACAATGCATTCAACTTCATCGATTTTGTTTTCAGCAATCCATGCCGACATAGAAATAGTCATAAGGTATAGTGCGCACAGCCAGTGATGTTGGTCAAGTGACCTCGTTTCCCAACTGCGCGCACATTCTTTCGTTTTAGTTTAGAAGGTTAGACCTACCGATAATACAACACTCTTTTTTGAATCGCCCGGCGCAAAAACACTGCGGCGGTTTGAATCTACGTATGACGCGCCAAGTGTCAACATGTCAAACGAGGCCGAAACACCAGCCGACCAATCAAGCTTATCGCCTGTAGGACCGCCAAATGCGCCATCCTCATATCCGAATGTTCCGGACAAAGTGAACGGGGTATCGGGAATGCCGACGGATGCATTTGTGGCGAGATACAGATTGTCATTGTCGCCCAGATTGTTTTGCTTTGGTGCATACGCAACCAACACGCCCAATGTAGCAGGTCCTACTGTTGTTCCAAGCTTACCGGTTGTTTCAACATAATTGAACTCACTGACACCCGGGTACACATAATATGTGGCACCAATATCATAGGTGATCGCTTCGCCGCCGGCAAATCCAGCATATAGATCAACTTCAAGATCGCTGCCGTCATTTTCGGCAAGTGTCGATGTCCATACACCGACATAAGCGCCTGATTCGTGTGCAACGGTCAAACTCGCTTGCAATGCAGGGTCTTTGCCGCTGAGCGATACGCCGCGAAAACGGTAATCGGACACAAATGTTACGTTTGCCGTAACATCAATAGGGCCGCTCGCCTCTTCTTCGGCGGCAGGTTCTTCCGCTGCGAACGCAGGCATAGAAAGTGACAATGCGCTAATGGCAATGCTGGCGGCGGTAATTTTTGCAATGTGCTTACGCATAACTGATCCTTTTTTCATGGTTTCAACCCTTTGATGTGGCGCAAATGCCGCCATCAAATTTTTGGCGTCCCGTCCCGTGAATAACTCGTTTTGCATCCAACTCTGTTCGGCGGATTACAAAATTTCTATTTGTGATTGCACAAAAACAGCAAAGCGCGATCCTTTCAAGTAATTTTGTGACAGCTTCTATGTCCTTTTTGAAACATGTGGCATTTTCATCACAGTTTCGTTATGATAATGTCACATACTCTATTCCCTCGTTTATCCCAATAGCCGCGGCGGAACCGCACGATTGACCACCTCCCGCAGGGCAAACGCGGTTTCGATCCG
>JANOKA010000042.1:0-37665 GCA_031418995.1 Sphingomonadales bacterium | reverse complement strand
TGGCATTCGATGGCCGACCCCGCTCGCCCCCGCAAATATGATGTCATCCACGCGAAATGGCCCGAGCCCAAAGCAGCGGTTGATGCGGAGGCCACCGCAGAGGTTGAATGGTTGATTAAGCTGGTTGATACGGTGCGCAGCGCCAAGAATGAACTTGGTATCGCGCCGGGTGCAAAAATGGATGCATTTGTTCGCGATGCGAGTGAGGCCACAAAGGCCCGTCTTGAAAACCAAAGCGCGGCAATCAACCGGATTGCACGGCTGGAAAATGTCAGCACCAACGATGCACCGCAGGGCGGATCTATCCAGCTGGTTGTGGATGAAGCGACATTCGTTATCCCATTAAAGGGCGTAATCGATCTGGACGCCGAACGCGCCCGAATTACCAAAGCGATTGAGGCCGCGACTAAGGAAGTCGCTTCGTTACAAGGCCGCCTGTCCAACGCCGCTTTCGTCGAGAAAGCCAAGCCCGAAGCGGTCGAGAAAGCCCGCGCCGATATGGCCGAAAAATCAGCTGAGGCCGAGCGGTTGACGGCGGCATTGGCGCGGTTGGGGTGAGTGCAGCGGCGGAATAAATAACTGTCATAGATGAAACCGGAATGGCATGAAGCGCGAATGTACCCAATGATGCATAGATTTTGGATTATAATCCGTGCGGCTGTGGCGCTTTGCCTGTTGGCGGTTAGCGTTCCTGCCTTTGCACAATTGCCGGGTGCACCGCTGAATGTACCTGCGCAATTGCGCGCTGAAACGATGAACCCTGCGCCGGGTAAGGCCGTGACCTTGGCATTTGTGATGACGCCCAAGCCCACTTGGCATGGATACTGGATCAATGGCGGGGATGCCGGGCTAGGCATGCAGCTTAAATGGGATCTGCCGCCGGAGGTGACCGCAGCAGAGCTTAGATATCCGGTGCCCAAACCGCTGATAATCAGCGGCCTGATGAATTATGTTTACGAACGGCCCTATGCGCTGCTCACCGATTTGACGGTTGATCCGTCTATCCCGGCGGGCACTAAATTGCGCATCCATGTGCGCGCGGACTGGCTGGCGTGTACGGACCGGATTTGTGTGCCAGAGGGTGATGACCTGACGCTAGAATTGGTCGCGGGACAGGGCAGGGTATTGGCGGCGGACCGCGCGGCGTTTGACGGATTCCGCGCCGCATTGCCCGTGCCGCTGGACCGGCAGGCGCGTTTTATGGCAGCGGGGAAGTTTATGGAAATCGCGGTGCCATTTGCGGCGTCGGCAAAGGTGGACAAGCCGTATTTTTTCGCGTTGACGCCCGATGTGGTCGATTATCCAGTCGGGCAATCCGCACGCCGGATCGGCGATTATCTGGTTATCAAAACCGGCTATCGCGGCGCAAATTTGAATGCCGTTTCCGGCGTGCTGCGATACGGTGATGACATCAGCGGCAATGCGCAAGGCGTTATCGTATCAGCTGTACCCGGCGCTATACCCAGCGGAGGTGCGGATATTGCCGCCCTTTCAAATGACGGTGCAGGACATGTAGCCTCATCCGGTTTTGCAGGCGGCGGCACAGAAAATTTCGCTGTGATAATATTGTTCGCTGTGTTGGGCGGTTTGATCCTTAATCTGATGCCCTGCGTATTTCCCATTTTGGGGTTGAAAGCGCTGTCGCTAGCGAAACTGGGCGGCGATGAGCGCGGCGCAAAACGTGACGCGCTGGCGTATACAGGCGGCGTTATGCTCAACACGGTTGCGCTGGGTGCAGCCATGCTCGCACTGCGTGCGGGCGGTATGCAAGTGGGCTGGGCATTTCAATTGCAGGAACCACGGGTTGTAATGCTGCTGCTGCTGTTGATGACCGCCGTAACGATTAATCTGCTTGGGGTGTATGAACTGGCGACGGTGAATATCGGGGACGGTATGACACGCAAGGCTGGTACGGCTGGATCATTTTGGACCGGGGTATTGGCGTCTATTGTTGCAACGCCGTGCACGGGGCCATTTATGGCGGCGGCGCTGGGCGCGGCATTGCTGTTACCAGCAACAGCAGCTTTGGCGGTGTTTGCGGGCCTTGGTTTCGGTTTGGCCATGCCGTATTTGTTGATCGGTTTTGTCCCCCGTTTGCGCGCTTTACTTCCTAAGCCGGGGCCTTGGCTTGGGCGATTTCGCAAAGCGATGGCTGTGCCCATGGCGTTGACTGCAGCGGCCTTATTATGGCTGTTGTGGCGTTTATCGGGGCAGACGGGGCTGATATTGGGCGGCGCGGCAGCAGCTACGATTACCGTGTTCCTGATATTTATCGGCAATGCGCAGCGGCGCAGCGGCATGACGCCGCCGATTATGGCGGCAACAATTTTGGCGCTGATCGCTTTGGCGATATTATCTTTACCGCGTGAGGCGAATGTTTCGGCAAGCAAAGGCAAACGTATTGTCGCCAGCGCGCCTTATTCAGAAGGTTTGCTGGCCAAATATCGCAGGGCTGGCGTTCCGATATTTGTAAACTTTACGGCTGATTGGTGCGTGACGTGCAAAATTAATGAGGCCAGCGCGATCCAGCGCGCGGATGTGGCCGCTGCATTTGACCGCGCCGGGGTTAAAATGCTTGAAGGCGATTTCACGCGCCGTGATCCTGAACTGGCGCGGGCGTTGGCCAGTCACGGACGGTCCGGCGTACCGTTATATCTGTTTTACCAAAAAAAGGGTCAGGCCGAAATCCTTCCCCAAATTTTGATGGCAGGCGATTTGATCGAACGCGCTAAACGGGCGGATCAAAAATAAAAAGCGGAGGTAGATATTGCTATCTACCCCCGCCCGTTTCATCAGTAAGTTGCGACCCAAAGGGACTTACCGAATTCGAATTTGCAAATAATATGGAGTGCGGGGACAGTCCGAATTCAGACAGGTTTCATTAGAAAACCGGTCATGATTCATGGCCTGTCCCCGGCCCATCACCAGCGATGCGACCCTAAAAAGGTTCGCCGGTAATTTCGATCCGCTTAACCTGGTTTGCCCCAATCACCGTAATCCCCCGACTTCCGGTGACCCCAGTCAATGGGACCGATCGCTCAAACATTGGCCGTTCAAACATTTTTTTCGCTTCATTATCTTGCAGCGCCATAAACCCCGGATCATTGGCGGGGTGCGGTACAGACACGATGGCGACTTCTATGCCCCAATATTCCGGGCGATGATGATAAATACGCGGCGCTAATGTCACTTCGAAATGGCCCGATGGCATGCGTCCCTTAACCCACAAATACAGGCTGTCTTGAAAGGGTGATGTTTTCAGTTCCGCAATTTCAAAGTCAATGATCCGCCCGTTTGGAACGCTCGAAAGCGATCCGCTGGCTGCGCTGTTCATTACTGGCTCCAGAATTTCTCGAGATACTTTTCGCACACTGCCGATATCAGATTCAGTCTGCTCTATATGTTTTCAATATAAACCATCTAAGCTTTCGGTAAAGTGAACAACTTGTAAACTATGGTATAAATCTGTAACATGTTGATTGCTTGGGTAGAAAAATGCTGCGGTGCAACATTTAATCCCGATTTCGCTGACAAGCTTGTCATAAAAGAAGAACATTTCACTGTATCTGCGTTGCGAAAGTGATTTCATATCCCTCCATCTTCGGGCGCGGCGTTGTATTGGCGCAACGTCGTTACACTATTATCCACGCTGCTGCGCAAACCGCTTTATTTGCGACGCGATTGCGGATAATGGACGCTTTCTATAAATGTTTAGGAGTCACTGCTATCGCTGTTCCGCCCGTCCGGCGCGCCAATACGCCACCTGTAAAAAGTGGACCGCGCCACAATGAAATGATCACCGTGGACAAGGTCCGCGTCATTGACAACGAAGGTGAGAATTTGGGTGTGATGTACACCCGCGAGGCAATCGAGCAGGCCGCCAGTTTGGGCCTTGATCTGGTCGAGATATCTCCCAACGCCGATATTCCGGTTTGCAAATTTCTCGATATCGGCAAATTCAAATACGAAGCCCAGAAAAAGGCCAATGCCGCGCGCAAATCACAGCGGACGCAAGAGATTAAAGAGATCAAGATGCGACCCAATATCGATGACCATGATTACAAGACTAAGATGAAAAAGGTCACAGAGTTCATAGGCGACGGCGACAAGGTGAAAGTGACCTTGCGTTTTCGTGGCCGCGAATTGGCGCACCAACAACTCGGCATGCAATTGCTGCAACGCGTGCAAGAAGATATGCTGGAAATGGCAAAGGTAGAGGCGCATCCGCGTATGGAGGGCCGTCAGATGCTGATGGTTTTATCGCCTAAATAATTGATGCGCGATTTGGGGAATGCCGGATCATTTCGGCATTTCCTCTCGCCGTTTCTTCATCACGGCCAAAACAAATATAATCGCAGCTGCGGCGGCGAAAAAGAACCATTGTATCGCGTAAAGCAGATGGTTGTTAGGAATGCTGTCCGGTGACGGTTTTGCCAGCAACTGCAGTCTGGCAACCGCATCGGTGGCAACCAGCCGTAACAAGCTGTTATTATCCGGCGCGATTATACCGTTAACGACCCCGCCCTTCCATTGCGGTTTAACCAGTTGTTTTGACCAGCCTATTGCGACAACAGCCCCCGGCCCCTCTGCGCCGCCGGTTTGACAAGTTGCAAGATGGGCAAAGCCTGCTTCACCTTTATCGTTGCTGCCCGATATCGTGCGCCAACTGGCAACGCGAATGCACATAACCGATGATGCGCGGTACAGCGGTAGTTCACCGGAAATCGGTACGGCCGGATACGCGGTGGCAGGCAAGTTAATTGCTGATGCAAGCTGCGCCAATACCGCTTCTTTTTCGGCCTTTCGCTCCAATTGCCAAACCCCCAGAGCAACCAGCGTCAGCACCGCTATAGCAGCCAATATGCTCGGGATTACTGGCCATCTATACTTCATTGCGTATCTCCGTCTGTACCGCTCAATCGGCCTTCGCCTGCGCGATTGCGGTATTCCAGCGCAAGCATTGCGCCCTTGGCAATACGCAAAAATCCGACCACCATGATGGCAGTCAACGGAACCCAGATTAGGACATGTAGCCAAAATGGCGGACGCACCGCAATATCGAGTAAAATAGCGAGCGTGATTATGATCCCGCCAATCGGAATAATCATCAACGCGGCAGGGCCATCGCCGACATTGAAGCTTTGATAATCGAGTGCACAGGACGGGCATATCGCACTAAATTGCGTGGCCGAGGCGAACATCGATTTTGCCCCGCACGCGGGACATAAACCAAAAAGGGCAGCACGAACGACTGCCGGCTGCCCCTTTTCTATTGGTGAAACGGTCATTTAATCAACCGTGGACAGGGGCACCCCACCCGCCCCAGACATAGATGACCGCAAACAGGAACAGCCATACGACGTCGACAAAATGCCAATACCATGCCGCGGCCTCAAATCCGAAATGCTGCTGCGGTGTGAAGTGTCCTTTGTAAACACGGAGCAGGCAGATGGCCAAAAATATTGTTCCGACTAATACGTGGAAGCCGTGGAAACCGGTCGCCATGAAGAATGTCGTGCCGTAGTTCAAACCAGCAAAGGCAAAAGGTGCTTCGGCATATTCTACGGCTTGCAACGACGAAAACAGCACGCCCAATATAATCGTAACCCAAAGACCCTTTTTCAAACCATCACGGTCATTATGGATCAGCGCATGGTGTGCCCATGTCACGGTCGTTCCCGAACATAGCAGGATCAATGTGTTCAACAATGGCAGCTTCATCGCATCGAGGACTTCAAGTCCCTTTGGCGGCCATTGCGCAATTAAGTCCGCGCCTTCCTGCCCAAATAGCGATGTGGTTGCGCCATCGGCAACTTCCAATGGTACAGGAAACAACGAAAAATCGAACCATGCCCAAAACCAGCCGACAAAAAACATAACTTCAGATGCGATGAACAGGATCATGCCGTAACGCAAATGCAATGATACTACAGGCGTATGATCGCCGGCATGCGCCTCTGCAATGACATCCACCCACCAGCTATAGAAAGTGAACAATACGCCCAGCAGGCCAAGCCCGAAAATAAGGCTGCCATAGGATGCTTCATTCATCCACATTACAAGGCCGCCAAACATAGTGAGGGCCGAAAATGATCCTACCAGTGGCCAGATACTGGGGGGTAGAATATGGTAGTCATGATTTTTGGCACCGGCCATGTTGTTATTCCCTGTGACGTGTCTTTGATCGTTAATAGTTCTTAGCTTGGCTTGTCCGTTTGGTCCACTGGATAGAATGTATAGCTAAGCGTAATTTCCTGAATGTCTTTTGTTTCCGGATCGGTCAATATTTTCGGATCGACATAATAAAGCACGGGCATCCGCACTTGCTGTCCCGGTTTCAATGTTTGCTCAGTAAAGCAAAAGCACTGGATCTTGTTAAAATATTTGCCTGCCAGCGCCGGGACCACATTGAATGTCGCTGTACCGGTTACGTTTTCAGCAGATTCGTTTTTGGCAATGAAAATTGCCATATCGCGCGCACCGACGCTTACCACGTCGGTGGAACGTTCGGGACGAAATTCCCACGGTAAATCGCTCCGGTGATTGGCATCGAACCGGATCGTGATTGGTTGTCCGCTGTCTTGGATAGTCGCAGCCTGCGCCTCATCAACGCGCATGGTTGTGCCGCCAAATCCCGTGACTTGGCAGAAAATTTTATACAATGGTACTGCGGCAAATCCCAGACCAACCATAGAAATGGCCAACGCGCCGGAAAGCATCGCAGTTTTAAGATTTCGTGTGGAGATATTTTCCGTCATCCCCAATATCCAACCTTTGCCAAGGTGATGCCAAAAAACATGACGCACATTCCAAACAATAAGGCACCCACCACAATCGAACGTGATTTTTGGCGGGCACGAATTGCGATGGTTTCTTCGTCTGAATAACGGGCGGTGGGATCATATTCGGCCTGATGCGGGTCGTATGCGCGCACTCGTATGGTTTCGGCGGGATGCTCCCCCGCTTGTATGATATTTGGTACGCTTTCTAATTCCGTCATAACATTAACATCCGGTCGGCGGCGAATACCGCAAATAACAAAAACAGATATAGGATCGAAAAAGCAAACAGACGCTTTTCGGGTTTCATATCGGCGGCATCAACGGCGCGGTTGCTCCATACGCCAAATGCCAGCGCAAGAAATGCCGCGTTCAAAATAAAGGCCACTGCGCCGTAAGCCCAGCTTACCTCGCTGATGAAATAGGGTAAAAGGCTGACAGCGACCATTGGGAAGGTGTACAAGAAAATCTGGTTACGCGTCGCTTGCTGCCCGGCGACATTGGGCAGCATAGGTATACCAGCAGCGCCATAATCCGATTTCATGAACAGCGCGAGCGCCCAGAAATGCGGCGGCGTCCATAGGAATATGATCGCAAACATAATCACGGGCAACAATGTTATATCACCCGTTACCGCAGCCCAGCCAATAACCGGAGGAAACGCACCTGCCGCGCCGCCAATCACGATGTTTTGCGGCGTATTTGGCTTTAGCCAAATCGTGTAAACAACGGCATAGAAGAATATCGAAAATGCCAATAGGCCAGCGGATAACCAATTTACCGCCATACCCATGGTGACAACGGAAAATGCGGCAAGCCCGATACCGAAATGCAGCGCGGATTGCCGGTCCATCCGCCCGCCGGGCAGCGGCCGCGTTGCAGTACGCGCCATTTTTGCGTCAATGTCGGCTTCATAATATTGGTTGAGCGCGCCAGATGCCCCCGCGCCGACCGCAATGCACAAGATTGCGGTGAACGCGATCATCGGGTGGATATCACCGGGGGCAGCCAATAATCCGCACAGCGCCGTGAACACAACCAGGCTCATGACGCGAGGTTTGGTCAACGCCCAAAAATCGCGCCAATCAGCTGGCAATATGATACCTGATGTCACGATGGTCATAATATTATATACGTCATAAAGTTTCGGGGCCGCAGGATATTAGCCTGCGACCCGCTCAAATTCAGGTTATTTAATGACTGGCAGCGTTTCAAACTGGTGGAATGGCGGCGGGCTGGACAATGTCCATTCCAGCGTCGTTGCCCCTTCACCCCAGTAGTTGCCCTCTGCCTTGCGGCCAGCGGCAAAGGCGTAAATCAGGTTGACGAAGAACACGCCGACGCTGACCAAAATCACCAGATAGCTGTAGGATACAATTTCGTTCCAATAAGCAAAAGCTGCGGGATAATCCGGGATACGGCGCGGCATTCCCGCGTTGCCCAAGAAATGCATTGGGAAGAAAACGCCGTTCACGCCCACGAAGAACAACCAGAAATGCAAATGGCCAAGCGCTTCGTTCAGATGGCGGCCGCTCATTTTGCCAAACCAGTAATAGAAACCGGCAAACAAAGAAAATACCGCGCCCAGCGACAACACATAGTGGAAATGTGCGACAACATAATAGGTATCATGCAGCGCATCATCCAATCCGCCGTTGGCCAATACGACGCCTGTAACGCCGCCAACGGTGAACATGAAGATAAAGCCCATGGCCCAAACCATCGGTGTCTTGAAACTGACCGAACCGCCCCACATGGTTGCGATCCAGCTGAAGATTTTGATGCCGGTTGGTACTGCGATCACCATCGTTGCCGCCGTGAAGTACATTTTCATGTCGACGCTCATGCCGGTGGTGAACATGTGGTGCGCCCATACGACGAAACCAACGACACCGATTGCAACCATGGCATATGCCATGCCGAGATAGCCAAACACAGGCTTGCGGCTGAATGTTGAAACAATCTGGCTGATGATGCCGAAACCGGGCAGGATCATGATGTACACTTCTGGGTGGCCAAAGAACCAGAACAAATGCTGGTACAATACCGGATCGCCGCCTGCTGCTGCGTCAAAAAACGCACCACCAAAATTACGATCGACCAGCAACATGGTGATGGCTGCGGCCAAAACGGGCAAGGCAAGCAACAGTAAGAATGCCGTCACCAAGACCGACCATACGAATAATGGCATTTTGTGCAGGGTCATGCCCGGGGCACGCATGTTGAAAATTGTTGTGATGAAGTTTACCGCGCCCAAAATGGACGCCGCACCAGCCAAGTGGAGCGAGAAAATCGCCATATCGACAGCAGGCCCGACCGAACCGCTCGTGGACAATGGCGCGTAAACCGTCCAGCCAGTTCCAGCGCCAAGACCCGTACCGCCGGGAACAAAGCTGGAGCCAAGCAACATAATGAACGCCACTACCGTCAACCAGAACGAAACGTTGTTCATGCGCGGAAACGCCATATCCGGCGCGCCGATCATCAACGGTACGAACCAGTTACCAAAGCCGCCGATTATGGCGGGCATCACCATGAAGAACACCATGATAAGGCCGTGCGCTGTGATGAGCACGTTCCACATATGATAAGCCTCATCAAGCGTTGCGCCCGATCCTTTCATCATCGACGCCCAGGACGTGAGATGCTGAATGCCGGGTTCTGCCAGTTCCCACCGCATCAGCCCGGAAATACCGCCGCCAATGATACCTGCGAAAATTGCGAATATCAGGTAAAGTGTACCGATATCTTTGTGATTGGTCGACATGAACCAGCGCGCAAAAAATGCAGGCTTGTGATCGGCATCATGGGCGTGGTCTGCGCCATGGAAATCAGCGGGGTTTGCAGCAATAGTTGTCATTATTCGTGCCTCTTAATTCTTTGCTGCCGCTGCAGGAGCGGTCGTTGCTGGTGTTGCTGCTACTGGCGCAGGTGTGGCTGGTGCGGGGGCGGGCGACGCGTCAGCTGGCACAGCCGCGACCTCTTCACCGGGCATTTTTCCGCCCGATTGCGCTTTCACCCATGCTGCAAATTTAGCAGGCGGTAACGCTTCTACCGTTATTGGCATGAACCCGTGACGGGCACCGCACAATTCGGAACACTGGCCATAATACACGCCGGGCTTCGTAATGGTCAGCGACTTTTCATTCAATCGGCCGGGAACCGCGTCAAGTTTGAACCACAAGGACGGAACGGCAAAAGCGTGAATAACATCCGAAGCCGTTGTTTGAATGCGCAAAGGAACGCCAGCCGGAACAACCATGCGGTTATCAACGGCCAATTGGGCGGGGCCGTCATTATCGGTGCGGAAACGCTCTCCCTTGCCGACTTCATCTTCTTCTTTCAGCATGTTTGAAACCACTTCGAACCCGCCATGGTCGGGATAGGTATATCCCCAATACCACTGATATCCGGTGGCCTTAATAGTGACTGCCGATGCGGGCGCGGGTTTGAATTGCTTGGCCAGCAAATCGAGTGATGGATAGGCGATTCCGAGTAATATCAGCACAGGCACCAACGTCCAAACCACTTCGATAAACGTGTTATGCGTTGTTTTTGACGGCGTTGGATTGGCAGCCTTGCGAAACCGGACGACGATCCAGAACAGCAAACCAAGAACGAAAAATGATATAGCGACAATCAGCGGCAACAGGATCGCATTGTTAATCCATTTGGCATATTCGCCATTGTCGCTAAATTGTTCCTGAAAATCGATTTGTTTTTGCACAGGCATACCCACGCCTTCGGTAGGCTTCATCGGGGTATAACCCGGCAAAGAACCATCCATTGATTTGGCAGGAGCCGCCGCATCAGCCGTTTTTGCCGGCGCGGCATCAGCGATTGCTGGCGCAGCGGCATTTACAGACGGTGTTGCTGTCACTGGAACCGCAGCCAATGCCGCAGTTGGAGCAAGCACCAATACCAATGGCAAAAACATACTCTTCAACATATTCATCAAAACGATCCCATGTTCAACTCTGTACGCGGGGAATGCCGCGCAAAATTAATCGTCCCGTTAACACGAGAGTCTTTTGGCCTATAGTCGCGCTGTGCAAAAGCCTCAAGCATCCGATTAAAAATTTTATGGATTTATTTGCGCCGCAATTCCACCTATTTCATTATCTAACCGCGTCAATTATGATGCAAAAAACAAAACCGAATATGATGTAAGGAATATTCTCCCGATGACCGAAGACGAAATTCTGGTCGAATTCAGATCCGCCGATGCCCTGCATGAAGGACATTTTATCCTGTCATCGGGTCGCCACAGCGCCTTTTACCTGCAATGTGCGCGTGTTTTGATGAATCCAGAACGTGCCAGCCGCCTTGCAATGGCGATAGCGCAAGGAATTCCGCGTGAGTTGCGCAGTGAGATACAGGCTGTTGTTTCGCCTGCCATGGGCGGGCTTATTATCGGGCATGAAATGGGCCGCGCGCTGGGTGTGGACGCAATTTTCCTAGAGCGGCCAGAGGGCGTGTTCGAATTGCGCAGGGGATTCGCGCTGGAGGAGGGGGCAAAGGTTTTGATGATGGAAGATGTTGTCACCACCGGGCTTTCATCGCGTGAAGCAATCAAGGCAATTACAAAGGCAGGCGGTGCGGTGATTGCCGCTGGCGCAGTGGTGGACCGTTCGGGCGGAACGGCCGATTTGGGCGTGCCGTTTTTTCCGTTGATCGAGCTGAATTTCCCGACCTATGCCGAAGGTGAATTGCCGCCCGAATTGGCAGCGACAAAACCCACTAAGCCCGGCAGCCGGAAAAAGTAGAAAAGGCCGATTAACAATGTACCATAACGCCAATACCTTGCGACTGGGCGTCAATATCGATCATGTGGCAACTATACGCAATGCACGCGGCGGGGAACATCCCGATCCCGTGCGCGCCGCGCAAATTGTTGCTGCGGTGGGCGGCGACGGCATCACGGCGCATTTGCGTGAGGACCGGCGGCACATTCGCGATGCCGATATCGAACGCATCATGGCTGCGACCGATTTGCCGCTGAATCTGGAAATGGCGGCAACCGATGAAATGTTGGCCATCGCCTTACGCCACCTGCCCAATGCCGCCTGTATCGTGCCTGAAAAACGCGAGGAACGCACGACTGAAGGCGGGTTGGACGCCGCTGGCCAGCATAATCAGCTTGCGCCGATTGTCAGCGCATTATCGGACGCTGGCATTCGCGTCAGTTTGTTCATTGAACCCGAAGCGCGGCAAATTGAGGCCGCAATGCATTTGGGCGCGGACATCGTTGAATTTCATACAGGCCGTTATGCGCACCTTGCGCTGGACGGTGATGCAGCAGGTATAGAGGCGGAGCTTCGCCGGATTGCCGATGCCGCTGCGCTGGCGGCGAAAAACGGCATCGAACCGCATGCAGGGCACGGGCTGACGTTTGAAAATGTACAGCCGATTGCCGCAATCCCGCAAATCGCGGAGCTCAACATCGGACATTATCTGATTGGCGAAGCCATATTTATCGGGCTGGAGGGCGCGGTCCGCAAAATGCGCGGGTTAATGGATGATGCCCGGTGAGCGAAACACTATGATAATCGGCCTTGGTTCAGACCTTTGCAATATCGAACGGATCGCCAATTCGCTGGAACGTTTTGGTGAACGGTTCGAGAACCGCGTTTTTACCGATACCGAACGCGCCAAAGCCGCAAAGCGTCCGTTCACCCGGGCAGGGACATATGCAAAACGTTTTGCGGCAAAAGAGGCATTTTCCAAAGCTGTCGGCACCGGGTTCAAACGCGGCGTGTTTATGAAAGATATAGGCGTCGTCAATGCGCCGTCGGGTGCGCCCACTTTGGCGTTATCGGGCGGCGCAAAAGCACGTCTCGACGCCATGGTCCCGGCGGGATATGACGCGCACATACATTTAACATTGACCGACGATCATCCATGGGCGCAAGCATTTGTAATTATCGAAGCGCTGCCATCTTTGCCTGTTGCTTTATAAGGAAGCGAGTTCTTTGACCCTCGAAACGCAAATCGATACGCACGTAAAACAGGATGCTGCTCCCCGGCAAAGTCGCCGCTCTGCGATTTGGTCAGAGATAAAGGGATTGTTGTGGCTGCTTTTTGCGGTGCTGGTATTTCACAGCTTCATTGCCAAGCCATTTTACATACCGTCGATTTCGATGATGCCGACTTTGCAAGTTGGCGACCGCTTGTTCGTTAGCAAATATGCCTATGGTTGGAGCCATGTATCGCCAACGATTCCCAATCCCGCAGCGATTTTTCGCTGGCTTATATTGCGTGAAGACGTGCAAACATTGGCTGTGCAATTGCCCGAAAGCACCACCCGCGTTTGGGGTTCGGTTCCGCAGCGCGGTGACATTGTTATTTTGAAGCCAGCGGGAAAAACCGATGACCTGATAAAGCGTGTCATTGGTTTGCCTGGCGACCTGCTGGAAATGCGTAATGGTCTTATCATTTTGAACGGGAAAGCGATCAAACAAGAAGTGCAACCCGCGCTGGATTTAGCCGTCGATATAAACAGTCCCTGCAACGATGACGAATTTCCCGGATCGTTGACTCAGGACAAAGATGGAAAGCTACATTGCTATCTTCCCATTATCCGTGAAACTCTGCCCAATGGCGTCAGTTATGACACTATTGATGCGCGCCGGACGTTGTCAGACGATGTTGCGCCTATCCGCATACCTGCAAACCACCTGTATCTGATGGGGGACAACCGCGATAACAGCGCCGATAGCCGCGTACCATTGCCGTTTGGACTTGGCGGATCAGTGGCGCTGGACCGGATTGGTGGCCGCGCCGAAATCGTGACATTCTCTGTTGACGGGTCAACATCGCTCAATCCTATGAGCTGGATTGCATCTTTACGCGGTGAGCGCGCCGGAACAAGTTTGCGCCCCGTACGTTCTGCCGAAAACGAAGAGGGGGCAAAACGATGACAGCGCGCACAAATCCTGTGGCAAAAACAACGGCAAAACCGGCAAGAGTATTGAAGGCAAAGGTTTCAAAGCCAATTGCATCCCCCGCTATGGAGGAAGAGTTCGTTGAAGAGTTCGGGCCAACCGATTTTTTTGATCCCGTTATTCGTATCGAATTGAAAAAAGCAGCGGTCTGGATCGGGCTGGCTTTAACGATCGGGCTGATCGCGCTTTTGGCGCAGCCGATATTGCTGATTATTGGCGGCCTTGTTTTTGCGGCAATGCTGGACGGCGGCGCGCGTTTATTGGGCCGGGTTCTTCCTATACCGCGTGGTTTCCGGTTGGCACTGGTCATGTTGGGCGCAGTAGGCTTTTTATATTGGACCGCCGCGCTAACGGGAACACAATTGGCGCAGCAGGCTGCTGCGCTGCAAGGGATTATTGAAAACCAGCTGGTCTGGGTTGAACGCAAGGCACAGGAATTGGGCTTTGCCATTTCGGCCGCAGACGTAAAGGGCATAAGTTCACAGATTCTGGGAACAGTTGGCCGGGTAACGGCGGCGGTGAGTTCTGCGGTCGGCACGATAACGAATATGGTGATGATGCTGGTTTTGGCGGTTTTTATCGCTGCGGAACCGCGATTATATGAACGCGGAATTGCCTGGATGTTGCCGCTTGGCGAGCGCGAGCATTTTTACGGCACATGCGCCAAAATCGGATATACATTGCGGCGCTTGATGGCGGGCCGTTTGCTGGGTATGTTCATCGAAGGCGTGGGGACATGGATATTGCTTGCGCTGGGCAATGTGCCGATGGCGGCATTGCTGGGCGTGATAACAGGATTGCTCGCGTTCCTGCCCAATATCGGTGCGATTGTATCGGGCGTTTTGATAATATTGGTTGGATTTTCTGCCGGATTTGACGCCGGACTATATGCGATATTCGTATATTTCGTGGTGCAAGCTGTTGACGGTTATTTGATTGTTCCGATGGTCGCCAAACGCGCCGTTGATATGGCCCCTGCCTTGGTTTTGGGCGCGCAGATATTGTTTGGCGCATTGTTCGGCATATTGGGCCTTGCGCTCGCCGATCCTATTGTTGCCATGATAAAGGTGGCGTTGGAACGGCAATCGGAACGCAACGAGGCGCGTTCGATACGTAAGAAACAAGCGGCAAAGGCCGCCCCATCATAGTATGGCATTGCTGCTGTGTTTTTTGTTGGGCATCGCAAATTTCGCCATGCACAAAGCTGTGGTGGAATCGCGGCATCCGTTTGTCGAGGACAGCAAACTCTATTTCGGGCGCCATTTTGGTAAATACGGCAGCTATGCACTTGAATTCGCTATTCTTGCCGGCGCTATGATTTTTGCAGAAGCGGGTTCAACGCTGGTTGCTATATTTTACGCGATCTATGCCGGTATGAACGCCCTATCGACATGGTTGCTTTTGTCGGGGCGTATTTAATAGGTCCTGACCCTAGATCCTAATACCTACGCTCTGACCCCGGTATTTCATTGGCTGCTGCGTTTAATCCGGGTTGCAATGCCGTTTGTCGAAACGGCAATTGCAATCTGTGACTACAACTGTAAGCGACAGCTACATCAAATCTAGCTGCTGATTTCAAAGCACAGTTACAGGGATCCAGACGTTGAAAAAATCGGCAATTCGTCTTTCTATTATTGCGTCCGTGTTTAGCGTCGTGCCCTCTGCCGCTTATGCGCAGGATGTTCCAGGAGCAGCACCCAATCTGAACGCGCAGATGGAAGGCGAAAAACAAATATATGACGCCGCCGTATTTGCCAGGTTCGCGCCGCAAACCGCGCTTGATATGGTTCGCCAATTGCCGGGATTTGTCATTACGCAGTCCAGCGGTGACCGCGGCCTTGGCGAGGCTACACAAAATGTACTTATTAACGGACAACGGATATCGGGCAAAAGCAACGATGCCGAAACCGTGCTTGGCCGGACACCATCTGATACTGTGGTGCGTATCGAAATTGCCGATGGCGCTGTATTCAATATTCCAGGTTTAAGTGGACAAGTGCTAAATCTTATCACCAAAAGCGGCGGCCTTAAAGGCAACTTCCGTTGGAGTCCGCAAGTGCGCGCACGAATCCCGACGCTATATCTGGCGGGCGAAATCAACGTGTCGGGAAAACTGGGCAAAGGCGATTTTACCGCAGGGCTTAGCACCCCGGATACATTTCGCGGCGGCGGATGGGGGCGGGAAATTGTTACCAGTGGTAGCGGCGCGTTATTATACACACGCGATAGATTTAGCCGCTTTTCCGGAGATAATCCTAAACTGACTGCATCCTATAGCCGCGTTAGTATTGCAGGTTCCAAGTTCAACATAAACGGCGAAGCAGCGATTGATAATTTCAGGCGGCGTCAAGAAGGCTACCGGTTTACAGCTGGCGCGGCCAATCCGTCTGTGCCTGACATATTTGAAATTGGGACGGGCAAAGAGAACGAGAAGAATTACGAAATCAGCAGCGATTACGAGTTTGCTGTTGCCGGTGGGCGGCTGAAACTGGTTGGATATCGCCGTTTTGAACATAGTCCGACTTCTAGCATTTTTCGCCGTGATTTCGCCAACGGTGCCGCGGCTGTAGGGTCACGGTTTAATCGCGTGGCCGATGAAGCCGAAACCATTGCCAGGTCGGAATTCAGCTGGAAATCCGGCAAAACTGACTGGAGCGTTTCCGCAGAAGCGGCGTATAATTATCTTGATTCACGCGACCAATTTCTTGGACTGGTGGGCGGCGAATTTGTACCGGGACCGCTGAATAATACCCGCGTCGCCGAAAAACGGGGACAAGTTATATTATCCTATGGCCGTCCGTTATCCTCCGCATTGACATTGCAAACCCAAATCGGCGGCGAATATAGCGAGCTGAAACAAACCGGTGCAGGCGGGTTAACACGGCAATTCTGGCGGCCCAAAGGACAGGTTTCGTTGGCATGGAAAGCGTCGCCGAAACTGGACGTCAGCGCGAAATTACAGCGTAAAGTGGGGCAACTTAACTTCTTTGATTTTCTGGCATCGGTTGATGTTCAGGACGGTAACAATAATGCAGGCAACCGGGATCTGGTTCCGCCGCAAAGCTGGCTGGGCGAGGTGGAACTTAACCGCAAACTGGGTGCAGCGGGATCGATCAAACTGAAACTGCAATATGAAAAGACCTCTGATGTTGTTGACCAAATCCGGATATTATCTGGCGGCGAAGCGCCAGGAAATTTGTCGGATAGTGCAGACCGATATAGCGCTGAAACCAATATGACATTTCTATTGGACAGCGCTGGATGGAAGGGCGCTAAAGTGGATGTATCCGGGTTTTACCAAAAGGGCCGGTTGACCGATCCGATTACGGGCGAACGTCGCCGTTTTGGCGGGGAGCGCCGTTGGACATGGGCATTTGATTTCCGGCATGATATTCCTGCCAGCAATTGGGCCTACGGCTTTGGCGCAGATGACAGTAGCGATGCTGAATTTTTACGGCTGGATTTTGCAGTGCGCGAGTTCCGCACCAAGCCGCAGACATTTATATTTGCCGAAAACAAAGACATATTCGGGCTTAAAGTGCGCGCCTCGTTAATCAATTTAATTGGCCAGAAAGAAAAATATCGCGAGGTTTTTTACGTTACAGACCGGCTTGAAGGAACGGTTGAACAGTTTCGCAATGGAACCAGCGAATATGGGTTAATCGGCAGGTTATCGATCAGCGGGACTTTCTAACGCGGCGGTGCATGCCTATAAGGAATTATGCACGGCAACGCCCCACCCCAAATTGATGACCCAAAGGCCAAACGCATCGAGCCTCCGATGGGGCCGACGCTGCGCCGTTTTCTGCCTTATTTATGGCCCGATCATGCTCCTGAATTAAAACTGCGGATCATATTGGCTGCGTTGCTGACTATAGCGTCCAAAGCCATCCAATTGTCGATGGGGTTCTTGTATGGCGCAGCAATTGACCGTATGGTCCCGGGAATGGAACCCGCCGCAGCATTGGCGATAGGCCTCATAATTGCTTATGCGGGGGCCCGGTTTGCAGGTGTGCTGTTCGATAATATGCGCAATGTGGTTTTTGAGCGAGTGGGACAGGATGCGACCCGCGATCTTGCGGTGCACGTGTTCGCCCACCTGCATGCGCTGTCGCTGCGGTTCCATCTGGCCCGGCATACGGGTGAGGTCACAAAAGTAATCGAACGCGGCACGAAAAGCATCGATACGATGCTATATTTCCTTTTGTTTAATATCGCGCCGACAGTTATCGAACTGATCGCGGTGTTGATTATTTTTACGGTAAAGTTTAGCGCCGGATTGGCCGCTGTCACCGCCATAATGGTTGCCGCCTATATCATCATTACGCGCAAAATAACCGATTGGCGAAACGCGCTGCGCGCCGAGATGAATGACCTTGACACGCTGACTGTATCAAGGTCGGTTGATAGCCTTTTGAATTACGAAACCGTCAAATATTTTGGCGCAGAGAGCCGCGAAATTGCACGGTATGAAAATGTCGCCGCCAGCTATGCCAAGGCTACGGTCAAATCGGAAAACTCGCTGGCATTGTTAAACGTGGCCCAGTCGCTGGTAACCAATTTGATGATGGCGGGCGCAATGGGCTATACCATTTGGGGTTGGTCGACGGGCCTGTATCAAACCGGCGATGTTGTGCTGGTCAATACATTGTTGATGCAATTGTTTCGGCCATTGGATTTGCTTGGGATGGTGTACCGGATGATCCGGCAAGGGCTGGTGGATATGCAATCCATGTTCAGCCTGATCGACATGCCAGCCGAAATTGTTGATGCGCCTGATGCCCCAGCACTGGATGTTGGAAATGCAGCAGTCAGTTTTGACAATGTAGAATTCGGGTATGAGCCTGACCGTCAAATCCTGCACGGTTTAAGCTTTCATGTTCCTGCTGGAGAGACATTGGCCATTGTCGGGCCTTCGGGTGCGGGCAAATCCACTATCGCGCGGCTAATGTTTCGTTTTTATGATCCGCAAAAGGGCAGCGTTCAGATTAATGGGCAGAATATTGCCAAAGTGACGCAGGCATCTTTGCGCTCTGCTATAGGAATCGTGCCTCAGGACACCGTATTGTTTAACGATGATATCGGCTATAATATTGCTTATGGTAAGGCGGGGGCCAGTGAAAAAGATATTATCGCCGCTGCAAACGGAGCGTCGATCCATAGCTTTATTTCTTCCTTGCCGCAGGGGTATCAAACGCCTGTTGGTGAGCGCGGATTAAAGCTTTCGGGCGGCGAAAAACAACGCGTGGCCATTGCCCGTACATTGCTGAAAAACCCGCCTATCCTGATATTGGATGAAGCCACCAGCGCGCTCGACAGCCGCACCGAAGAAGCCATTCAGGATACGCTGAACGCGATCGCGGAAAAGCGTACAACAATCATTATCGCGCACCGTTTGTCGACGATTACGCATGCGGACAACATCATAGTGCTGGACAAAGGGCGTGTGGCCGAAGTGGGCACGCATAGCAAACTCTTGCGCAAAAAAGGTCTTTACGCTGAAATGTGGACGCGCCAACAGACCGAAAATGAAGAAGAGATATTGGCGGTATGACGGAACAAAGCCTTGTCATATTATACCAGATTGACCTGATTGTTCGGGGTGGTTCGCTAACTCTACTTGCGCTGTGGAGCTATGTTATATTTCGTGACCACCGCGCAACCCTTTCGGCGCGGATAGCGATTATTCTGAATATAACTATTGCCGCTTATATCGTACAAGGCATACTTTACGCGCTCTCCGTCAATTCTATAATAAGCGAAATTTTCGATACGCTTTCGGTTTTTGCGCCGCCGTTTCTTTGGCTGTTCGCGCTCATTTGGTTCAACGACATTGAGCGGATCGGGTGGGCTCGCTGGTTGATTGTTATGGCGCTAGGTGTACCACATTTAACTCAGATTGCTGTGATTGCTGCGCGTGGTGAACCGCTACTGGAGATATGGCTGGTTATGCGAATAGCGATGTTTGGTTATGGTGCCGCTGGAATTTGGGCGGCATGGCAGGGCCGTGATAATGATCTCGTAGAATCGCGCCGCCATTTCAGGTTGCTTTTGATCGCCGTGATTGGAGGCTTTGTTATTCTGGTAAATGCTGTTGAATTATTGGTGCTTGGCAAAGTCTTTGAAGAATTTGCGCGCGTATTGATAGAACTGGCGATTTTTCTGATCACATTTGTTATGTCTGCAAAACTTTATAATTTGGTCAATCCCGAGTTGTTTGCGACTGTTAAGAAATTGCCGTCTGCATTTGCCGAGCCTTATGAACCCTCTGCGCAGGCTGATAAACTGATCGCGTTTATGATATACGAACGAATTTACCGCACCGAAGGGCTAACCATTGCTGCACTTGCCGCGCAAATCGGGGAGCAGGAATATCGCCTGCGGCGTCTAATCAATGGCGAGCTTGGCTTTCGTAATTTCACGGCGTTCCTGAACAGTTACCGATTGGAAGAAGTGCGCAGCGCGCTATCCGATCCGGCGCAAAAAGATGTTCCGATCCTGACCATCGCCATTGATGCAGGCTTTGGCTCACTCGGCCCGTTCAACCGCGCCTTTAGGGAGGCGGAAGCGATGACCCCAAGCGAATATCGTATTCGCCACATCTGATTGATTTCAGAATCGGCTGATCAAATTTGAAATCTACAGCGCATCATTGGGAAGGCACGCTACAGATATTCATTCAAACAATAGGATATGCAATGATCGATTCGACCAATCCCATTACGATATTCCAAGAAGTCGCCGTCCGGGCATTCATGGTAGATTTCTCACGTTACATTGTGGCAGCTAGCGTAATTGCAGCAATCGTCTGGTTACTCATGCGGACATCATTAAAGTCGCGTAAAACCCAAAAACGGCAGGCAACAGCAGCGGATATAACACGTGAATTTCTGCAATCGGTGCGGTCTTGTATTGTCTATATCGGGGTGTCCGTGGCGATCATCTGGAGCATTAATATGGGGTATATGTACCCCATTGGGCCGTCGAACGGTTTGGCAAACGACCTGTTGAATTTGACAGCGATGATCATTCTCCACGATGCTTATTTCTATTGGACTCATCGTGCGCTGCATCATCCCTTGCTGTATAAACGCTTTCATTTGGCGCACCACCGTTCGGTTACGCCAACACCTTTTGCAGCGTATAGTTTTTCCGTTGGTGAGGCGGCGATTGCAGCGATGTTTGTCATGATCTGGCAAATTACCATCGGTGCACCCGCAACGGTTTTAGCGCCGTTTCTGATCTTTCAAATCACCCGCAATGCTATGGGTCATGCCGGATTTGAATTGATGCCGCGTTGGTGGCTGTCCTCGCGTATCACAAGCTGGATCAACTCGACCACACACCATGATTTGCATCATGCAGGCGGGTTTAATCATAATTACGGTTTGTATTTCACTTGGTGGGACAAATGGATGGGCACCGAGCATCCCCAATACCGCGAAAAATTTGCGCAAGTTACCGCCAGACCGGATTGCCAGGAAACCGAGCTGGTGTCTGCCGAATAGACCTAGCCGCAACGCTGCTTTATGCCTAATGCGTTGGCGATGGCGACGCACCAGGCACAATTTTATCCGATAGAAGATCTGCACCGTGTATTTGGTTTTTCCGAATTTCGCGGGGTGCAACGCAGCGTGGTTGACCGCGTTTTGGACGGAAAGCGCACCTTGGCGGTGATGCCGACAGGCGCAGGTAAATCACTATGTTATCAATTACCATCGGTGATGTTGCCGGGAACAACCATCGTAATTTCGCCCCTGATTGCATTAATGCACGACCAAATGCGCAGCGCCAATGCAGCAGGGATAAACGCGGCGACGTTAACCTCTGCTGATGATAACCGCGCCGAAACCATTGAGCGGTTTCGCGATGGTCAGCTTGATTTGTTATATGTTGCGCCGGAACGGGCGTCAGGCGCGGAGTTTCGTGGGCTTTTAAGAGAGGCGCGGATTTCGTTATTTGCCATAGACGAGGCGCATTGTGTTTCGGAATGGGGGCATGATTTCCGTCCCGATTACCGCTTGCTTCGCCCCTTAATGGATGATTATCCGCAGGTTCCCCGGCTTGCGTTGACCGCTACGGCCGATGCCCACACGCGCAGCGATATTTTGTTGCAACTGGGAATTGGTGAGGACGGCATGATCGTTGCTGGATTTGACCGCCCCAATATCCGGTATCTTATTTCTCCTAAAGCAGGCGCTGCCGCGCAAGTCGCCGCATTTGTGAAATCCAATAAAGGCGCTGGCATAGTTTACGTTCAATCACGGGCAGGCGTAGATAGACTGGCCGAGACACTTGCTAAAACCGGACGATCAGTACGGGCCTATCATGCCGGACTTGATTCAGAGATACGCAAACGCAACCAGCATGATTTTGTCGCGTCAGAGGATATGGTCATGGTGGCCACTGTGGCATTCGGTATGGGAATTGATAAACCCGATGTCCGTTTCGTTGCGCATGCAGGATTGCCAAAATCAATCGAGGCCTATTACCAAGAAACGGGCCGTTCTGGCCGCGACGGCGATCCTGCGACAGCACAATTATTTTGGGGCGCAGAGGATTTTTCAAAAGCGCGTATGTGGCTGCGCGATGTCGAGGAAAGCCGATTGGCCGGCGAACGTGCTCGGCTCGCGTCGCTTGGCGCATTGGTGGAAACGGCAGGATGCAGGCGCGCGATTTTGCTGCGTCATTTTGGTGAAACGCCCGCAGTGACTTGCGGCAATTGCGACAATTGCCTGACCCCGCCAAAATCTGTCAATGCCAGCATAGTTGCTCAAAAATTCCTGTCCGCTGTGTACCGGACCGGCCAAAGTTTCGGGGTGGGGCATCTGGAAAATATCCTGACCGGAAAATCGGATGATAAATTGGTAAAATTTGGTCATGACCAGTTGTCTGTGTTCGGGATTGTGACGGCTGATGAAGCGCAAATGATAAAACCGGTGGCAAGATCGTTATTGTTAAAAGATGCGCTGCGCACCAATGACCATGGCGGCCTGATATTCGGACCAGAGGCAAAAGCGTTTATGAAAGGCGATGTGCCGCTAGACCTGATCGTACCGCCCAAACGGGAACGCAAATCGCGGCGGGACGGCGCAGCAAATCCGGTTGGCGATCCATTGTTTGAGGCCTTGCGCGCGGCACGGCGCGACATTGCAGTGGAGGCCGGCGTGCCCCCTTATGTCATATTTCACGATGCAACTTTGCGCGAAATGGCCAGCGCGCGTCCGGCAAGCATGTCGGCAATGGCCAAAATTTCAGGGCTGGGCGCTCGCAAACTTGATGCCTATGGCCATGCATTTTTGTCGGTTATCAGACAGTTTTGAAGGGGATTTTCATGTTTCGCAAAATATCAGACACGTTTTTGGCCGCACCGCAAATTGGCATTTCCGATGTTGCCGCCGCCAAAGAACAAGGCGTAACTATAATAATCAACAACCTGCCCGATGGCGAGGAACCAGATGCACCGCAGAGCGCGGATATAGAGGCAGCAGCACGCGCTGCGGGCATTGATTATGCGGCCATTGCGGTTACCCATGCGGGATATTCGCATCCACAAATCGATGCCATGATTGCGGCGCTGGCGCGGGCGGGGGATGGCAAAGCGCTTGCTTATTGCCGGTCTGGAACGCGTTCGACGATGTTATGGGCGATGGCGCAGGCAAAGTCGGGCATGCATCCTGCTGAAATCGCCGCCCGTGCTGAGCGTGCTGGCTATGATGCCTCGCCAATTGCTGCTATGCTTGATTTGCTTTGGGGACAGCGAGACCAGTAATTCATGACCACATCAACCAAGATTGTCATATTGGTTCTTGCGATTTTATTCATGTATAATTTCGCCCGGCGCTTTGGATTGGGTCATGTTTCGCCCATTGTAAATGCTGACGATGCCATTCGGATTGCAGCCGAGGGATTATCCGGATTTGATGGAACCGAAGCCATAGTGGACCGCAGCGGCGGATCGGCATTGGTGCGCGGCGGCGTAGACAATTATGCCTATATCCGCAGGCACGGCGCACATTATGTAGTACGCCAGATATGCGCGACGACGATAATCCAGTGTGACGATAATCGGATAGTATTCCGGCATCAGGATCTGCCAAGCGGCGCGGCGACTTTGGAATTTAGCCATATTACTGAAACATGGCTGGCGCAGGCCGCTGCTGACAAGAATTGATATTCGGCAGACCGTATGATGGCCATTAACTTACCAGACTTGGTTTCATTCGCCATACCTGCATTCATTATACTAATTTGCGCAGAAATGATCTGGGCGCAGCGATATTCAAAAAGCAGTTATCATCCCGATGACTTAATTGTTTCGATGTTGCTTGGAATGACTGCGTTTTTTGCCGGCTTGTTTTTTGCCGGAAAGGTGCACTCGATCAGCAGCTTTGCCATGTATTTTCGTCTCCTCAATCTATCTTATGCGTGGTGGGTATGGGCACTGTGCATCATTGCCGATGATTTTCTGCATTATGCGTTGCACCGCGTATCCCACCGTGTGCGATTTTTGTGGGCCAGCCATGTCGTCCATCACAGCAGTCAACATTTTAACCTGGTCGTTGGCTTGCGGCAATCGGCGTCCATCGTGTTTGCGTCCGCATTGATATTTCGACTGCCGTTGGTGTTGATCGGTTTCCCGCTGGAAATGGTGGTTTTTGTCATTACGGGTAATCAAATCTACCAATTCTGGACGCATAGTGATGCCGTACGCCAATGTCCGCGCTGGATTGAATTTGCGTTCTGCACGCCTAGCCATCACCGCGTCCATCATGCCGTAAATCCGGAATATCTGGACCGCAATTACGGCGGCGTGTTTATTATCTGGGACCGGATATTTGGCACATTCCATCCGGAGGACGATGAAAATCCGCCGCGATACGGATTGGTGCAGCAATTGGGACGATTTAACATTCTGGTTTGCATTTTTCATGAATGGGCCGCGATGTTGGCCGATATCTGGCGCGCTCCGTGGCGGTATAAATCCGCATATATATTTGCGCCGCCAGGCTGGTGTCATGATGGATCGCGCGAAACAAGCGACCAGATAAAAGAACGTTGGCAGGGATATCAGCGGCGCGCTGGACAAAAAAGCCAAGCTATGGAAAAGATTGACGATGAACGATCTGCCTAATCCGGTTGACTATGCCATTCCAGGTTTTGTCATTCTATTGCTGCTTGAAATGTGGCTGTTGCGTTCGCGCGGCAAGGTTAAGGGATATGAGTGGCGAGATACCGCAACATCACTGTTGCTGGGTACAGGCAGCCAGGTTGCGGGCCTGATAACGGCAGGTTTGATTTACACTGTCGCCGTATGGGGCAACCAGTTTTCGCTGTTTGATATCGGGTTCGCTTGGTGGGCATGGCCGCTATGTTTCGTTCTGGACGATTTGGCTTATTATGCTTTTCACCGCAGCGCGCACCGGATACGCTGGTTTTGGGCGGCGCATGTCACGCACCACGGCAGTCAGCATTATAATCTATCGACGGCTCTGCGCCAAACATGGACAGGCTTTATTGCGATCGGGTTCATTTTCCGTATGCCATTATTGTTCATCGGGTTTCCGGTTGAAATGGTTTTTTTCTGCGGGGCGCTAAACCTGATTTATCAATTCTGGTTCCACACAGAGGCGATCGGTAAAATGCCGCGCTGGTTTGAGGCAATTATGAACACACCGTCTCATCACCGCGTGCACCATGCCACCAACGCCCGTTATCTTGATGCAAATTATGCCGGTGTTTTCATTATATGGGACCGGATGTTCGGGACATTTGTGGCCGAGGATAATGCGGATGAAATCCAATATGGCCTTGTACATAATTTGGGGAGTTTCAATCTTTTCTGGGCGGCTTTGCATGAATGGGCGGGAATCATGCAGGACATGTGGCACGCGCCATGGCGGCACAAACTGTCTTATGCCTATCGGGAGCCTGGCTGGAGCCACGATGGCAGCCGCGAAACCAGCGCCATGATAAAGGCGCGCGCTGTGCAAGAGCGAAGAGACAAGGAAAATGGCGTTAATTAAGTCGAAACGACATTGCTGTAACTGCGCATATGTACATGTGGTCACAGGAATTTTGAGTTTTGATGCGGATTGGCCAAAAATTGAAACGGATCAAGTGGCGGATCGATCAGCGCCGTCACGACCGCGCGGCCGAGGCTATTTTGCTGACTCCGCCCATATTTGCACGCGATGACGGTTTAATCCTGTTTTCTATGATTGGCACAGCAGTGCTTAATTCATATCTGGTCGCTGTAAAATCCCTGCATAATCAGATTAACATGGGCCGTATCATGTTGTTAAATGACGGCACGTTGACACCGCAGGATAGAAAAGACTTGGCGTATCATTGCGATAATCCCGTCATTATCGAAATAGCGGATATTGACACATCGCCGTGTCCAAGCGGTAATTGCTGGGAACGGCTGATGGCAATTCTGGATCAGCGCAATGGAAATTATGTGATCCAGCTTGATTCAGATATTGTCGTGACCGGACCTATTCCAGAGGTTATCGATGCCATTGCTGCAAACCGCAGCTTTACACTGGGCGGCGATGCAGAAGCTGCGGCAAAAGGATTTATGTCTGCAGCGGAACTGGCGCGCACAGTTTATCCGGACGGCGCCCCTTCCGCCCATGTTCAGCATCAAGCAGAAAGCCGGTTCGACACACTGGCAAATGCAGACATGCACCGATATATCCGGGGATGTGCGGGATTTGCTGGATTTGCGCGCGGGGAAAATGGCCGCAACGCGTTGCAGAAATTCTCTCAAGAAATTGAAAGCATGATTGGACCGAAATGGCATGAATGGGGCAGTGAGCAAATTGCATCCAATTATGTCGTCGCCAATGATGTAGCACCGCTGATTCTGCCATATGACCGATATGTAAATCATTGGGACAGCGACTTGCCAGAACAGGCAAAGTTAATCCACTTCATTGGTACATACCGTTATGATCGCGGCAATTACTGGCGCGCAACAACCGATGTAATTTCCCGGTTACGCGTTTAGCTTTTTGCGCGCGTTTTTCCACGTATCGCGGCTTTGGCCATAGGCATCAACGCGAAAATCCCCAAAAGGTGCAGGTAATTTAGTTGGGCCTTGATTGGATGAACCTAGCCGTAGCGCGAGCGCAATCGAGGCCGTGTTTTCCGGGTCAATTATATGGATCGCGGCGTCCCAGCGGAGTATGTCGAACGCATAATCCATTGCAGCGATTGCGGCTTCTTGCGCAAATCCCATCCCTTCATGTTCGCGCGATAAGCCCCATGCAATTTCTGCGCCGGGCCAACCTTCGGGTTGCCATGGACCAACGCGGCCAATCCATTGGCCAGTGTCGCGCCGCAACAGAGAAAACATCGCAAAACCGCAAATCGGCCACGCCCCGGCCATTGCGCAAAGACCACGCCATGCCACTGAACGGGATTGAACGCCGCCCAGAAAGCGCATTGTTTTGGCGTCGGCATGAAACGCCGCCCATTCCTCAAAATCCTCGGCAGACGGCGGCCGCAGGATCAGCCGTTCCGTCATCAAAATTGGTCCGTTGTTCATAAAATCCTCCGCGAAATGTTCGTTGTGGAAAATATTCAAAGGTCGCTCTTACGGGTACTTGCCATAAAAGACAAAAAAGCCGATTGAGCAGACATGGCAAATATTATTTCTTTCATTCTTGGTCTTGTTGCTCTTCTGCTTGCAATACCGGCATTCATTCCGTTGCTGGGTTGGGCCAATTGGCTGATTATATTAATTGCCGGGGTTGGCATAATTTTCGGTATGGCATCTGGCAGAAATGGCGGACGTAATTTCTGCATCGGCGTTGCTATATTATGCGCGCTACGGCTGTGGCTGGGCGGCGGCTTAATCTGACCCTACCATCGCGTTCGGAAACCAAGGTATTTGACCGCGGCGCATTATTTGCTGCGGTTTGCGCCTACTTCATTTGGGGTTTCATGCCGCTGTTTTTCAAACAGCTCGGCGGCGTACCTGCCATAGAAATCATCGCACACCGCGTTATCTGGGCCGTACCATTATTACTTGTTATCATGGCATTTCGGCGCCAATTGGCTGAATTTTGGTCAGCAATTTCGTCGTTTGCTACGTTGCGCTGGATGGCGCTGAGCGCGGTACTGATTTCCATTAACTGGCTGGTATATGTTTGGGCCGTCAACGCGGACCTGATTTTGGCAGCCAGCTTGGGCTATTATCTCAACCCGTTGCTGAACGTGCTGGTGGGCACATTGTTCTTGGGTGAACGCCTAAACCGTGCGCAATGGGCGGCTGTGGCGATTGCGGTATTGGCAGTTGCAGTTTTGGCGGCGGGTGCGCTGGGCACATTATGGATCAGCCTGACCCTGGCAGCCAGCTTTTGTGCTTACGGTGTTGTCCGTAAATTTGCACCCGTCGGCGCGATACCCGGACTGGCGATAGAAACGATACTTTTGTTACCCGTCGCATTCGGCGCGGCGATATGGTTTGCACAAGCAGACGGCGTGCGCGGCTGGGGCAGCGATCTGCAGACCATGGCACTGCTTGCTGCAGGCGGCGCAATTACAGCCATTCCGCTATTGCTGTTCGCCACGGCAGCGCGCCGGATGAGTTACAGCGTCATCGGATTTATTCAGTATATTGGTCCCACGATCCAGTTCATACTGGCGATCACATTGTATAATGAGCCATTATCGGGGGTCAGGTTGATCAGTTTTCTGCTGATTTGGGTCGCACTCGCGGTGTTCAGTTGGGATGCCATAAGGCGGATGCGCAACAGCTAGATTTAGGGTCTATCAACGCGGTTGGATCAACCTTGATTGCTATGCTAGCTTTCTGCATGAGGGAGAATCGCATGAAAATCACACGGCGCCAAGCAATATCAACCATTGGAGCGAGCGCGGCTGTTACCGCGGCTGGTGCCGCAGCCAGCACAGCACAACCGGAACCAAATCAATCCTCCTCAACCGTCGATGTCGCCGTTATTGGCGCGGGTGTATTCGGGGCTTGGACCGCATGGCACCTTAAAAAGGCTGGAATGTCTGTTGCCCTGTTCGATCAACATTCAGCTGGGCATGCAAGGTCATCATCGGGCGGAGAAAGCCGTATCATTCGGGTGAGCTACGGTGGGGATCCACTGTATTCGTCAATGGCGCAAGAATCGCTGGTTTGGTGGAACGCATTATCAAAGCGGCAGACGCAGCCGATATTTCATAAAATTGGGGTGCTATGGTTCGCAAAGAACAACGATGCCGCTGCCACGCAAAGCCTGGAATGGTTGCGGGCATCCGGGCTTGGACGATGGGAGGGAGATGCGGCTGCATTACGCACACGCTTTCCCCAAATGGTATTCGCCGATGACGAAGCCGGATTTATTGAAACATCAACAGGAGCAATTATTGCCGACCGCGGTGTAGAATCGGTGGTATCCGATGCTGGAATCACGGTTGCGCGCGCGCTGATCGGCGCACCAAAACACTTGGCCGATGGCAATTATCAGGTGGCAGACAAAACTGCCCGGCATCTGGTTTATGCCTGCGGACCATGGTTACCAAAAATATTCCCAGATGTTCTTGGGGGGCGGATTTTTGCCACACGGCAAGAGGTATTCCATTTCGGATCAAATCCCGGCGATGGACGATTTGGTCCGCTCGTACTGCCCGCCTGGATAGATAATGATCCGGCAGATTATGCGTATGGATTCCCTGATTTGGACGGCCAAGGGTTTAAGTTAGCATTTGATACCCACGGCGAAATCATCGATCCTGACACGCAGGACCGCCAAGTAACAGCCGATGGCCTGGCCCGTGCAAGGCGTTATTTAAAGTCGCGCTTTCCTGATTTGGCAGAGGCACCGCTAATACATTCGCGGGTGTGCCAATATGAAAATTCATCAAATGGTGACTTTCTGATTGATCGGCTTCCTGGACATGACCGGGTTTGGCTGGTTGGTGCGGGGTCAGGTCATGGTTTCAAACATGCTCCAGCGGTTGGCAAGCGGACTGCTGCGCATATCATAAAACCGAAAACGGCAGTTGAGCCGCGTTTTTCATTAGCAACAAAAGCGACAGCACAAAATAGGACCGTTTACTGATAAGTCGCAGTAAAATAGCTAGGGTCAGGACCTATTAAATACGCACCTGAGGCGTCAAAATGGCAAAGAATCCGGAGCAAAATGCCTGCAGTGGATAGTTATTCTAACCACAAGGGCATTTTGTTTCGGGATCGAAGCCATTTTGACGTCCTTTGGATTTGACCGATTTTGTCCAGTGCTCCGTTTGCATCGCTTGAAATATATTCATATTCCTGCGCACTGCCGCCGAACCCTGAACAAAATCGCCTCAAACCTCAGATGCGCATTTAATAGGTCCTGACCCTAAATTATGGAGGCCGCGTTGGGTAAACCAGCGCGGCCTTTTTTATGCCAGCGGCCAATTTCCGGGAACCGAAATTCTATAGCATAAGCCGCTTGCCGACCAATCGGGCACAACCGTTCCCTTCAAATTATCGTGCACGCTGCGCTTGATAAGCTGCGATCCAAAACCGAGTTTTTCGGGCGGTTCCGATATTGCCGGTCCATCAAACTCGCTCCAGTTCACGATAATTTGTGACGCCATATCGTCCTTATCCTCGTGCCCCCACTGGACAGTCACAAATCCGGTAGGGACCGAAAGCGCGCCATATTTGGCGGCGTTAGTCGCAAGTTCGTTAAACACCAATGCAAACGCAACCAGCGCATATTCGGGCAGTTTAATATCGGGACCATTCCAGCTTATGCGCGGGAATGCTGCAGAAATCTCTTCCATTAACGCGTGCATGGAACCGGTTAGAAAGTTTGAATTGAGCAGAACAGTTTGCGCGCGGTTCAGCGCGCTTAACCGTGCATCAACGCGTTCGACATAATCCTCAATCGAACTGGCCGAATTTTTGGTCAGCGATAATATGGCGCGCATGGTGGCAAACAGGTTACGCATCCGGTGATGCAACTCGCGGGTTAGCAAATCTGCCATATGCTCGCGGTTTTTGAGCTCTGTGATATTCAAATTGATTCCGCTCAAAATCATACGGCCATCGACCATCTTGTGATTTCCGCGCCCGGCCAGCCAATGAACCGTGCCATCGGGATGATTGATCCTGAAATCTGCTCTAAACGGAATATTCTGTTCTATAGATTGGCGGATCATAGCCTGCACCATTTCCCGGTCATAATCGGTGATCCGGGCAAAAGCCAAATCCCCGGTCGTCAGCGCCGATAGGGCATCATCGCCCCACACACCGGCATAATCACCCTCCCAGCGCAGCGCATCACTTTCAATATCCAGCTCCCAAATCGCGACATTGGCAAATTCGGTTGCGGTTTTGAGCAGTTCGCGTGCAGCATCGCGCTCCTTTTGCGTTCTAGACAAATTTTGCAACGCATCGCGAATGCGTATTTTAGGCGTTTTTCGCGCTTTCTTTGGAAAATTGCCGCTGGTCAAAATGTGGCCTTTGTGACAGAAAAACCGGAAGATAATAATGCCAAAAAAAGGGGGGGATGTTGGCGAGAACTATCTTCCGGTTATAATGAAATGCCAAGCTGCGGGGTCGGGAGGGAAGACGCAGCCTGACATTTCACATGACAAACGCGCTGATATGGAGGCGGTTCCAACGCGGCTTCAAAATATTTTCGCGGCAGTTTTTTTTGTAAGCAGCGCTTATCCATGTTAACACGGCCTAGTGTTTCGAAAGGTTCGGGGCGTATGAGTAGCGTATTTGAACGCGCCGCATGTTGCCCAGATTTGTTCCCTACGATATCCCTAGCACATCGCCCATCGTGTACCGTCCAGCATCTTTACCCGCCAGCCATAAGACGGCTTTTACCGCGCCACTGGCGAACACCGTGCGGTTTTCGGCGCGGTGGGTAATTTCGATGCGTTCATTGTCGGCGGCGAAAATCACGCTGTGGTCGCCTGCTACACTGCCACCGCGTAGCGACGCAAATCCGATGCTGCCCACTTGCCGGATGCCGGTTATGCCGTCACGGCCCCGCTCGCTGTTTGCCGCCAGATCAATGCCGCGCCCTTGCGCTGCGGCCTCGCCCAGCAACAATGCTGTGCCCGATGGTGCATCCACCTTGTATCGGTGGTGCATTTCGGTAATTTCAATGTCCCAGTCCGGCCCCAGCCGCGCCGCCGCTTGACGAACGAGCGCCGCCAGCATGTTGACGCCGAGTGATGTGTTCCCGGTTTGCAGCACGGCAATGTCGCGCGCGGCGTCGTCGATCAGGAAATGGTGGCGTTCCTCAATTCCGGTTGTGCCGATGACAATGGCTTTGCCTGCCGCCATGCACGCGTCCAGATTTCCCTCCAGAGCGGACGGGCTGGAAAAATCGACCAGAACATCGCTGATCGCTGCCAATGCGGCGACATCGCCGCCCTGATCCACACCGCCGGACAGTTCCGCACCTGCATCTGATATGGCCAAGACGATGGCTTGCCCCATGCGGCCATTGCTGCCGATAATCCCGATCCTGGTCATTTACGCCTGCCTTTATAGTGGGAACGGATTAAACCGAAAAGCTGGAGCCACACCCGCATCCGGACGCCGCGTTGGGATTGGTAACCTGAAAAGATTTCCCGCCGAGCGATTCGACGAAATCCACCGCTGACCCGCGCACCAGATCCAGACTGATGGGATCGACGACCAATGTTGCTCCGTCCAGTGTAGCCACGATGTCATCGCTTTCGATTCCGTCGGCCATACCAAATTTATATTGAAAGCCAGAACACCCGCCGCCCTCTACCGAGAGCCGCAAAACAGATTGTTTTTCAAGCTTTTTGGCAATTTCCATAACGCGGCGTGCGGCGTTGGACGTAAGAATGATGTCGGCTGCTTGGGTCATATACATGCTATGTAGGGATAAACAAAAGGGGCGGCAAGGCTTTCACCTTGCCTGCCCCAGACAAACACCCTCTCCCAAAGGTGCGATGCGTAAGCAGTACCCGCCTTAGTTGGCCGGACCGCCAGATGCTGTGGTATCAACTTGTTGCGCCGCTAGCAATAGCTTTGCTTGCGCTTCTACCGAATTGGTTGGTGCCAGAAATGACGTGGGGTTTACGGCCTCTCCGCCAATGCGGACTTCGTAATGTAAGTGGCTGCCAGTGGAATATCCGGTGGATCCCATGAATCCCAAAATTTCGCCCTTGCGGACGCGCTGACCGGGATAAACGTTCAATGCGGACATGTGGGCATAACGGGTTTCGATTGCGTTGCCATGTTCCAGCTCGACATATTTTCCGTAACCACGAACCCATTGCGCGCGGCCAACAATACCGTCGGCGGTTGCATAAATGGGGGTGCCAACGGGACCGCGAATATCGATGCCCTTGTGATTGCGGCTGGCGCCGCGTGTTGGTGCGCGGCGATTTCCAAAACCGCTGGAAAATGACATTGTCTCAACCGGGTTAATCGAAGGAATAGCAACGACAGTTTTTGTCGGCGCGCCCACGGCGCTGCCCCAATTGCCATGCAAAGAACGAAAGCTGGGATCGGATACGCCCAATGCGGTTTCGTTGGATTTGACGTCTTCGGGTGAAATACGGAAACTGTCGGATGTCGTCGCGGCCGTATTTGCAGATACAGGCGATGCCATTGCCGAGACAATAAGGGCAAAGCCAGCAACAAGCGCTGGTTTCCGAACGAGTGAATGGCGAATAGCCAAAGCGCTGCGTTTCATAAGCGTGTACAAACCTTATATGTGCGACCCGCGTATACACGCAGCCCCGAAATTAATTCAGGCAGTTATCTGCCCACCCCTTATTAACCTTCCTGTAAAATGATCCCTCACAATAACGCAACCTACGCGGCGCATATCAGCGTTCAACTGACTTATCGGCGGGGTGAGCCGATGAATCGGAGGCATAAGGTGCATTGAAAGCGGCTCTGCGCAAGGCTTTGACCTGAATTTGGGCGTAAGGATTTGTTAACGAATGAATGCCGATTCACCATGAAAAGTGCAGGAATTCGTTGCGGCCTATTTTCAGTTAAGACGCAATATTTAAGTAATTTTGATATTGGAATTTGACCTGATTCTACTCATAGCTTCGTCATTACCGCCTTCGCGGGAATGACGAAGCGTATATTTATTTCAGAGCCAGCGCCGCCGCCAAAACCGTTTCGACATGGCCTGCGACTTTCACATTATGCCAGACTTGGGCCACGGTGCTATCTTTGCCGATCAGAAAAGTGGCGCGTTCGATGCCCATATATTTTTTGCCGTACATCGATTTTTCCACCCAAACGCCCATTTGTTCGGTGGCATCGCTGGCTTCATCGGACAGCAACGTGACGGTTAAGTCATATTTGGCCGCAAATTTTGCCAATTTGGCGGGCTTATCCTTAGATATTCCGTAAACGATACATCCCGCCGCCTGAAATGCGGCCTTATGTTCGGTGAAACCCTGGCCTTCTTTTGTACAGCCCGGCGTATCGGCCTTGGGATAAAAATACAGCACAAACGGTCCTGCCAATTCGGACAGGTTTACGTCATTATCGCTGCTGTCTTTGACAATCACATTTGGTAGGCTTTGGCCGATATCGGTCATTTCATTTTCCTTCATTCGAATCTGGTCTGGCGATTATGCGCGTATATTCATTGAGCACAGTTTGCCGCGCATTTTCAACCTCGGCGTCCAATTCGGCCCAATTGTTTTTGCGCAAACATGCCGCAATCAGCGCCTGTGTTGCCGGCGCGGGTTGATCGCATTCTGGGGAAACGAGCCGCAGAATTATCAACAGCCGCGTCAGCAACGCTTGTGCCTGTGCAAATTCGGGCGGTAACGCGCCAGATGCCACAAGCAACGTTGCGGCCTTGTCCAATTGCGGCGCGGATGATGCCGCACCGCTTAACTGTAATGCATGAATGACAAATTCGGCATCGACCAATCCGCCGGGCAGCAATTTGACATCAAGCGGCCCTTTGGGCGGTTTATGACTGCGGATATCGGCGCGCATTTGCGCCACATCGACCCGCATTTTTTCGCTGTCACGCGGCAATGCGATGACATCATCGATAATCTGGCGCGCCGCCGATTGCGCCGTTTCTGAACAATATACAGGCCGGGCGCGGGTTAAGGCCATATGCTCCCACGTCCATGCATCTTCGCGCTGGTACCGCGCGAAACTGTCCATTGAAACGCACAGCAACCCTTGCGCGCCCGATGGCCGTAGCCGCGTGTCGATCTCATATAGCGCGCCCGATGCGGTCGGAACGCTAAGCGCCGCGACAACGCGCTGCGCCAGCCGGTTAAAATATTGCGTCGCGGCAAGCGGACGTTCGCCGTTTGATTCTGCGTCAAAATTGCCCGTGAATAACAGGATCAAATCAAGGTCGGATGCATGGGTTAGGGCCTCACCGCCCAAACGGCCAAGCGCCAATATGACCAATTCACCGCCCGGAACGATCCCATGCGCAGCCTGAAACTCTGCCACCGTGGCCGCCGTTAAAACATATAAAGCCGCCTCGGCCAGATGCGCGTAACTGGCGGCAATCTGCAACGGATCATGACATCCCTCAATCAGTTGTACACCCAGCGCAAAGCGTTTTTCGCCAACATAGATACGCACCTGATCGAGCGCGGATTGATAATCGATGCCTGATGTTGCGGTCTGCATTTCGGCAATTAAATGCGGAACATCGGTCAGCAATTCGAGCGCGCTGGCATCAATCAAACCGTCAAGATATTCGGGCCGCCGTCCCAACGCCTCCGCCAGAACGGGCGCATAGCTTAAGATATCGCCGAGCAATTTTAGCAGAGCCGGGCGTGCATCCAGCAGGTTGAAAAAATTCACCGCGCTTGGCATTGCCTCGATAATGTTATCAAACCGTGCCAAGGCAGAATTTGGATCAGGCGATTTTGCTAGCGCAGCCAATATGGCAGGTAACAGTTTTTCAAATGCGTCTCGCGCCGAATTGCTGCGGATGGCGCGCAATTTGCCGCTGCGCCAGCGGGCTATGCGTTTGGCCACATCGGCTGGCTGGATAAAGCCGATGGCACTTAATTGGTCTTCGAGCGGCAGGCCCTCATCGGCCATGTTCTGTGCCGACGCATCATCGGCGGGTGCAAGGCCGTCATATATTGTGCTGACCCGCAATATTGAGGGTTCGAGCAGCGCGATTAATTGCGTGCCATCCGTTAACCCATGTAACCGCGCCACTTGGTCCAAAGCTTCGGGTGTACTGGGAAGGCTATGGGTTTGCTGGTCATTCACCATTTGCAGCCGGTGTTCGATGGTGCGGAACAGATCATAGCTTTGCGAAATTGCCTTGGCCTCATCGCTGCCAATCCATCCCGCCGCAGCCAGTGCCGACAACGCATCTTTTGTGTCCGCGATTCTTAGCGCCGTGTCGCGGCCACCATGGATCAATTGGTGCGCCTGCGCAAAAAACTCACATTCCCGTATCCCGCCGCGCCCGCGTTTCAGATCATAGCCGAGGCCCAGTTTCTGGCCCTTGGAATAATGATCGCGGATTTGCGCGCTCATCGACTGAATATTTTTAATCTGACCAAAATCCAGACTGCGCCGCCAAATGAAGCTTTCGATACTGCGCAGGAAATACGTGCCCAGTTCGTGGTCGCCCGCCGCCACGCGGGCGCGGATGAACGCGGCCTGTTCCCATGCCAACGCGCTCGATTCGTAATAGCCGATGGCGGCCTCGACGGGCAGGGCAACCGGGCTAACTTCCGGAGAAGGCCGCAGCCGCATGTCGACGCGAAAAACATATCCGTTTTCATCGACCGTGTGCAGCAGGTCGATGACGCGTTTGCCAATACGCACGGCGCTTTCCGATGGATCTTCGCCGTCGCGGCAGGGCAGGGTCTTGGGATCAAACAGGAATATTGGGTCAATATCGGACGAATAATTCAGCTCGCGCCCGCCATGTTTGCCAAGTCCAATGACGACAAAGCCAGCAGGCGCGGCTCCGGAAACCCGTTCTTGAATGGCGGCGGCAATGGCAGTTTCCAGCGCATCGTCGGCAAAATCGGACAGCACGCGGGTGACTTTGGCCAGTGGCCATGCCCCCGACAAGTCGGCAATCGCGGTGACCAAAGCCACGCCTTGCCGCCGTTTGCGTAAAGTCGCGCCTACATCAGCGCCATTGACGGATAGCGCAAAAGTGAGCGCCGCATCGAAATCACCCGTTTCGATGATACTAACCAGATCGGGATTGCGCGCAATTAACTGCGCCAGAAACGGGCTGTTGGTTTGGGCGCGATAGATGGCATTTGCAGTGGATTCCATGCTATCTTTTGGCGCAGTCTTGAATGGCTTGCAATGCAGGCATTTGCACTTGTGATTTCTCCCTCGCCATTGTTAGCCAAGGCCCGGGCAGTGCAAATAATTTCACGCAAAGATAATAAGAAAAACAAGATAATAAGAAAAAAATATCCAGTATAATACTGGATTACAATGAGTATTTTCCAAATCTTCTTATTGCCTTATTTTTCTTATTTCCTTTGCGCGAAACAAATAGCCATAACTTATCGGAATAATTCTACACCTAATGCACCCCATAATATCCAAGTTACACCGCCTAATTTTTTCCCAGATAATCCCGCCGGAAATCGCTGGCAAACACAGCAAACCGCCCTTCGGCAATCGCGCTGCGCATTCCCGCCATCAACATCTGGTAAAAATGCAAATTATGCTGCGTCATCATCATCGCGCCCAAAATCTCTGACGACCGGATCAGGTGGTGCAAATACGCGCGGCTCCAATGGGCGCATACCGGACATGTGCAGCGCGCATCGATGGGGCTCATATCCTCGGCATGTTTGGCGTTGCGGATATTCAGCGGGCCATCATGCGTAAATGCTTGCCCATTGCGGCCGGACCGTGTGGGCAATACGCAATCGAACATATCGACACCGCGTTCCACCGCGCCGACCAGATCATCCGGCTTTCCCACGCCCAT
>JANOKA010000041.1:0-28524 GCA_031418995.1 Sphingomonadales bacterium | reverse complement strand
TGCCGTCGAGAGGTTCTTCAGTAAAATCAAACACTACCGCGCCATCGCAACACGATACGAAAAGCATCCTGAGAACTATCTCGCACTCATCAAACTCGCCTCAGTACGAATTTGGATGAAATTTATGAGTCGGTGACCTAGACTTACTCCGCTATCTCTGCCGCCCCTTCTATCGCTTTCATCTCTCCGTTTGCTTCGGCTTCGATCAGCGCCGCGGCTTCATCGGCGGCAGCTTCAATGGTTTTTGCTTCTTGTTTGATGACCTCGTCATTTTCGGCGCGGGTAACGCCCGCTGCATCAGGGGCAGGGGATTCAGATTCCTTGGGCGCATTGCAGGCAGATAAGAATATAGTGACTAGCGCCGCTGTGGTTATAACTCCGCGCTTCATGGCTTTGCCTCTATGTTAGGCTGAGGTTGCGGTTTCAAATCGCCTTCATATTGGCCGAGCAGGGTTAGCACGCTGGTCCATGCCGCGACATTTTGGCGCAGTTCTGCGGGATCGATTTTGTCCAAAGTGTCATCGGGGGTGTGGTGCAGATCGAAATATTTTGTGCCGTCTTGCTGCAAATCGATGATGCCCAGTTTTTGTGCAGCGATGATTGCGCCGACATCTGCGCCGCCACCAGCGGTTTCGGTACGCCGCGCGATGCCCAAAGGTGCTAACGTTTTGGCAATCTCGTCTTTCAATGACGCCGCGCTTTCAGGCAGATTAAAGTCGACTGCCCAAGCACGGCCTGCACCGAAATCGGCCTCCATGGCAAGCGAGTGGTTTTCGCCGGTATGTTTGGCGGCATAATCCTTGCCGCCCCAAATACCGACTTCTTCTGCGCCAGCCCATAATAGCTGAATGGTGCGTTTTGGCTGACCAAACCATTTGGCACGGTATGCCGCCGCCGTAATGATGCCGCATCCGGCGGCGTCATCGATTGCGCCGGTGCCAAGGTCCCAGCTGTCGAGATGACAAGCAATAACGATCATACCCAGCGCCGGATTGCTGCCCTTAATCTCCGCGATCACATTGCCCGATTCCTGCATACCGATATTCTTGGGCGTTAAAACAAGCTTCATCGTGACGGGCTTGCCGCGTTTCAGCATCCGTTCAAGATTTTCGGCATCTGGGATCGAGAGTGCGCCAGAGGGAATCGGCGTGACACCATTTTCGAAATTGGTATTTCCGGTGTGTGGATTGCGGTGATAATCTGTACCAGCAGAGCGGATCACAATCGCCGCTGCGCCTTTTTTTGCTGCGATATTAGGGCCGACAAAGCGGGCAGGGCCAAATGCGCTGTAACTGGAGCCGTCTTGTGTCGGCCTCATCGCGTGGCTGACAAATGCAATCTTGCCTTTTAAGCTGCCATCGGGTGCGGTGCGCAGTGCGTCTATCGTGGCGAAATACCGGACGGGGGCGGTTAATCCCTCTGCGCCTGTGCTGCCGCTATTGCCCAATGCGGTGACAGCCAGTTTTTGCGCGAAAGGCGTGGTAATCTCGGCGCGTTCTTCGCCGCGGATCCATGTTGGCATCTGGAATGTTTCTACGCGGACATTTTCAAAGCCGTAATTGGTTAGTTTTTCTTTCGCCCAAACACGCGCACGCGCCTCGGCCTCGGTTCCGCCCTGTCGCGGCCCGATTTCTGTGGTTAGTCCTTCGACGATTTCATAGGCGGTGACGTCGTCGTTTAGCGCAGCATCGCGCAACATAGCTGCGGTATATTGCGGCGGAGGCGGAGGAGGTGGCGGGATTGCGCTAGATTGCTGGGCAATTGCACCAAGCGCAGCGGCGGCAGATAACTTGAATATATATTGTCTCATGCAGTGGGCTTAACGCGCCAATACCAATTTGCCAATCCCGCTTGCTCCGGCGGCGTGCAATGGCTAGGGAAGCGGCAAATCTACATGTGATACAAATTTAGGAAAGACCATTATGGCCGCTCAATACAGTTATGTGATGAAGGGAATGACCAAGACGTTCCCCGGCGCGAACAAACCGGTTTTGAGCGGGATCAACCTGCAATTCTATCCCGATGCCAAAATCGGTATCGTCGGTCCGAACGGGACGGGTAAATCGACGCTGATGAAAATCATGGCGGGCATGGATACCGAATTTACCGGCGAAGCATGGCCGGGCGAGGGGATTACCGTTGGCTATCTGGCGCAGGAACCCGTGCTAGACGAAACAAAGACAGTGCGTGAAAACGTTATGGACGGCGTACGGCCCGTGGCTGATCTTGTGGACCGTTTCAACGAGATTTCGATGATAATGGGCGATCCACCCGAAGATGTCGATTTCGATGCGTTGATGGACGAAATGGGTACGCTTCAAGAAAAAATCGATGCAGTCGATGGCTGGTCACTCGACAGCCAATTGGAACTGGCAATGGATGCGCTGCGCTGTCCGCCTGCCGATGGACCTGTAACCAGCCTGTCAGGCGGAGAAAAACGCCGGATAGCGTTGACGCGTCTGCTTTTGGAAAAGCCAGACATCCTGTTGCTCGATGAACCAACAAACCATTTGGACGCCGAAAGTGTTGCATGGCTGGAAAAGCATTTGGTCGATTATAAGGGCAATGTGATCTTGGTCACCCATGATCGTTACTTCCTGGACAATGTTGTCAGTTGGATCCTAGAGCTCGATCGCGGACGCTATTTTGTTTATGAAGGTAATTATTCAACATATCTTGAGAAAAAAGGCAAGCGGTTGGAGCAGGAATCGCGTGAAGATTCCGGACGTCAAAAAGCCATAAAGGACGAACTGGAATGGATCCGGCAGAGTCCAAAAGCACGGCAAACCAAATCAAAAGCGCGGATTAAATCCTTTGACCAATTGGTCGAGGCGCAGGAAAATCGCACACCGGGCAAAGCGCAGATTGTTATTCAGACCCCCGAACGATTGGGCAGCAAAGTTATAGAAGTTAAGAATGTAACTAAGGCATATGGTGATAAGCTGTTGTTTGAAAATCTTTCTTTCTCAATTCCGCCCGGCGGAATAGTCGGTGTCATCGGACCCAATGGTGCGGGTAAATCTACCTTGTTCAAACTGATCACCGGCCAAGAAACGGCCGATGGCGGAGAAGTTGATATTGGTGAAACCGTCAAACTGGGCTTTGTCGATCAAAGCCGTGATGATCTGGATCCCAATAAAAATGTGTGGGAAGAAATTTCCGGCGGCGCGGATTTCATGAAATTGGGCAAACACGAAACGCCGACCCGCGCGTATGTTGGTGCATTCAATTTCAAAGGTGTCGATCAACAGAAAAAAGTCGGACAGTTATCGGGCGGTGAGCGCAATCGCGTACATATGGCCAAGATGTTGAAAGAGGGCGGCAACGTGCTTCTGCTCGATGAGCCAACCAACGATCTGGACGTGGAAACTTTGTCGGCGCTGGAGGAAGCATTAGAGAGTTTTGCCGGATGCGCGGTGGTTATTTCGCATGACCGCTTCTTCCTTGACCGATTGGCCACGCATATTCTGGCATTCGAGGGCGATAGCCATGTCGAATGGTTCGAGGGCAATTTTGAAAGCTATGAAGCCGATAAAATAGCCCGTTTGGGTGACGAAGCGACGCGGCCGCACCGGGCAACATATAAGAAAATGACGCGTTAAATTCGCAATGAAAGGAATCTGGTGATATTTAAGGGATCAGCCAGCTTCCTTTCCAGCTATTATCCTGTTCATCAAGGACATATCTAGCGCGCCTGTGACCTTTATTCGCCAGATATAACCAATCGATACGGTCGAATGAAAATAGCAATATAGCGAAGTTTTCGCGTGCTTCTTTCAGCATGTCCAGCGTGGGCTGTTTACCCTCAATCCATGCAGGCAGACCCGATACAGGCGCATCCGATACATTACCCGGTGCAGATTGCGTCATGTAGCAACGCCGGGCAAATTCGGTTGACGCATGCCAAGCCGCCTCGGCCGCATCAACGGGTCCAAGCACTATTTTGCCAGATAACCGGATTTGCAGTTTTGCAGGGCCATCATAAACAAGCACTGCCGCATTTTCACGCGACGTTATTTGAGTGATTTTTTGACTGCGCATATCCGTATGAAAACGTAGCGTAGAATGTGTCCAGTTGCATTCCCGCAATATCATAACCCGCTGGCTCGGGAAATCTTCATCACTGATTGTTGCTATTACCGGATGATGCGCAGCGGCGCGGCGATTGGTGACGCCGTCTGCTAATATAAGCTCGATTTGTTGCAGTGTTAGGGAGAGATCATTGTAAAAATCAGGTGTTTCAATTGGTATCATGATTGTGGTTCAAACGCTCCGCTATCTTCATCCAGTACATGTAATATGCCATCTGAAATTGCAAAAAATGCACCATGCAGGGTTAAGCTACCGCTGCCTTCTTTTTCCCGCACGCACGGGAAAGTGCGCAAATTGGCCAAGCTGACTTTTACCGCTGCCAACTCCATCGCGCGCTCTGCTGCTGCGCCGCTTGTACCGTGCTGGGCCGCAACGGCGGCCTGTGCGTCGTCCAACATGCTGATCCAGCTGGCGATGAATCCGCCCTCACCGTGGATTGCACCGTCCATTTGCCGGCTGAGTGCCGCCGCGCAGCCGCCGCACAGTCCGTGACCCATGACCAAAATTTCTTCGACCTTCAAAAACTGTACCGCAAATTCCAACGCAGCCGATACGCCATGACGACCCGGCGTCGTTTCAAATGGCGGAACTAGCGCTGCAACATTGCGGACAACGAATATTTCGCCAGGATTGGTGTCAAAAATTTGTGTAGGATCAACACGGCTGTCGGAGCAGGCAATAACCATAACGCGCGGGCTTTGCCCTTCACCAAGTTCTGCCCAGCGGTTGCGTTCCAAAGTCCAATTGCCATTACGAAAACGGCGGTATCCATCAAGCATATCTGTGAATTGCGTCATGCGGCATCCCTAACATCAAAATTCGCACTGGCAAGACGACTAATGTCCGCCTATTCGAACAATCATGAATGAACAAACTCGTATATCAGGCGGCGAACCGCGCCAGCGCAAACCAGACTGGATCCGGGTAAAGGCTCCCGGCGGCGAAGGGTATAATGAAACGCGCCGTTTGATGCGGGATTTGAACCTGAACACAGTATGTGAAGAGGCGGCATGTCCCAATATTGGAGAATGCTGGACCAAAAAACATGCAACAGTAATGATTTTGGGCGACGTCTGCACTCGTGCCTGCGCATTTTGTAATGTAAAAACTGGCATGCCCAAGGCGGTTGATCCGTTGGAGCCAGAGCATGTTGCAATTGCAGCTGCCAAAATGGGCTTGGAACATATTGTTATTACATCGGTTGACCGGGATGATTTACCTGACGGCGGCGCGAGCCAATTTGTTAAGGTTATACAGGCGCTACGCCGCAATACGCCGAATACAACAATTGAAATTCTGACACCTGATTTCCGAAACAAATCCGAAGCAGCCGTTGAATCAATCGTAATTGCGCGTCCGGATGTGTATAATCATAATTTGGAAACGGTGCCCCGGCTGTATCCGACCATTCGTCCCGGCGCGCGTTATTATGCATCGCTGCGCCTGCTGGAATCAGTAAAGCGGCATGATCCGTCGATTTTCACCAAATCCGGCGTGATGCTGGGCCTTGGCGAAGAACGTTTGGAGGTACATCAGGTTATGGACGATATGCGCAGCGCGGATATTGATTTTCTGACCATGGGACAATATTTGCAGCCAACGCCTCGGCATACCAAGGTGATGGATTTCGTGACGCCCGCTGCATTTGATGCCTATGCTGCAATTGCCCGTGCCAAAGGATTTTTGCTTGTTGCATCCAGCCCATTAACCCGCTCCAGTTATCACGCAGGTGATGATTTTGCGAAAATGCGTGATGCCCGTGCGTCGCAACTGGCAAAGGCAACCGGAGCGGCATAATGCCAAGCCACCACGAACGCCGTGAATTACCGCATAGTGCCGCACAGATGTATGATCTTGTCGCCAATGTACGGCGATATCCGGAATTTCTGCCATGGGTATCTGCCATTCGTGTTCGGCAAGACAGCGATATTGAAATGCTGGCCGATATGATCGTTGGCTTCAAATCACTGCGTGAAACTTTCAGTTCGCAAGTAATCAAAAATCCCAAGTCAGAAATAGTCGTCAATTATCTCGATGGACCATTGAAACATTTACATAATCGTTGGATTTTTGAAGACCTACCTAATGGCGGATCCATAGTCGATTTTACCGTAGATTTTGCTTTCCGAAACGCGATATTCGAGGCGCTCGCAGGACAATTTTTTGACAGTGCGCTGCGAAAAATGACAGGGGCCTTTATTGCTCGCGCCGATATTTTATATAAATAGTTTGCTATGTCGCTGGCAACAGCATGCCAAGTGCGTGCAGTGTCGCAGCCATTCGAACATCAGCGCGACTTAGATTTTCACCAAAATTTTCACGACCTGCCAATACGTCTTCAGGATCTTTACCTTTTTCTGCGACAGCAAAAACGACGGTTCCTATAGGTTTCTGCACCGATCCGCCATCGGGGCCTGCAACTCCGCTGATTGCGATTGCCATATCAGCGCCGCTTTTTTTCAGCGCGCCTTGTGCCATGGCCCATGCAACCGCAATCGAAACCGCTCCAAATGTTTCCAGCAAATCGGAATTGACGCCCAATGTCTGAATTTTGGCTTCATTGGCATAGGTGACATAGCCATATTGCAATACAGCGCTGCTGCCCGGTATTTCCGTAAGCGCGGCGCAGACCAACCCACCGGTGCAGCTTTCAGCTACAGAAATTGTTCGGCCAATGGCAAGATTTTCGGAAATCACGCGGGCGGCAAGATCAACTGCTTTTTTGGGTAGCATAATATTCATCTGCATGTCCTAAGTCGCGCCACTTTGATAGAAGCTGACAATTGCCTGTGCGGCGATACCTTCGGCCCTACCTGTAAAACCCAGTTGTTCGGTAGTGGTTGCCTTTACCGAGATATTATCGACATCGGTGGACAATATTTCGGCGAGCCGTTCACGCATTGCCATGCGATGCGGCCCTATTTTCGGCGCTTCGCAAATAATAGTGACGTCAACATTCCCAAGCGAATATCCTTTCTCCATTGCCAGTTTAATCGCATGTTTGGCAAACTGGTCAGACGCGGCCCCGCGCCATTTGATATCCGATGGCGGGAAATGGTCACCGATATCACCGAGCGCAAGCGCACCTAGCATTGCGTCAGTGATTGCATGCAATGCAACATCAGCATCACTATGTCCCGAAAGCCCGTGGCTATGATCAATTTTTACACCGCACAGCCAAAGCTCTTCCCCGGCAACAAGTCGGTGGACGTCAAATCCTGTGCCGGTTCGAAATTTTGTCATCTGCGTATTTTGCGCTGATTTAGCATTGTTGTCGTCTTTAAAATCTTTGGCAAAGGTAAATTTGGATAATGCTTCATCGCCGTCAATTATCGCAACCTCCGTACCAGCTGCCATCACCATTCGGGCGTCATCCGTTGCTTCTTGCGTGATATCCCAATTTCTATGAGCAGCCAATATGGCATTTGAATGAAACGCTTGAGGCGTTTGTATGCGCCATAGATCGTTTCGGTCGATGGTTTCAGTCAAACATTGCATGCCGCGTGCCAAGCTGTCGACAACGGGCATAGCAGGAACCGCGGCTTCAAATTTATCTAATGCATGAAGTAGGTCAGAGATAATCTTCTGCGACACAAACGGACGGGCTGCATCATGGATAAGTATGTTGTAGCTGGTTCCGTTTTTGGTGATATTTTCAGCCGCCATTAAGCCGCAGAGCACACTTTCCCGCCGTGTCGGACCGCCCGGTACGATGGTTGGTAAGGGCAAATCTGCCAATGCCGCATGTGTTTCGGTTTTCTGACCATCGCCAATAACAATTATGATATGACAGATATCGGCATGTGCCAAAAATGCTTCGTAACTGTGCCGCAGCAATGGCTTACCCATAATAGTGCGAAATTGTTTTGGTATGTCGCCGCCTGCACGGCTTCCGCTTCCTGCAGCAACAATGATAGCGATATTTTGCCCGTCCATAGTCATATCAAGATACCTAAACAGTGGAGCCTTGCTCGCCAAGTCTATTAAGGTTATGTGCTGCCTAAATTTTAGGCATATGGATAGTCATGACGCTGCGCCCCATAAAAATCGGCTCGATTTCAATCGATAGCCCTGTAATTCTGGCTCCGATGACGGGCGTCACCGATATGCCATTTCGTAAAATTGTACGGCGTTACGGGTCGGGGCTAAACGTGACCGAGATGATTGCCAGCCAGGCGATGATCCGTGAAACGCGGCAGTCCCTGCAAAAGGCGGCTTGGGACAGCGCAGAGGAACCTGTGTCGATGCAACTGGCCGGATGCGATCCGCTTTCAATGGCCGAAGCAGCAAAATTGAATGCAGATCGCGGCGCAGCAATTATTGACATCAACATGGGTTGCCCAGTGAAAAAAATCGTCAATGGCGATGCGGGCTCGGCGCTAATGCGTGATCTGCCGCTTGCAGCAAAGTTGATAGACGCAACGGTCAAAGCGGTTTCGGTTCCGGTAACGGTTAAAATGCGGATGGGATGGGACCATGGCAGCCTTAACGCGCCAGAACTTGCGCATATAGCGGAGGATTTGGGCGCAATGTTGGTGACGGTGCACGGCCGCACACGCAATCAGATGTACAAGGGCAACGCAAATTGGGAATTTGTACGCACTGTAAAAGATGCCGTTTCTATCCCGGTTATTGTTAACGGTGATATCTGCTCAATCGAAGACGCCGAAACAGCGCTTATTCAAAGCGGCGCTGATGGCGTTATGATTGGCCGCGGCGCGTATGGCAAACCGTGGTTATTGGGTCAGGTTATGCAATGGTTCGCACAAGGTATACGCCTACCCGATCCCGAACTACCTGAACAATATGCCGTGCTAATCGAGCATTATCGCGGCATGCTGGATTTATATGGGGATGAAATAGGCGTACGGGTCGCGCGCAAACATATTGGCTGGTATACCAAAGGTCTAACGGGATCTGCCGAATTTCGTAATGATACCAATCGTATTGATGATGCCGGAAAAGTGCTGGACGAACTAGAACGATTTTATGAACCATTATTGGCAAAGCTGACTGCCTGATGGGAACGGCTCAATCCAGTCGCCCCGATGACGCAGCAATACTGGCGGCGCTCCCATTACCTATGCTGCTCGTCGGGCCAGATAACCTGATTGCTTATGCCAATCATGCCAGTGAGAATTTTCTGGGTAAAAGCCGCAAGCGGATGATTGGTAGCGATATTAGCAGTGCGTTGAATTGCATGGATGAACGGTTTAATGCGGCATTATCAGGTATAGAAGGCGATTTGTCTGCACAGGATATGGAGCTGGGCACGCTAAACGGGCCTGTAATCGCCGACCTTTCCATCAGCAATCTGCCGGGTGATACAATATGGCGCACCGTAATTATTACCCCCCGTCACAGCGGACGGCCCCATATTAACGAACATAACGAGGCGGGAAAGCAGCAAGCCCTAGGCGCGCCTGCTATTTTGGGACACGAGATAAAGAACCCGTTGGCCGGTATAAAAGGTGCAGCGCAATTATTGGCCCGGCAGATTGATGAAAAGCACCGCCCTATGACGGATTTGATCGTGAATGAAGTTGACCGGATAGCACGTCTTTTGGACCAAATGCAGAATTTGGGCAATGTAGCGCCCTCAAACATTTTGCCTGCAAATATTCACCTTTTGATTGAGCGTGCTATCAGATCAATTCGCGCTGCAAACAGAGCATTGCCGGAAATTTCGATCAACTACGATCCATCATTACCTGACGTCATGATAGATGCTGACGCCATGGTACAAATCATCATAAATCTTATACAGAATGCCATTGATGCTCTTGATAATAAGTTGGATTCTGTCATTGGAATAACAACACGTTTTGTCATGAGTGGCGCGCTTCGCGACTCGGGTAATGACCGCCGCGCCATCAAATTGCCCGTTGAAATCACGATTACCGACAACGGACCCGGCGTCCCCTTGCATATCGAAGATGAATTGTTCGCGCCTTTTGTCACCACAAAACGCGATGGTCAGGGACTTGGCTTGGCAATAGTTCGAAAATTGATAACCCAGATGAATGCCCGGATTGCATATGACCGGGACCAGGAAAGCCAACTTACGCATTTTAGATTATTCCTGCCTATCACCACGAAAGGACCTGACGCATGAGCGCGCCAAATGTGTTGATCGTCGAGGATGATACGTCAATCGGGATCGTGATTACGGCTGCATTACACGCCGAAGGGATACAATCGCATATTTGCGACAGCGCCGCTTCACGCGATGCTGCACTTAATGAAAAATCTTTCGATTTGATGATTACCGATGTTGTTTTGAAAGACAGTGACGGAATTTCGAGCCTGACCCCGGTAAAATCCAAATTCCCGGATATGCCCATCATCGTCATTTCTGCACAGAACACGCTGGAAACCGCCATCAGAGCTAGCGAAATCGACGCATTTGAGTATTTTCCAAAACCTTTCGATCTAAACGAGCTTGTTTTGGCCGTTAAGCAAGGCATTGAGCGCCGCAAATATTCGCCGGGCGATACCGAAATTGTAAATGAAGTTAATATGCCGATGATCGGACGCAGTGCGCCGATGCAAGAGGTTTACCGCATGGTGGCCCGGTTACTGCGCAATGATTTGTCGGTATTGATCTTGGGCGAATCCGGCACCGGCAAAGAATTGGTCGCCGAAGCGGTCCATAATTTGGGGCACCGTAAAACAGGACCATTTGTGGCTGTCAATATGGCCGCCATACCTGCTGATTTGATTGAGGCGGAATTATTCGGGCATGAAAAGGGCGCTTTTACTGGCGCTGTGGGGCAGGGGATAGGACGGTTTGAACAGGCGCAGGGAGGAACTTTGTTTCTGGACGAAATTGGCGATATGCCCATTCATGCGCAAACCCGCTTGTTACGCGCATTGCAATCGGGCGTAATCAGCCGCGTCGGCGGTAAAGCAAGCATCCGTTTAGATGTTAGGATTGTAGCGGCAACTCACCAGAATTTAGAAGAGCAAATTGCGACGGGCAATTTTCGCGAAGATCTTTTTTACCGTTTGAATGTTGTGCCCATATTGATGCCGCCTTTGCGTGACCGGCCCGATGATATTGGCCTGTTGGCAAAACATTTCCTGGCAATGGCCGCAATCGAAGGATTGCCAAAACGGGATATTGATGAAGCTGCCATTGCAACTTTGTCCCGTATGACTTGGCGCGGCAACGTCCGGGAATTGAAAAACCTGATGTTTCGCCTTGCCCTGATTTGCCGCGAAGACGTGATTACCGAAGCCACAATATCACAATCTATCGAGCCTGGATCAGAGGATCCTACTGCCGCTGCAGGTTGCAGTTTTGAGGCCGCGGTTTCGCAATTTCTGTCTGGCGGCAAAAATCGTAATATTCAAAAGGACAGAATTTACCACCGTGCCTTGGCAGCGTTTGAAGTGCCCTTGTTACAAATGGTCATGAAACAAGCACGCGGGAACCAGCTTAAAGCGGCATCACTGCTTGGCATAAATCGAAATACTCTGCGCAAAAAGCTCGCTGATTATGGTTTGGTTGGAAAAATTTAGATACAGCAACACGGTTATATTTTGCGACAGGAAGGGTTATAAAATGCTCTTTTGTGCTTTCCAAGCAACGGTTGCGCTGCAATAGTGTCTTTATGGCAACAACCGAGATGAAGGCCGATGTAACAGATGTAACAGAAGCGGGTTATTTCCGCCGCTTCTTCGCTGCATTTGGCGAATGGGCGGGAAACAGTCGCTCAATCCGGTTTCTGGAAATCTTAAGCATTTCCTTCATCGTAGTAATGGCAATCTTTACAGCTTCGTTTTTGTCCGCGCAATCGGCGCTCGCCGAACCCCTTTCTCCGGGAATTGCAGCAGCTTTGCTGGTTGCTAATCTTTTACCCGCGACAACATTATTGGTTCTTTTTGGAAGGCGGCTGGCGTTGCAGCGCGCCAAGTTGGTCAATATTGGCAATCGGCAAAGGCTTCATGTCAGGCTTGTCGCTATATTTTCATTAATCTCGGCGATCCCGACATTATTATTGGTGATTTTTGCATCGCTGCTTTTTCAAAGTGGCGCGCAATTCTGGTTTTCAGGCTCAGCGCGCGGCATGCTCGAAAATGCAGGGCAATTGGCGCAGGGTTATTACGACGAAAAGCAACGCGATTTACATGACGAAACCGTCACTATGGCAGGAGATTTGCGAAAGATATTGAACGTCGTTGATATCAACGACCCGGCTTTCTTTGATGCGTATCTGACACAGGTTTTTAACCGCAAATTGAGCGAGTCAGCGATTATAACGATTGGAACTAACGGCTCGCAAAACAGTCAGGCGGTAATTTCGCCCGACGATAATAAACCCGATAATTATCAATGGTTCGATCCAGCATATGTCACCCGGCTCGATAAAGGCGAAAAAATCGTTATTGAGGGGAAACCGGATAAGATCGAAGCTTTGATACCATTGTTTGAAAAACCGAAATCCTATCTTTACACAAAACGTTCGCAATCATTGCCCACCTTTAATCTGGGGAAAAAGGCACAATCTGTCATTCAGGATTACCGCGCGATGGAAGTTCGTTCGCGTAGCTTACAATTACAATTCAATGCGGCGCTATATTTCGTATCGCTATTGATTATTGCCTTTACGGTTTGGGTGGCGTTGATTGTTGCAGACCGTTTGGTGCGGCCGATTACCAATCTGGTTACGGCGGCCCAAAATATTGCAGACGGCGATTTAACCGCGCGAGTCCCCGTTGATGCCATGCGGTCAGACGAGGTTGAGTTTTTGTCACAATCTTTTAACCTAATGACAGACCGTCTGGAAACCCAAACAAGCACGTTATTGGCCACAAATCGGCAATTGGACGAACGCCGAAATTTCATTGAAACAGTATTGGAATCGGTATCGGCAGGCATAGTCAGTTTGGACAGTGAAGGCGTTATCCGGCTCGCCAATTCTACGGCGGAGAAACTTTTGCTGGGCAAGCAATCAACAATAGTAGGCCAATTTTTCCGCGACGTTGCGCCTATTCTGGCCGAAGTTGTGCAGAACAAACAATCCCATGCCGTTGTGCAATTGGGTGATGGCCCTGATCCGTTAACCGTGGCTGTCAAATTCATCGCAGGAACACAAAATGATGTTGTGACATTTGAAGATATCAGCCAGCAGCTCGCCGATCAACGCCGCGCCGCATGGTCTGATGTAGCACGGCGGATCGCGCATGAAATTAAAAACCCGCTAACGCCTATTCAACTAGCCGCAGAGAGACTTCAGCGGCGGTTTGGAAGTAAAGTAACCGATGACCAAGCCGTATTCTCTCAACTGACGGGAACCATCGTGCGTCAGGTTGGCGATTTGCGGAATATTGTTGACGAATTTTCTGCGTTTGCGCGGATGCCGAAACCCGTTTTCCGGTTGGAAAGCCTCGTCGATATTGTGGGCCATGCAATCTTCCTTTTCGAGGTTGCGCACCGCCAAATCAAATTCAGCTTTGTGCATCCTGATACCCCGCCGATGCTGGTTTGCGACCGCCGCCAATTGGGGCAGGCGGTAACCAACATCCTTAAAAATGCTGTAGAAGCCATCGAGGAGAATTTGGCTGATCCGGCGGCAGGTCATATCAATGTTGAACTGATTTCGACTGAAACAATATTGACGATCAAGTTCCGTGATAACGGCCCCGGACTGCCGCCCGAACGTGACCGCATATTGGAACCGTATGTTACAACCCGAAAAACAGGGTCTGGGTTGGGGCTGGCGATTGTCCGCAAAATTATCGAGGAACATTTTGCCGAGATTGGTTTCGAAGATGCAATAGGCGGCGGAACCATAGTATCACTGCGTTTTTCGCCGGTATTGATATCAGAACGCACACAAATCGGGGCGCAACCAGTATATGAAAAAAGTCAGGAATAAATCATGGCATTAGACATTTTGGTCGTTGATGATGAACAGGATATCAGGGAACTCGTTTCCGGCGTGCTAGACGATGAAGGATATCAAACCCGCACTGCATCCACGGCCGATGCCGCACTGGAACAAGTGGATGAAAGGCTGCCCGCGCTTATTTTGCTGGACGTGTGGCTGCGTGGTTCATCAATGGACGGGTTAGAACTTCTGAAAATTATAAAGCAAAAACATCCACATATTCCGATCATAGTATTTTCTGGCCATGGCAATATCGACACCGCAGTTGCCGCTATTTCATTGGGTGCGGTTGATTTTCTGGAAAAGCCGTTTCAAGCCGAAAAATTGTTGCATATGATTTCGAAAGCTACCGAAACGCAACGCCTACGTGAAGAAAATGCGTCGCTTAGGGCCATGTTTGGCCATGCGGATGAGTTAACAGGGTCCTCTGCTGCCATCAATAACGTGCGCGCAACGTTAAAAAAAGTCGCCGCTACAGGCAGCCGCATACTAATTACGGGCCCAGCAGGCGTTGGTAAAGAGGTCGCAGCGCGCTTGTTGCACAGTTGGAGCCCGCGAGCAGATGCGGCTTTCATGTCGGTTAGCTCAGCACGGCTTGCATCCGACCGATTTGAAGAAGAGCTTTTCGGCATTGAAGAAGGCGGCCGATTAATTCAGGCAGGATTATTGGAACGCGCACATGGCGGGACCATATTTCTTGACGAAGTGGCCGATATGCCCGCCACGGCGCAGGGCAAAATACTGCGCGTTCTTACAGATCAGAGCTTTGTCAGGGTGGGCGGCGACCGGCAAATCAGGGTCGATGTACGCTTTGTTTCAGCCACCGCACGCGATTTGGCCGTCGAGATTGCCGAGGGACGATTTAGGGAGGATCTGTTTTATCGTTTGAATGTTGTTCCTGTTGCGATACCTCCCTTGGTTGAACGGCGCGAAGATATACCGGACCTTGCCAATCATTATGCTGCCCGGTTTGCTGTGGAACAGCGGATTAGAGCGCCCAATATTTCCGATGAAACGCTTGCTGCCCTGCAAGCGTGCGAATGGCCCGGCAATGTACGGCAATTGCGTAACATCATTGAACGCACTATCATTTTGGCGCCGTCTAATAGGCTCGGCCAGATTGATGTGGATATGTTGCCCGGAGAAGTTTTGAACAGTTATGAAGGCGCAGAACATAATGTGACTGCACTTATGGGGGTTCCGCTGCGTGAGGCACGCGAGTCATTTGAACGCGAATATCTACAGGTTCACATCAAACGATTTACTGGCAACATATCAAAAACGGCAACATTTGTTGGTATGGAAAGGTCTGCGTTGCACCGCAAATTAAAGTTACTAGGCATATCGGTGCGTAAATCTGGCGATAGCCTTGATGACGATTAAAGGGCATATTGGGGTCCGGAACAGTTTGTGAGCGAATGCATGCGGCGTGATTGACGGCGACCCTATATTTAATGTATCATAACGTTATTGAACCTCCAATCTCCCGGCGTTTCTTTAAACACTCTCCAGTCTAAATACCTCCCAATAAACAGAATATAGGTAGAGAAAAATGACCGACAAAAATAATGGCTTGCAAGACTTGTTTTTGAACTCGCTGCGAAAATCCAAAACGCCTGTAACTATGTTTTTGGTTAAAGGGGTAAAGTTACAAGGCGTTGTGACGTGGTTCGATAATTTCTCCCTCTTGTTGCGACGCGATGGTCAGGCGCAGCTTGTATATAAACATTCGATCTCCACCATTATGCCGTCTGCTTCTCCAGACCCGCAAATTTTCGCGGATGTTATGTCAAAAGTAACGCCGAGGCCGGGCCTGTTACAGGAAATTTTTCTGTACGCGATGAGCGACCGTAAAGAAGCCGTCACAGCGTTTCTTGTGAACGGGGTCATGTTACAGGGCGCTATCGTAGCTTATGATCTATTTTCAATATTGCTGGAACGTGACGGAACGACGCAGCTTGTTTATAAACATGCTGTTTCAACCATTCAGCCAGCCACGATGGTAAATCTTGCCGATTATAATCAAGGCAAAGACGAGGAAGCCGATTGAGCGGATTTGTTCAAGAAGACGCCGATGATTTCGCACGCGGCGCACGTACATATATTGTTTTTCCGGAAATGCCGGGCAGAATGTCGACATCGGTTGAAGAACGCTTGATCGAAGCTGAAGGATTGGCGCTTGCGATTGGATTAGATGTCATCGCCAAAAAACATTACCGCGTAAGAAGCCCGCGTGCGGTAATGTTAATGGGTGACGGGCAGGTTAAAGAAATTATTGAAACAGTTGCGGCACTCGAAATTGACCTGCTGATTATTGATAATAATCTTACTGCCATTCAGCAACGCAATCTGGAAGAGCGCACTGGTGTCAAAACTATTGATCGCACCGGATTGATCCTGGAAATTTTTGGCGAGCGCGCTGCGACCGCCGAGGGCAAGTTGCAAGTTGAACTGGCACATCTTGATTATCAAGCTGGCCGGCTTGTTCGCAGTTGGACCCATTTGGAACGGCAACGGGGCGGTTTTGGCTTTCTAGGAGGTCCCGGCGAAACGCAAATTGAGGCTGATCGCCGTATGATACGGGATCGTATGGCGCGTTTGCGACGCGAGCTAACCGAGGTAAAGCGTACACGTGCATTACACCGGAACCGCCGGCAACGCGCGCCGTGGCCGATTATTGCACTGGTAGGATATACCAATGCTGGCAAATCAACCTTGTTCAATCAAATGACCGCCGCCAACGTTTTGGCCGAGGATATGCTGTTTGCGACCTTGGATCCGACCATGCGGCACATCAAATTGCCTGGTGTGGAAAAGGTTATACTGTCCGATACTGTGGGTTTTGTATCGGATTTGCCAACTCAACTTGTGGCGGCGTTCCGGGCGACGTTGGAAGAGGTCTTGACTGCCGATATTATCTTACATGTCCGCGACATTGCACATCCAGCCAGCGATGCGCAACGTGCCGATGTAATTAGTATTTTACAGGATTTAGGTATTGGTATCGCAACGGGCAACGGAGAGGAATCCCGCGAAATTCCTGTTTTGGAGATATGGAATAAAATCGACTTACTCGATGCCGAAACATTGGCCGATATCGAAATGAAATGTAACAGGCGCGATGATGTTGTGATGATTTCTGCAATCACAGGTGAGGGGATTGAAAACCTGAAACTGAAATTGTCACAGCAAATTGCTGCCCAAAATCAAGTGCGTGAAATTAACTTGGAAAATCGCAACAGCGGAGCCGCCTTGGCATGGCTACATAATAAAGGCGATGTAAGGAAGCTCTCTGAAACACAAGAAAATATGATTATCGCTGTCTCACTTAATGCCCAAAATTGGGGACAGTTCTCTAAATTATTTGCAGGCTCTTATAATGAAACGCATGCAGAACTATCAGCTTGAACGCTCTGCTGATTTAACCCGGTTCCAAAGTTGCTCTTTTTGAACCAACGATAGCGGTGCAAAAGGTGCAAAATCGTCATCAGCCATGTCTTCCATGGCCCGGAACCGGCGCTCAAATTTTGTTGTACCAGCCTTTAGTGCGGCTTCGGCATCAATACCCAAATGGCGTGCGACATTAACCGCTGCGAACAATAAATCTCCAAATTCTTCTAATTGTTCTTGTTGCGTTTCGGCACTTTTCAATTCACTGATTTCTTCGTGCAGTTTTGCGATTGCACCACTGCTATCTGGCCAGTCAAAACCTGCCAAAGCGGCGCGTTTTTGAACTTTTTGCGCTCTTTGCAATGCGGGTAGGGCAAGCGCGACACCGGCTAATATACTTGCATCGCTAGATTTATTACGGCGTTCCGTAGCTTTTATTGTTTCCCAATTGGCGACCACATTGTCTGAATCCGAAACCTGTAACGCCGCAAAAACATGCGGGTGCCTATTGACCATTTTCTTACAAATTGCTTCAACGACATCGCCAAAATTAAACAATGATTGCTCGCTTGCCATTTGCGCATGAAATACGACCTGCAACAGCAAGTCACCAAGCTCGTCTTTCAGTTCAGCATAATCGGCGCGCTCAATAGCATCGGCGACCTCATAAGCTTCCTCAATTGTATATGGCGCGATTGAAGCAAAATCCTGTTCCAAGTCCCAAGGACATCCATTCTGTTTATCGCGCAATCGTTCCATGATTTTCAGCAAAGGCGTTATATCATCGGGTGAGGTAGATTTAGTCATACAGGATTCCGAACGGTGGTTCTGGATAAAAGAAAAATTAGTGCGATAATATATATTATGTTAAGTAATATCAAATTGCGATCTACGGAACCAATATCATTATATCGCCCTCAACCCGCCAGCTGCTCAGTTTGTCGAGAAAATTCATTCCCAACAAATTCTGATCCTCTGACAGATTGTCGGATATCAATACGGAATGATCCTCGATCACAATATTTTCCAGCGAAACTAAACTTGCTTTGGCGCGCCAATCTTTCACAGCGCCATTTGCGGTATCAACAATTACGGGTATGGACGATCTATCAATATCAATTTTCGCCGCATCGGCAGCGCTAGCCGACATCGACGTCATGGTAGCACCTGTATCCACAAGGAACGGAATTGACGAACCATTAACTTTCAACACCGCAGAAAAATGGCCGTCATCTCCGCGCTTCAAACGGACCACATTACCGGACTGCTGCTGGTTGCCAGTACCGCTAATATCCGATTTAACGTGTTCCCACACCTGTTTCAGTTCAAAACGATAACTAACGATAATGAATAAAACACCAAATACAGCAAGCCAAGCCAGAACCATTTTGCCCAATGTGCCAATTGGCAATCGGCGCGCCGCCAGCGAACTAACCACCAAAAGCAAGGCAGCTACTCCATAAAGAAGTGATCCACTCTGATCCATATTCATGGCTTTGCCTTCGAAAACAGGCGGTAAAAATTATCAGAAGTCTGCGCCTGTAACTCGGATGCATCAATACCGCGTAAATTTGCAATATACTTTGCGGTGTCAGCAACAAATCCAGGCTCTCCGGTTTTACCGCGATGGGGTACAGGCGCTAGAAAAGGTGCATCTGTTTCAACCAACAACCGGTCAATAGGTAACCATTTAGCGATTTCTTGCAAATCATGGGCATTTTTAAACGTAACGATGCCAGATAACGATATATATAAACCTAAATCCAAGGCTTTATGGGCGAAATCGGCACTAGCTGTAAAGCAATGGATGACGCCACAATAAACGCCCTTCCCCATTTCTTCTGCCATAATTTCAGCCGTATCATCCTCAGCATCACGTGTGTGCACGATAATCGGCAATCCGGTTTCGCGCGCAGCCGTGATGTGCGAACGAAAACTGGCGCGTTGCTGTGCGCGGTCGCTTTTGTCGTAATAATAATCGAGCCCGGTCTCCCCGATAGCAATTACACGTTCATGGACCGCACGGCAGATCAATTTTGCAGCATCAATTTCAGGATGCGCATCCGCCTCATGCGGATGAATACCCACAGATGCCCATATATCGGATTGTTCGGCAGCCAATCCGATGACATCATCCCATTCACACTCCCGTGTTGAAATATTAAGCATAGCGGTCACACCCGCTGCGCGTGCACGCGCCAAGATCACGGATTGTTGTTCTACAATACCTTTATAATTCAGATGACAATGCGAATCGACAAGCATTATTCTACATCCCCCATGGGCAATTCCAGCCGAGGAAAAATACCGACAGGCTGCACAACTTTATACCCCGATTGGATTAAACGCGATAAAAAGTCAGTATCTGAAATATGGCAAAAGTTACGTTCCGCATCGTCAACACCCATCTGGTCTAACAGGTTTTTAGCAGCGGCAGGAACCAAAGGCTGTATTGCAATTGCCAACTGCCGAATAGCTTTAAACAATGTGGACAGAACGACAGACATTCGTTCGGGATCCGTTTTTTTCAACGTCCAAGGTGCTTGTTCGTCGACATATTGATTACACGCAAATACGGCGCGCTGCCAAGCCTCCAGCCCGGCAGCGAATTGCAAATCGGAAAACGCAGGCAACATATCGCGTTCTATCGCATCGGATAGCGTCACCAGTAATGCGTGATCAGCTTCAGCCTCACCGCCAACGGTCAAAATACCGTCGCAGTTTTTATAAATCATACTTAAAACGCGTTGCGCCAAGTTGCCGAAGCTGTTTGCAAGTTCTGCATTACAACGTGTTACGATCGCGTCTTCGCTCCAGCTGCCATCCTGTCCGAAACTAACCTCGCGCATGAAAAAATAACGCAATTGGTCGGCGCCATATGTTTCAGCAAGCACCAGAGGATCGGCACTGTTACCAGCAGATTTAGACATTTTCTGACCGTCACGCGCCAATATAAATCCATGCCCGAAAATGGCTTTTGGCAATGGCAAACCAGCTGCAAGTAAAAATGCGGGCCAATATACCGCATGAAACCGGACGATATCTTTACCAATCAGATGCAGATTGGCGGGCCAAAATTTCTTCCACTCTTCGGTCTCATCGGGAAAACCAATTCCGGAAATATACGTCGTCAGCGCGTCGAGCCAGACATACATTACGTGCCCCTCGCCGCCCGGAACTTTCACGCCCCAATCAAAACTTGTCCGAGAAACCGATAGGTCACGAAGACCGCCTTCGACGAATTTTATGGTTTCATTGCGACGGCTTTCGGGACGTATCCAGTCTGGTTGTTCGGCATAAAGCTGTAAAAGTGGCTCTTGATATTTGGACAAGCGAAAGAACCAGCTTTCCTCAACTGTCCATTCTACTGGTGTGTTTTGCGGTGATAATTTAATTCCATTTTCACCAACGACCAGCTCGCTTTCATCATAAAAAGCTTCGTCACGAATGGAATAATAACCCTCGTACCGGTCCAGATACAAATCACCATTTGCTTCCAATCGACGCCAGATTTCCTGACTTGCGCGGTGGTGGTGCGGATCGGTAGTGCGGCAAAAATGATCGATGGAAATATTCAGCTTTGTGCACATTTCCCGGAAATATCCTGACATTTCCGTCGCAAGATCCATAGTGTCGCGGTCCAAATCCCGCGCCGTTTGCATCATTTTCAAACCATGCTCATCAGTTCCGGTCAAAAGACGCACATCGCGGCCAGACAAGCGGTGAAAGCGCGCAATTACATCGGCAGCAACGGCCTCGTACGCGTGACCAATATGCGGCTTGCCATTGGGATAAGATATTGCAGTTGTAATATAAAAAGGATCAGACATTTAATACCCGGTGGATAAATTTAATTGGATCGTTGCTTATGCGTTTGCAGCGATGCCAGCAAGCTTCCCATTTGCAAAACCACACTCTGTTTATCAAGCGTAACTCCGATGGCGCGCGAAGCAAGCGTGTTCGCAGTCTCCCACGCTAATATCACCGGCGCGACTGATAGGGCGTCACATAGCCGCGCGCATGCAGCGATTTTTTGAGGAGTACGGCGCAAAAAAGCTTCGTATCTCGGCTGCGCATTTTTTAGCGACAATTGCCCAGCCAACTTACTTCGCAGCACGTTGCTCGGGTCGCCTGTGGCAATTATGTCGTTCATATCCGTTTCCAACTGATCCAGGTCCAGTCCCAAAAACTCTATGGCCTGCCCCGGTGAACCATTCCCGGCCGCCACCAATCCGGCACGTTCACTTTCACCCAATTCTGGCGCGATTTGTAAAAGTGCCATATTCATCTCAGCACAATTTAACGGTTCAAAACGAAGCATTTGGCAACGAGAGCGAATGGTTGGTAACAGTCGGTCACTTGAATGGCTGACCAGAAAGAAATACGTTCCTACTGGTGGTTCTTCGAGCGATTTGAGTAGAGCGTTTGCTGCACTACGTTCAAAATCATCGGCGCAATCAATGATGATAGCCCGCTTGTCCGACAGCCCAGGGCGTGTCGTCAACCGCGCCTGCAACGCACGTATCTGGTCAACGCCAATGCTGCGCTTCAATTCAGCAGCGGGATCGACTTCTTCTCCCTCTTTTGGCGGTTCTTTTGGCAGGCGTTTGATGACCAAAAGATCAGGATGGCTTCCGCGCTCCATCAATGAGCCGAATTTGCCATCGGGATCAATCAGCTTGCGTGCTGCAGCAAAAGCGAAGCTCGATTTACCCAGTCCGCGTAATCCGGCCAATATCCATGCATGATGTAATTTCCCGGAGTCCATCGCAGCAGAAAATATCCGCATATTATGGTCGTTACCAATCAGCATTTTGATGACAACAAATCATAGATTTCGGCGATCAGCCGTGTAGTAACATTTTGCACAGTCCCGCTTGCATCCACCATACGAATACGCTCAGGATCTTGAGCCGCAAATGCCCGAAAGCTGTCATGTACCGACGAATGATAAATAGCACTGCGTCCTCCGATCCTGTCGGATTGCCCATCGTCACGTCTATCTGCCCGCGCCGATGCCTCAGCATCTGGCAACGTTAGCACAAGGGTACGGTCCGGCAAAAAACCGCCGCTGCCGATTTGATGCAAGGCCAGGATGTCGGCATCATTAAGACCTGAGCCACCCCCCTGATACGCGCGGCTACTGTCCAGAAATCTGTCGCTTATTACCCATGCTCCAGAATCAAGCGCGGGGCGAATTAAGCGTTCCACATGATCGCTGCGTGCGGCAGCAAATAATAGCGCCTCTGCACGTGGACCCCATTTGCTATCGCCGCCATTTAGTAACAGTTGACGGATCGTCTCTGCACCTGCCGTACCGCCGGGTTCACGGGTAACAATTACTTCAAATCCGCAAAGACGAATTTCAGCTGCAAGTGCTGCAATCTGAGTTGATTTGCCAACGCCCTCGCCGCCTTCAATCGAAAGGAATTTACCCTGTTTTATCATGCGCCAAAAACGGACAATATTCCGTTCCAAATCTGCCTGAAAAATCCGGCCTCAAAAACGTCTGAACTCGCTACCAAAGGGGATATTTGCGCACTGCCATCAGCCATTTTTACGACTATCTCGGCGACCACATCGCCCTTTTTAACGGGAGCCTTAATCGGTCCTTTATAACGCACGGTAATATTAAATTTTTCAGGAGCGCCGACTGGATATGTGATCGCCAGATTTGTGGGAACCACCAAATCCAAAGTGGATGCATCGCCCAATTGCATGGGCGCTGTCGCAACAATACTGCCTGCTTTATACAAATGCCGCGACTTCCAGGCTGAGAATCCCCAATTCATGAAACTGGTAGATTCGGATATCCGCGCATTTAAACTGGGCAATCCGGCCACGACCATTAATATTCGCCGTCCGTTTTGCACCGCTGTTCCGGTAAAACAATAGCCAGCTTCGTCAGTATGCCCTGTTTTCAATCCGTCTGCGCCAGCGACTTTACCAAGCAAAGGGTTCCGATCAGGCTGCGTTACGCCGCCCCATTTAAATTCTTTCTTGCCATAGAATTTAGAATATAACTCTGGATAATCGTTGATCGTTCGCGATGCTAGCAAAGCCAAATCGCGGGCTGTTGTCAAAGTGCGGCCTTCATCGGGCCATCCATTTGGCGTACCGAACCGGCTGTCTTTCATGCCAATACGCCTTGCAGTTGCGTTCATCACTTTAACAAAATCTGCTTCTGATCCAGAAATTCCCTCAGCCAAAACCATGGCAGCATCGTTGCCTGAAAGGGTGACCAAGCCGTGCAGCAAATTCTCAACAGAAACCTGTTCATTTGGTGCAAGAAACATTGTTGAACCCTGATTATTCCACGCTTTCCAGGTTTCTGGTTTCACACTAAAACGCTTCGTTTCCTGTAGCTTTCCATTGGCCAACATTTCGAAAACAACATAAGTCGTAAGCATCTTTGCCATAGATGCAGGCGGGATTTGTGTGCTTGATCGTTTGTCATACAGCACCGTGCCTGAAGACATGTCGATCATATACGCAATCGGTGCGGTTGTTTCATAAGCCGGAGCAGCTATCAAAGGTAAGGGAAAAGCAGATATTGCCAGTGCTATTGCTGTAATACCCGATTTCATTTTTGCCCCGATCGTTGGAGATGATGACTTGATATCATCCGCCAGCGAAACGAGTCACTCGCGAAATATCCTCGCTTGCGGATAGCCGCGTTGCTGCACAGTTGCTAGCCCTCGTTGCGCCTCTGCCTCACTGCTGTACGGCCCTAACCGTACACGAAACAACGCACCATCGCTACTTTGTTGCACTGATGCACCCATAGTTCGTGCCAATTGGTCCGCGCGCGCTTTATTGGAAAATGATGCAAGTTGCACAACATAACCAGCACCATCGGCGGATGACGTATTTCTTGGCGCACGGCTATCTTGGTCTTCCCTGATAAATTCTCCGTCTCGTGTTACTGCTCGGCCCGTTTGGGAAGCAGAACGCGGCGCAGTGGCAGGCTGAGCCGCAACATTTGCTGCGTTACCGCTCTCACGAATAAACCGTCCATTTTGAGGTTGCGTGCCGGATGCTTGGTTTGCAATGGATGCCTGACGCGGCGCAGGTGTTGTACGTGCGCCTGATGGCTTTGGCTGCTTGGCCAGTTTCATATTCAACACGCGCAACAAAGATTCCGGCGTTGCAATACGTTCGGCGACCGGACGGCTATTGCGCAGTGCGGCTTTTTCCTGTTCTGGAGGATTTACCTTGCGCACGCGAACACCGGCAATGCCTTGACTTGTTATGCCCAATTGCTGCGCTGCGCCAGCGGACAGGTCAATCAACCTGTCATTTGCAAACGGCCCACGATCATTGATACGGACCAATATTGTGCGGCCCGTTTCCAATGCCGTCACCTCGACATAGGAAGGCAAAGGCAATGTTTTATGTGCTGCTGAAATTCCGCTAGGTAAAAAAGCCTCACCATTTGCGGTTCTGTTGCCAGCCAATTCTTCGCCGTAATAGCTGGCATAACCCACGTCATCATATGCTGCGACGTCTTCTGGCGTGTAGCTAATTTCGCCAATTTGATAGGGCGTTCCTACTTTTACAGGGAAATCGGAAACGCCGGAATTTGCAGGTATTTGCGAAATGACTGGCGCATTATCTGTAGCCATTCTTCCGCCACCGCATGATACCAATGTTGCAGCACTGCAAGTAACTGCCAAAAACTTAATTGCGGATTTCATCAGCCAATAACCCCACAGATAATGCATAAAAATTTGAACAATTATAATCCAGTATCACACGGTAGTTGCCACCAAGTAAATATGCGGTGTTTCCGGCTCCATCGGGTTCGATCAAAGCCGCTAACATCCTACCATTTGGCCAATATCCGCGCTGTGCCGTAACACCTAATCTTTGCCATTCATCGATAGTTTTCCATGCACTGTGCCTGGCAAATACACGCTGACAGCGCGGTGATACTGTCTTAGATGCAATTGCCTGCCTGTTTAACGAAGCGGGAACATTGACTGCCAAGCCCCATTCCTCGCCGCGCCGCCATCCGGCATTTACGAAATAATTGGCTATAGACGTCATAGCGTCCACTTCGCTTGTCCAAATATCGGCATAGCCATCGCCATCGCCATCTTTGGCCAGCCTTAAATATACTGACGGTAGAAATTGCGGTTTGCCAAGCGCGCCTGCCCAGCTTCCGGTAATGGCATATTGCGGAACGCCGCGATCAAGCATTTTCAGTACGGCAATCAGTTCAGCCTCGAATAATGCGCGGCGGCGGCCTTCATATGCCAGCGATGCAAGCGCTTCGGTTGCGTTGAAATTGCCTGTTACCGTTCCGTAATTTGTTTCATGGCCATAAATGGCGATCATCATCTCTTCAGGGACGCCCGTTTCTCGCTCGATCCGTTCTAACATTGGACGCAATTCGGTATATTTTGATCGCCCTCGACCGATCCGCGCAGCATCAACATGCTTGCGTTTATAGGGTGCAAAATCAGGTATTGGTTTGTTGGGATCCGTTTCCGGTTGTGACCGGTCCAAGTTCACCACGCGCTGGTTATAAGTGATTGCCGCGAACGCACGGTCAATTGTTGCGGGACGGACTCCCTCTCCTATTGCTTTTGCACGTACGCTGGATAGATATTGCTGAAATCCTGATGCGGTTTCATTTTCAGCGGGTTCAATTTGTGCGCTGCTTGACTGGGCAAGCAGCGCAAACCCTGCTCCAAAAGACAATGCAAACTTCAAAACCCTAAAAATATTGGCAACCACGATTTAACCCCGCATATTCAAACAGATTCTCCCTAGTACCTTCATGCCACATAATGATTCCGCTGTGAAACCTGTTTTATCGCGGACTTAATTCCTTCTATCGCACGAACATAGTATAGAAGTTCTTGAAATTGCATGCGCCACCGGATAAGCGGCAAGCAATCAGCCAAAACGCTGGTGCGCGCGGACAGGTGGCCGAGTGGTTTAAGGCACCGGTCTTGAAAACCGGCGAGGGTGCAAGCTCTCCGTGGGTTCGAATCCCACCCTGTCCGCCAATAATTATTCCTAACATTTCCGTTTACAAGCCAACATGCTTTAGACACATATGCGCAAATAGGTTCTGACCATAATTCAGATCTTATCATTTTGGAGCGCTACATGAATTTAGAGAATGACCCACTCGCCGCATTCTGGATGCCATTCACATCCAATCGTGCATTTAAGGATGCACCGCGGATGCTGGTTGCCGCTAAAGATATGCATTATACCAGCAGTGACGGTCGGCAAATTCTGGACGGAACCGCGGGTCTTTGGTGTTCCAACGCCGGGCATTGCCGGGACAGCATAGTCGAGGCAATTCGCAAAACTGCAGGAGAGCTGGATTTTGGTCCAACATTTCAATTAAGCCATCCACTGGCATTTGAATTGGCAGCGCGTGTTTCGGCTTTAATGCCAAGCGGTGTCGACAGGATATTCTTTACCAATTCTGGCTCCGAATCTGTTGATACTGCCCTTAAAATAGCATTGGCATATCAGCGGTCACGTGGAGAAGGCACACGTACTCGGTTGATCGGACGCGAACGCGGCTATCATGGTACGGGTTTTGGCGGGATATCCGTTGGCGGTATAGTCAACAACCGCCGGCAATTTGGCACATTGCTGACGGGTGTGGATCATCTGCCACATACCCATAGCATAGAGCATAACGCTTTTTCAAAAGGTCAACCCAGATGGGGCGGGCATTTGGCCGAGGATTTGGAACGTATCGTGGCGCTGCACGGTGCGGAAACTATTGCAGCCGTTATTGTTGAACCGATGGCGGGATCAACGGGCGTGCTGATTCCCCCAACCGGATATTTGGAAAAGCTGCGCGAAATATGCACAAAGCACGGCATCGTTTTGATATTTGACGAAGTCATTACGGCATTCGGACGGATCGGCGGGTCTACATCGGCTGATATACTGGGCGTTGTTCCAGACATTATCACGATGGCAAAAGGCTTAACCAACGCTGCTGTACCGATGGGGGCCGTCGCCGTTAGCCGCCATATCCATGATACCGTTGTCAATGGCGCAGCCGACGGGATAGAACTTTTCCACGGCTACACCTATTCAGGCCACCCGTTGGCCGCCGCTGCTGGCATAGCAACGCTCAACCTCTACCGCGACGAAGCGCTGTTTGAACGCGCGCATGATATGTCCGGATATTGGGAGGATGCAGTCCATAGCTTAAAAGGTAAGCGGCACATTATTGATATTCGCAGCATGGGAATAATTGCCGGCATAGAATTGGCTCCGCGGCCCGGCGCACCTACAAAACGCGCGATGGAGCTGTTTCATAAATGTTTTGACAACGGTCTTTTAGTGCGGGCGACGGGAGATATAATTGCGTTATCCCCTCCCCTTATACTTGAAAAAATCCATATTGATGAAATGGTCGGCCGTATTGGCGATCTTTTAGAAACCATTGACTAACAATGGTCCGCGAAGCGCAACTTCTGGCGGCACTGGATGATCGCGGTATTCCTTGGTTCTTACACGAGCATGAGGCGGTCTTTACTGTCGAAGCAAGTGCGCGACTGCATAAAGATATCGCGGGGCTACATACCAAAAATCTGTTCCTAAAAGACAAGGCAGGAGCATTTTGGCTGGTCACAGCGCCGCACGATGCCCAAGTGGATTTGAAGGTACTTCCCGTTGTCATGGGGTCAAAGAAACTTAGCTTTGGCAATGCCGATGACATGGAACGTTTACTTGGCGTATCGCCAGGTTCTGTTACCCCGCTTGCAGCATTCAATGATGATAACGGGACTGTGACGATAGTTTTAGATGCGCGCTTGGCGGCAGCGGATATGGTCAATGTTCATCCGCTGCGCAACACGGCCACATTGGGTTTGTCTGGTGCTGGGTTGGTGGCGTTTCTGGCTGCAAATGGTCATTCCCTTAAAATCATTGATTTGCCAGCGCCTGCTTGACCCGTAGCAATATTATTTGCAGTAGGCAGCCAAAGCCAATTTAGGAGCATTGCCCGATGAAAACCCGCGCCGCCGTTGCGTTTGAAGCCAAGCAGCCATTGGAGATTGTCGAGCTTGATTTGGGCGGACCAAAAGCGGGCGAGGTATTGATCGAGATTATGGCGACGGGTATTTGCCACACCGACGCCTATACGCTTGACGGGTTGGAT
>JANOKA010000040.1:0-27097 GCA_031418995.1 Sphingomonadales bacterium | reverse complement strand
GACCGCGCACAAGGCATAGCTTCTTGCGGTTTATTGGCTGCTTTGCGATAGCGTCCCTATGACGCGTAAGCTTACCCATCTCGAACGGCTAGAGGCCGAAAGCATCCACATCATGCGCGAAGTGGTGGCAGAAGCGGATAAACCCGTGATGTTATATAGCGTCGGTAAAGACAGCGCGGTTATGCTCCATTTGGCGCGCAAGGCGTTTTACCCTAGCCTCCCTCCGTTTCCTTTGCTGCATGTCGATACCACATGGAAGTTTCAGGAAATGTACAAATTGCGCGATGAAATGGCCACGCAAAGCGGCATGGAATTGCTCGTGTACAAAAATCAGGAAGCCATTGATCGCGGCATTAATCCGTTCGACCACGGCCCTATCCATACAGACATGTGGAAAACCGAAGGTTTGAAAAAAGCGCTGGACTATTATGGATTTGACGCAGCATTTGGCGGCGCACGGCGCGATGAAGAAAAAAGCCGCGCCAAAGAACGTATATTTTCATTCCGGACTGCATCCCACGGCTGGGATCCCAAGAACCAGCGTCCCGAGCTTTGGAACCTGTATAATGCACGCAAAGCCAAAGGTGAGAGTATTCGCATTTTCCCGATATCAAATTGGACAGAGCTTGATATCTGGCAATATATCCATCTGAATAATATACCGATTGTACCGCTGTATTTCAGCGCTATGCGGCCAACGGTTGAACGCGATGGCATGTTGTTAATGGTCGATGATGACCGTTTCCGATTAAACGAAGGCGAGGTTCCGGTGCTGCGATCCATTCGTTTCCGTACACTGGGATGCTATCCATTGACAGGCGCAGTGGAAAGCGAAGCGGCGACTTTGCCTGCGATCATTCAAGAAATGCTGCTGACCACGACCAGCGAAAGACAAGGCCGTGCAATTGATAAAGATGGCGGCGACGCATCGATGGAAAAGAAAAAGCAAGAGGGCTATTTCTGATGGCTGATACGGACACAATCTACCGGACGGAGGCATTGATCGCCGAGGATATCGGCGCCTATTTGGAAAAACATCAGCATAAATCGCTGCTACGCTTTATAACGTGCGGATCGGTTGATGACGGCAAATCCACGCTGATCGGGCGATTGCTGTACGATTCAAAAATGATATTCGAGGATCAACTGGCAGCGCTAGAAGCCGATTCCAAGAAATCGGGTACGCAAGGTCAAGAGATTGATTTTGCATTGCTTGTGGACGGTCTGGCGGCAGAACGGGAACAGGGCATCACAATTGATGTCGCCTACCGTTTTTTCGCTACTGAAAAGCGTAAATTTATCGTCGCGGATTGTCCGGGTCACGAACAATATACCCGCAATATGGTAACGGGCGCATCAACCGCCGACCTTGCCGTCATTCTGGTCGATGCCCGTAAAGGCGTGCTGATCCAGACGCGCCGACACAGCTATCTTGCAAAACTTCTGGGCATCCGCAACATTGTGCTGGCAGTGAATAAGATGGACCTGATCGATTATGATCAGGAAAAATATGACGCCATACTTGCCGACTATACGGCGTTTGCCGCCAGTATTGGCATAGCCGAATTTACGCCGATGCCGATTTCCGGATTCAAGGGCGATAATATTACCGAAAATTCGCACAAGATGCCTTGGTTTCAGGGACAGCCGTTGATGGCGCATCTTGAAACGGTGGCGCTGGATAACGAGGCGGATCAATCAAAGCCGCTGCGTATGTCGGTACAATGGGTCAATCGGCCCAACCTAGATTTTCGCGGATTTTCCGGCCAGATATCATCCGGCGTTGTTCATGCCGGCGATGCGATACGGTTACTACCATCGGGCAAAACATCGGTAATTAGGAAAATTGTGACGCTGGACGGAGAGCTGGATGAGGCCGTCGCGGGACAATCGGTTACGTTGTGTTTTGCAGACGAGGTGGATTGTTCACGCGGCGACGTAATCAGCGCAGCAGACGCACCGCCAGAGGTCAGCGACCAGTTTGAAGCTACGATCGTGTGGATGGAGGATGAAGCGTTAATCCCCGGACGATCATATTGGTTAAAATTGGGTACGCAGCTGGTTTCGGCAACGGTGAAAGAACCGAAATACACCGTCAACGTCAACACAATGGAACATATGGCGGCAAAAACGCTTGAGCTTAATGCCATTGGCGTCGCGGAAATTGCGACAGACAAACCTATCGTTTTTGAGGCGTATGCCGATAACAGGGCGCTGGGCGGTTTCATCCTGATCGACAAAATCAGCAACCGGACAGTCGGCGCTGGGATGCTGCATTTCAGCCTTCGCCGCGCGCAAAATGTGCATTGGCAAGCCACCGATATTAGCCGGACTGACCATGCGGGTTTGAAAAACCAAAAACCCCGCGTGCTCTGGTTCACTGGCCTTTCCGGTTCCGGCAAATCGACCATTGCCAATGAAGTGGAAAAGGCGCTGAACCTGATGAACCGGCATACGTTCTTGCTGGACGGTGATAATGTGCGGCACGGACTGAATAAGGATTTGGGCTTTACCGAGGCTGACCGCATCGAAAATATTCGCCGTGTTGGCGAAGTGGCAAAGCTGATGGCAGATGCGGGCCTGATCGTTCTTACTGCGTTTATCTCTCCATTCCGTGCAGAACGCGACATGGTGCGTTCGATGCTTCCCGAAGGCGAGTTTATCGAGATATTTGTGGATACGCCGTTGGAGGTAGCCGAGGCGCGCGATGTGAAGGGGCTCTATAAAAAGGCGCGATCCGGCGCATTGAAAAACTTTACAGGGATCGATAGCCCCTATGAAGCGCCGCACTCTCCGGAAATACGCGTAAACACGACCAGCATGACGCCAGCAGAGGCCGCCGCTTATATCATTCGCCAGATCATGCCGCTGAAATGAGCAATGCGTTGGATTATATTGCTGATGATGCCGAGCTTGCGGCAACGCTTGCAGAATGGGCTGGAAAGCTTTTGGTGGAATTCCGGGCGAACAACACGCTACCCGAAAAAGAACTGGGTAAAGCCGGAGATCAAACCGCGAATGCCTATTTAATTCAGGCATTGGCTCATCAACGCCCCGGCGACGGATTGCTTTCCGAAGAAAGCAAAGACATCAAAGAACGCCTCTGCAAATCCCGCGTATGGATTATTGATCCGGTGGACGGTACACGTGAATATAGCGAAGGGCGCAGTGACTGGGCGGTGCATGTGGCGTTGGCGATCAATGGAAAGCCAGCAATTGGCGCGGTGGCACTACCCGATTTGGGACTGGTTTTGCGCACAGACCAGCCAAATCCGGTCCCTACCGCGCCAACGCAATTACGTATGGTGGTCAGCCGCACGCGCCCGGCCAAGGAGGCCTTAAAAGTGGCAAATGCTTTGAATGCGCAACTGATTCCAATGGGTTCCGCTGGCGCAAAAGCAATGGCAATTGTACGCGGCGAAGCGGACATATATCTGCATACTGGCGGCCAGTATGAATGGGACAGCTGCGCGCCTGCCGCCGTTGCCGCAGCACACGGACTACACATCAGCCGCGCCGATGGCAGTCCGTTGCTCTATAACCAAACCGATGTGTATATGCCCGACTTGCTGATCTGCCGCCCCGAACTGGTACCTGAAATCATGGCTATATTGGCAAATGCTTAACCTTCGGCTTCACGTACAAACGCGGCGTCGCCGCCAATTTTCGATGATATTTTCGCTAGCCATGCCAATACGCCTATCGCCAGTACCGTGGCCAAAATCGCATAGGCAAATTTGCCCGCCAAGCTATCGCCCAACCCCAGCAAAGCCAACGCCGATTTGATCGCTTCATTCCATGCCAAGGCCGCAACCAGCCCCAACGACGCCGATGCCAGCGCTATCATTGTTTGCAAAAATGCCTTTGGATTCATCTTCATTCTCCTAGTTTGAATTACGGAAAACGTGAAAACAAAAACGTTGCTAGTTGTCAATTCACTTGCCGGTCGCGCCCCTCCCAAAATGGTGCGCGCAGGTCTTTGCGCAGAATCTTGCCGCTGGCATTGCGCGGCAAAGAATCAATAACATCGACGGTTTTGGGAACTTTGAACCCCGCAATCTTTTCGCGCGCCCACAAAATTACGCTTTCTGTATCTATTTGATGTCCAGCCTTTGGTACGCAAAAAGCCTTAACCGCTTCTCCCCATTTGTCATCGGGAACGCCAACCACGGCAACCTCCATGATATCAGGATGGCCGTAAATCGCGCTTTCAACTTCGGCTGGATATATATTCTCTCCGCCCGATATAATCATGTCTTTTACCCGGTCGTGGATGAACAAATACCCGTCCGTATCCAGATATCCGGCATCACCTGTCCTGATCCAGCCATCTGTATCCATCGTGTTCGCCGTGGCGTCTGGCAAATTCCAATATCCGATCATATTGTTTGAAGACCGCGTCAACAGTTCGCCCACTTCACCCGGCGGCAAGCTGTTTCCGTTGATATCGGCAATTTTCAATTCCACGCCCGGCAATGGCTTTCCCGCAGACCGCATACGTTCATTGCCAGCGGGATCATGATCTTCGGGTGGCAACATGGTGATGGTGCCGGTGGTTTCGGTCATGCCATACACCTGAATAAACTGCGTCCCGAACATATTGATACATTGCCGCAAAAGCTCCAACGGTATGGGAGCTGCGCCGTATAATATATATTTTAACTGGCCGAAGTCGACGGTTGCGCAGCGCGGATGATTAATTAACATCTGCAGCGCCGCGGGTACAATGAACAACCGCGTAACACCCGATTGTTCGACGGCATCAAAAAAACCATCGGGCGTGAATTCTGCCAATATGTGACCGGGCAGTCCGGTTGCCATTGCCATGATACCCAGCCCCGTACCGCCAATATGCGCGCATGGCATCGCGATCAGTGTCACTTCGTCATCGTCCCACTGCGTATAGGCCAGTTTGGGTTCGCTGTTATTTTGCCGCAACGCAAACAAGTTGCGATTCGATAGCACGGCGCCCTTGGGATTACCTGTTGTGCCGGAAGTATACAGTTGCAGAACAGCATCATCGGGGCCTGCGGCTTCGAAATCGTCACATTCGGCATCGGTGCGCGGTGTGGTTGCGATCATCGATCTTGCCATTGCCGCATCAATCAGATGTTCCACCAAAGGAATTTCGCTATGTAAAGCGGCGCCAGCGGCTTCAAATCCCGGTCCGGTGAACAGCGCCTTTGCCTTTGTGTCGTTGACAATAAACGCCCATTCCGCCGGAGCAAGCCGCCAGCCGACGGGCACAGTAACGATTCCTATACGGGCAGCGCCATAAAACAGCGTGAAATACAGGTCGCTATTTTTGCCAATCCACGCAATCCGGTCACCCTTTTTCAGCCCCAGATTTACCAGCATTGCAGCGACTTTCGCCGTCCGCTCCTCCAACTCCCTGTATGTCCAGCGCCGGTCTTCTTCGGTAAGTGCGCATTTTTCGGGGCGGTCGGCAGCCCAATGCCGGATGAATTCATCAAATGTCAGATATGTCAGCGGGTCGGCCATGATGTGCAATTCTCCTATCTCTGCAATTATCTTAACCACGTGATTAAACTTGTCCAGCCCGATCGGGAGTTGCGGCTACGCCACGCAGCGCAGCGCAGCGCAATGCTGCATTGCAACAGGGACTGTACTCGGCTAGGCGAATTTCCATGCTTAATATCTCCGGAATCACTGTGCGCCTTGGCGGACGGACTATATTGGACCGCGCAACTGCGGCTTTGCCCACGGGTAGCCGTGTTGGCTTAATCGGGCGTAATGGCGCTGGCAAAACCACTTTGATGAAAGTGATCGCAGGCTATGGCGAACATGACGATGGCAGCATCGAAATGGCCAAGACAGCGCGCATTGGATATATCGCACAGGAAGCGCCCTCGGGAATGACCACTCCGTTTGAAGCCGTTTTGGCGGCCGATACCGAACGCGCGGCATTGCTGACCGAAGAAGAAACAACGGACGACCATCACCGTATTGCCGACATTCACGAACGTCTGATCGCTATTGATGCCCATACCGCACCTGCCCGTGCCGCACGCATTTTGGTGGGGCTTGGCTTTGACGAAGATATGCAACACCGCCCCCTCGACAGCTATTCCGGCGGCTGGAAAATGCGCGTGGCGCTTGCAGCTTTACTGTTTTCCGAACCTGACATCTTGTTGCTTGATGAGCCATCCAACCACTTGGATTTAGAAGCAACCATGTGGCTGGAGAGCTTTCTCAAAGGTTACCGTGCGACGATGGTGCTGATTAGCCACGAGCGGGATTTGCTGAACAATGTCGTCGATCATATCCTGCATCTGGAGGGCGGCAAATGTACGCTTTACCCCGGCGGATATGATGCATTTGAACGGCAGCGTGCCGAACGATTGGCGCAGCTGGCGTCTGCGCGTGCGGCACAAGAGGCGCAGCGGGACAAGCTGCAAGACTATATCGCGCGCAATTCGGCGCGAGCCTCCACGGCGAAACAAGCCCAGTCACGGGCTAAGGCGCTTGCAAGGATGGAGCCGATTGCGGCCATGTCAGAAGATCCGACATTGTCGTTCCATTTTCCCAATCCCGATGAGTTAAAACCGCCATTGGTGACGCTCGACATGGCCGCCGTCGGCTATGAAACCGAAAAGCCGATCTTGCGCAAACTGAACCTGCGGATTGATCCTGATGAACGGATTGCTTTGCTGGGCCGTAATGGCAATGGAAAGACCACGCTAGCGCGGCTTTTATCCGCGCAATTGCCCGCGATGGAGGGCGATATTTCGGTGTCAGGCAAGATGCGCGTGGGATATTTCACGCAGTATCAGGTCGAAGAACTCGATGGCCGCGACACGCCGCTGGAACATATGACCCGCCTGATGAAGGGTGCCACGCCAGGCGCAGTGCGCGCACAATTGGGCCGATTTGGATTTTCGGGGTCAAAAGCCACTACGCTGGTGGGTAAGCTGTCGGGCGGTGAACGCGCGCGACTCGCGCTGGCGCTTATTACCCGCGATGCGCCGCACATGCTGATCCTCGATGAGCCAACGAACCACTTGGACGTCGATAGCCGCGAGGCTTTGGTGCAGGCACTGAACGCCTATGAAGGCGCAGTAGTCATTGTCAGCCATGACCGCCATATGATTGAGTTAACTGCCGACCGGCTGGTGCTGGTTGACAGCGGCGAGGCCAATGAGTTTTCCGGATCGCTGGATGACTATACTGACCTGATTTTACGCGGCGCGGATAAAACCAACGGTGGAAATGGCAAGGGCGCAGCACCCAAGCGCGACAAAAAAGAAGAACGCCGGCTGGCCGCCGCCGCACGTGAGGCACAAAAGGATGCGCGCAACACTCTCGCCAATGCCGAAGCCGAAATGGCCAAGCTAACGGCGCGCCGCAGCGAAATTGATAGCGCGATGTTCGATCCGTCGGCAGCAAAAGGCGATGATGCAAAGCGCACTATGAGCGATTTATCGCGGCTGCGCAGCGAAACCCAAAAAGCCATCGACGCCGCCGAAGCCAAATGGATCGCTGCCAGCGAATTGGCTGCGGACTAGCGCTGATTGCTGCGTATTAAACTTCTAACCCTTTTATTCCGCCGCAATCGCAACCTCTGGCTCTTTCCACACCAACACGGGCTTGCGTGCGGCCAGAGTCTCATCCAGACGTCTACGCGGAGCAAAATGCGGGGCGGTTTTTAGCGATGGATCGCCCGCCTTCGCCCGTGCCGCCACGCTGCGCATTGCCCCGATAAACTCATCCATTGTCGCTTTGCTCTCGGTCTCGGTGGGTTCAACCAGCATCGCGCCATGCACAACCAATGGGAAATAGACTGTCATCGGGTGATAGCCCTCATCGATCAAACCCTTGGCAATGTCGAGCGTCGAAAAGCCCTCGGCCAGTCCATTGTCCGAAAACAGCGCCTCGTGCATGCATGGTCCGCTGCCCGCAAACGGTGCTTCCAGCACATCCTCCAGACTGCGTAGGATATAATTGGCATTCAGCACCGCATCCTCGGCAACTTGCCGCAGGCCATCTGCACCGTGGCTCATGATGTAACTCAGCGCACGAGTGAACATGCCCATCTGGCCGTGAAACGCGACCATCCGGCCAAATGTGGACGCGTGATGTTCACTTGCGGTTTCTTCTTCCACTAGCACATATTCACCGTCCACTTTGTCGACAAATGGCAACGGCGCATAGGGGGCAAGCGCCTCGGACAAAACCACAGGGCCAGCGCCCGGGCCGCCGCCGCCATGCGGTGTGGAGAAGGTTTTGTGCACATTGATATGCATCGCATCGACGCCCAAATCACCGGGACGCACACGGCCCACGATGGCGTTAAAATTCGCACCGTCACAATATACAAAGCCGCCAGCGGCATGCACCGCATCGGAAATGGCACGCATATCAGGCTCAAACAAGCCGCAAGTATTGGGATTGGTTATCATTACCGCCGCCACGTCACATACAGACCCGCCCGCCCCTAGCCGTGCGTTCAATGCCGCCATATCGACGCGGCCTTCGGGGGTTGCTGGGATATTTTCCACAGCATAGCCGGCAAAAGCCGCCGTCGCCGGATTGGTGCCATGCGCACTTTCGGGGCACAGGATTACGGAACGCGCATCCCCGCGTGCCGTCAAGGCGGCACGAATGGCAAGGATACCGCACAATTCGCCATGCGCGCCTGCCTTTGGCGACATGGCAACGGCTTTCATCCCCGTCAGCGTCACCAGCCAATGCGCCAATTCGTGTATTACGGCGAGCGCTCCTTGCACCGTTTGTGTCGGCGCAAGCGGGTGGACATCGCTAAACCCGGGCAGGCGTGCAATTTTCTCGTTCAGGCGCGGATTATGTTTCATAGTGCAGGAACCGAGCGGGAAAAAACCAAGGTCGATGGCATAGTTTTGCCGCGACAGCCGCGTGTAATGCCGCACGGTTTCCGGTTCAGACAGACCAGCAAGTCCAATAGTCCTGTTACGCTCCAACCCGCCCAACCGCGAGGCTATTTGCGGGATAGGGGCCAGATCAACGCCCGTGGTTTCGGTGCTTCCAATTTCAAAAATCAGAGACTCTTCGAGCATGAGAGCCCGATTTCCGGTAAAAGTAGGGGGCGCGGATGCATCTGATTTGACCATTTCGGGTTTCCATCCGCTTTCGTTGATGCTCATACTAAAATCTCCTGCAAAGCGGCTGCAAACTCTTCGATATCTTCTGCCGTAGCAACTTCTGTTACCGCCACTACAAGTCCGTTTTCCAAGGCTTCAACACCGGGATATAACCGCCCCAGCGACACACCGCCCAAAATCTTCTTTTCCGCCAGCGCCCGCACAACGGGACGCGCCTCGGATGGCAGGCGCAATGTGAATTCGTTAAAGAAACTGTCATTAACAAAACTTACGCCCGGAATGCGCGCCAACCTGTCCGCAGCTTGCACCGCCAATGCGTGGTTCAAACTGGCCAAATCGCGTAGGCCACGCTCCCCTAGCAAGGTCATATGGATACTGAAGGCCAGTGCACAAAGCCCTGAATTTGTACAAATATTTGATGTCGCTTTTTCGCGGCGGATATGTTGTTCCCGCGTCGAAAGCGTTAGCACAAACCCACGTTTGCCTTCCGCATCCACAGTCTCTCCGCATAGCCGTCCGGGCATTTGCCGCACGAATTTTTCCTTGCAGGCAAACAGGCCGACATAGGGCCCGCCAAATTGCAATCCGACGCCTATGGATTGGCCCTCTCCCACCACAATATCCGCGCCCATTTCACCGGGCGAACGGATCGCGCCCAAAGCCACGGGCTCGGTAACAACTGCAATCAACAATGCACCAACTTCATGTGCTTTAGCAGCTATGGCCGTTAAGTCCTCTATCCGGCCTAATATATCGGGATATTGCACGACAACGCAGCTAGTTTCTGCATCAATGCTATTCAGCAACCGTGCACTGTCTGTAATCGCCGCCAACTCCGGCGTCGCAACATCCAGTGTATCTCCCGTATATTTCGCCATCGTCACCGCAACGTTGACGTAATGCGGGTGCAGACCAGAGGACAACACAGCCTTGCTGCGTTTTGTAACGCGGCCTGCCATACTGATCGCCTCCCAACAGGCGGTTGAGCCATCGTACATTGACGCATTGGCCACATCGCAGCCCAAAAGCCGCGCAACCTGCGTTTGAAATTCAAACAACATTTGCAACGTACCTTGCGCAATCTCGGGTTGATACGGAGTATAAGCTGTCAGAAATTCACCGCGTTGGATAATATGGTCCACGCTGGCGGGAACATGATGCTTATATGCCCCGGCACCCAGGAAGAACGGATGATGCGACGCTGCCATATTCTGCCGCGACAGCCCCGAAAAATAACGTTCCACCGCCATTTCGCTGGCATGATTCGGCAAGCCCTTAATCGGACCATCCAACTGCGCCTCTGGCGGAACATCGACAAACAAGTCATCAATCGATTTAGCACCAATCACGCCCAGCATGGCTTGGCGGTCGGTTTGAGTCAGGGGTAAGTAACGCATCATTTTGTCCTTATTTATAGCGCGCCGACGAATGCCTGATAGGCTGCAGCATCCATCAATCCGTCGAGTTCGCCAGCATCGGCCAAATGTAGCTTGAAGAACCAGCCCTCTCCTTCCGGATCGGTGTTGACCAAAGCAGGATCGGATTCCAGCGCTTCATTATTTTCGGTCACGGTTCCGGTCACGGGCGCATATACATCTGACGCCGCCTTAACGCTTTCCACCACCGCCGCATCGCCGCCTTTGGTCAGCGCCGCACCAACCGCAGGAACCTCGGCGAACACGATGTCACCCAATTGGCCTTGCGCGTAATCGGTGATGCCCACGGTCGCGGTGTCGCCGTCAACTTCGATCCATTCATGGTCCTGGGTAAAATAACGGCTCATGCGCTTTTTCCTTTCCGGTTATAATTGTGTTTTATAAATGGCATAGACGCCACAGTTAAGCCGACACGTTTACTGCGCACCTCGGCTTCTAATATAGTGCCAAGTCCTGCGTGCGTACTGTCTACAAAACCCATTGCAATCGGCGCGCCAACGGTGGGCGCAAATCCGCCCGACGTTATGACGCCAACTTGCTGGCTGCCTGCGAATATCGGCGCGCCTTCACGCACAGGCATTTTGCCCTCGACAGCAAAGCCCACGCGCTTTTTAACTGCTCCATTGGTCAATGCATTTAGAATACGTACAGAACCAGCAAACCCGCCCTCGGCGCGCCGTCGTTTGGATATGGCAAAGCTCAAATCGCCCTGAACAGGGTCAATCGCAGGATCGAGATCATGCCCATATAGCGGCAATCCCGCCTCCAACCGTAACGAATCGCGTGCGCCCAAACCAATCGGTTTTACTTCGGGCTGCGCGCATAATGCATCGGCCAGCTTCTGTGCGGATTCGGCGGGTACAGAAATTTCAAAGCCATCCTCTCCGGTATATCCCGAGCGGCTGATCCATAATGGCTCCTGCTCCCACATAAAGCTATCCGCTTCCATGAAATATAGTTCGGCTGTAGTCGGGATAATCCGCGCCAAAGCCGCAGCAGCCTTTGGCCCCTGCAACGCCAATAACGCGCGGTCCTCCATATGGTTGATGGTGATCTCGTCAGGCAATTCCCCGCGCAGATATCCCATATCATCCCATTTTACTGCGCCGTTGACCACAACGTACAACCCCATAGGCGCACGGGTAATCATCATATCGTCCAATATGCCGCCGTCTTCGGCAAGCAAAAGCGAATATCGCATCCGCCCTTCGGCCAGTGCCGAAATATCGCCGGGAACGATTTTTTCCAACGCCTCTGCGGCGCTGTCTCCCGTCAGCATCAATTGCCCCATATGGGATACGTCAAACAGACCTGCATTTTCGCGTGTCCAGGCGTGCTCTGCCATAATCCCTTCATACTGGATCGGCATCTGATAGCCTGCGAATTCCACCATGCGCGCGCCTTTTGCGCGGTGCCAATCACCCAAAGGCAATTCGAGTATTTCGATGGGTTCCAGTTCGTCGTTATCGAAATCGTCGCTCATAATCATTCCCGTCAAAAAGGCGCAGCACATTAAGCCGGTTGGCCCAAAGCACTGCCCCTCTGTCACGGTACCTGAGAGCTTACATGAGCTGCAGAGTGACCCGCAACCCAATCCCCTTCGGCGGTCCCTGATTACAGAGACTCTTTCCAGAGTGTCGCAAAAGTCAAAGCGGTCCTTTTGCCTGAGAGATTCCGGGGCGGTTGCTCCTTCGGCGATTGGTTACCCAATGCTCTCCCGCTTTGTCAGCGACTATGATAAACGCATTGGCAACTGCACGTAACAGAGTCAATCGGGAACGAGGTTCATCCACAGGATAAAAGCTCTGCCGCACGGGCGCGCCAGCCTGTAAACAATACGTCCATGGAAACCAGAGGACGCAGTGCGGCAAGATCGTGTTTGTAATCGCCAGCAACCAGCAAGCCGAATACGCGTGCTACCGTCCAATCGGGCAATGGCCGGGCCAGCAACTGCAAAGCATCGCCAGCTTGCGCTGTGCCTTCTTCTATGACGCGGTAATACCAACCGCTGCGGCGTTCTTTTACCATCAATGCGGGCAACGCGTTCCATTTCAGACGCTCTGCTTGTTTCCAGCAGGGTTGCCGCCCTTGGCTTACTTCTATCAATGCCGTTCCCATGCGAAACCTGTCACCAATGCAGACCGCGTCTTCGCAAAGCCCAAAGGTGGATATATTTTCACCAAACGCGCCTGGAATGCCCAGAATCGATCCATCCGGCGCATTCGCTGCGCAGCGCGGATAATGATCGAAGGGATAATGATGCAACGCCTTGTCTGGTCCGCCATGTACTCGCAAATCGGCTTGTTCATCACCAAAAATGCCTAAATAACAAATTTTAACAGAATGTTCGGCAGGATATTTCGCAATCGCGCTATATTCACCCCGCGCCAATGGTTGCCCCCGGCCCGTAAGCAACGCCAATATTTCAGTGCCTGTATTCACGCCGTTACTTTTGCCGATGCAAGAATAGCGTCATTTTCGTGGATTTCAGATCGCGCACCCGGTCGCCCGGCAAGCGTGCAAATCGCGGCAGCAACATCATGTGCCGCAATCGAACGGTAACGCTGCAGTGGTCCCCATAACAGCATATCGGTAAACGGGCTCAGCATCATGCCCAATTGTTCGCCATATCGCGTTGTACCGCTGCGTTCTCCGCGCAGTAAACCGGGCCGCAATATGTCTGTTTGTGCAAAACCCGTTTGAAAAATAGCAGCCTCCATTTGCCCCTTGGTTTTCAGATAAAAATTGCTGCTAACTGCGCTGGCGCCAACGGAAGAGATGCCAATGAAATGGTCTGCACCCGAAGTTTTTGCAGCATAGGCAAATGCGCAAACCAGATCGAGATCAATCGCGGCAAACGCCGCCTGCGATCCGGCAGTTCGTATTGTCGTTCCCAGACATGATATTGCAATGTCTGCTTTGATATTGCTTACAATATTTGGCCAGTCTTCGGTGGCGGCAACATGCATGCTTGCACCAGCAATAGCCGCCATTTCGCGCCGTACGATGATGTGGACATCATATCCTGCCTCTATCAGCAATATCGTGGCCGCCGATCCGGTCAATCCGCTTGCGCCCACCAATATAATTTTTTTGCCCATCAACTCGCTCCAAATATCTGCCTATGGCAATTTTGCGCAAAACGGTCTGTCATGCCTGCCAGAAAATCGGCGATATGACGGCTGCGACCCGGATCATTCAGCGGCAAGTCGATTTTCCAATCGGCAGGCAATAAAGCTGCATCGGCCGCGTAAGCCGCGAATAAATCGCTTACTATCTTCTTTGCTTCATTCGCTGCAGCCACCTGTTCGGGATGATGGTACAGATTATCGTACATAAATTTTTTCAGTGCGCGTTCCTGTTGCATCATCTCAGCGGAAAATCCGCCAATCATAATGTTGGCGCTGCGCACCTCGTCGGCGTTTTCAACACCCGTGCTGGAAATTCGCGCCTGCGTTGCCTCAATCACATCATTCACCATGAAACCAATTTGTGTCCGGACTAACTCGCCGCGCAAACGAAGCGGCGAAACCGCGGGATACCGCGCCAGCACACCGTCCCAAAGCGCGGACACAAACGGCAACGCGCACAGCTGCTCGATAGACAGCAATCCGGCACGAATACCATCATCAATATCGTGATTATCATAAGCAATGTCATCGGCAACCGCCGCAATTTGCGCTTCTAGAGAGGGCCAACTGGCAAGTTCAAGGTCGCGTTGTGCGTTCACTTCTTGCAATGCCCATCCCGGCTGCATCACCGGACCATTATGTTTTGCCAGCCCCTCAAGCAATTCCCAGCTGAGATTCAATCCCGGCCATGAAGGATAAGGGCATTCCAGTTTCGTCAGCGCGCGTAAGGTTTGCGCATTATGGTCAAACCCGCCAGATGGCTGCATCGCTTCGGCCAACGCATCTTCGCCGGCATGGCCAAAGGGCGGATGGCCAATATCGTGTGCCAGACACAATGCCTCGGTCAAATCCTCATTCAAGCCAAGCGCGCGCGCGATTGTGCGGCCAATTTGCGCAACCTCCAAACTGTGCGTTAACCGGACGCGGTAATGATCGCCATCGGGGGCGATAAAAACCTGCGTTTTATGCCGCAACCGCCGGAACGAGATGGAATGGATAATCCGGTCACGGTCGCGTTGATATATATCACGCGGCCCGCGAATGTTGCTTTCGGGTTCGTCATGATACCGTCCGCGGCTGGTTTCAGGGCGGCAAGCAAGTTTAGAGGGTACTTTCATGGCCGCTGTCTATGCATTGATTTGACCAGCGCGGCCAGATGCTATTTGGATTTGAGCGGCTTAACTTCGATACCTTTTTCACTGCGCCAGACAAATCCGTCACCGCCTGCTTTGCGGAAATCGGCTTCCCATTTCTTTGCCACTTTCAAATCCTCAAACGGCCCGATCAGCAACCGGTCCTGTTTGCCCCATGGCGAAGCCCATCCATCTTTGCCCTTAAACAAATCTGCATATTTACGGCGAAAAATGCGCATGTCGCTGCTGAAACTGCCTGCATCACCAGTGGCAACCTGTACCCAGATACGCGGCACATTATTCGCATCAACCTGTTTTGCGGCAGGGGTCAGCTTACCGATCAGCTTGTTCTTTTTATCATCAAGCGGTGCAATTTCTTTTGGCTTTGGCGGCGTAGTAACCAGCTTTTTCAAATCAACTGGAACGACATCGCGCTTTTTTTCATCGTCAGGAATATCAATCGCATTCACAATTGCGCCCAAATCAAATGCCGGAGCAGCGACAATGGGTGCCGGTGTTGACGCTATGACCGGCACAGCGGAAATTGGCAGAGTGCCGGATGGTAAATTATCGGGGGCAACCGCCGGCAATGATCCGGCTGCACCAACATTGTCTTGATAGTTGCTTACTGCAGGCGCGCTGTCGGTACTTTGCGGCAACGCGGATTGCGTTCCCGGGGGCACCATCTGAGCTGAGGTGGGCGTTGGCGTTGGCGTTGTTTCAGTTATTACTGGCTGTAACGCGGGGGTAACCGCTGCGGAGTTTTCTTGGGTTATAGGCAATGTTGTTGAAACCGCAGCTTTGGAAACAGTGGTTTTAATTGCTGGCAATTCGCCCTGCATAGGAACATTCTGTGTGAACACGATTGCAGATGCAGGTGGCGCAGCTATTGGCGGCGTTGGTAAGGACGGCTTAGCAGATGACGCTGCTTCCACTGGAAACGCGGCGGCAGGAGCCGTATTCAGCGTTGGCGCGAGAACCGTCGCGGCGGGTTGATAAATTATTGCAGGAGCTGCAATTCTGGGCATCACGGCAACCAATGCGAAAGAGGCCTTTTCTGCTGCCACTATGCGTGATCGTGCAATATCAATCGGCAAAGGCACGCGTGCGCCCAGGTCGGCAACATCGGAAACGGGCCGCGCAATTGCAGCAGGAACCTGCACCTCTTGCGCCGCACGTTTTGCCGCACGTTCGCGCTCGCGACGCGAGAGTTTTGCCACATTCCTTGTTTGCGATCCTGCCTTTGGACCCAGCGGATCGCCAGCGGGCACCAATCTGCCCTCACCTGATGGCCCGGAGTTTGGATAATTGGCAGCGACGCGTTGTAAAGTATCACTATCACGGCCGATATTGTTCGCCGGGAAATGCCCCAAATGTATGGCCGCCGCCTTTTGCGCGCCCGTCAACTGCGGCATTTGGCGCAGATACCGTTCAAATTGCTGCGCCGATCGCACGTCCATAAACCCCTGCGTGACTTTAACAGACTCTTTATAATCGCCGCGCGCCGCCAGCAGGAAAGCGCGCGCGCGCCATGCTTCGCCATAATTTTGTTGCAACAGCGGAACCAGCATAGCGTCTGCCTCCCTCTCATTGCCTAGCAACGCAATCGAGATTGCTTGCTGCACAATCAAACGGTTCGATCCATCGGATTGTTTCGCAATAATATAGTCCTGTTGCGCCCGACCAAAATTGCCCAGTAAGTCGAACGCAAGCGCCCGGTCGGCAGCAACAGCGCGTTCTGGTATGCCAAGGCGAATAGCCTCGTCGAACAGCCGCAATGCTTCAAACGGATTTTCGGTACGCACCGTGGCAACAGCAAGCCCCAGTTTAATCCGCCCGTTTGACGGTTGCAACGCGTCTGCGCGGGTAAAAAAGTTCAGCGCCGCATTGGCATCCCCCAGTAACAATGCCGCATTACCGGCATCAACCATCGCATCACTATCCGTTGGCCGCCGAGCAATCCGCATCATCGCGCCGCGCAATTCAGCTGCGCCCTGTACTTCAACAGTTGCTGATTGCGCAGCTTTTGTACGGTCAAGCTCGTCAAGTGCAGAGGAATCTTCCTCTTGCGCCAATGACGGACAAGACAATGTAATCAATGACGTACCGATACAAAACTTTAGAATATACTGGTTCATAAGGGCGCTAATGCCTGCAAGCGTCGAACATGGCAAAACAACAGTGCATTTGATACGGCAAAATGGTCAAAAGAAACGACCAGAAGAGTTTCCCATTCTGGCCGTTCATCTTTTATTTTAGCTGTGTTGTTCAGTTGTTACCTTGGCGGTCAAGGAAGCGTGGGATGTTCAGCCGGCTGGGGCTTTCATCCTTTTCTTCTTCCTCTTCATCGCTGTTTGTTAAACCGCGAGACAGGTTGGACATGCGTTCAAATAATGTCCCGCCGCCGCTGGCAATCCGCGGAGCCGCCGCGTCGCCAGCATAACCGGCACCGTTGGTCTCGGCGTCTTGCGTATCGCTATCTACTGCATCATCGGCAATATCGGAACGACCCAGTTCCAACATGTCATCGCCGTTATCACCATTTGATTCTTCATCGGTGACAGTTGCGCCCGCATTTGCTGTCCAACTTGGCGTATTGTTTTCGGCCACCGCCGCTTCATCGTTCAACAATAGGCTATCGGTTTCAACCTCCGCCGCCAGTTCGTCCTCTACAACGGCTTCGGGCACGGGTGCAGGTGCCGAATTAAAAATGCTAGATACCGGCGCAGCAGCGGCAGCAGGAGTGCGGTTGAATGCAAATGACCGCGCACTGGCCTCTGCAGGACGGGCATCGCTGTCAATACCTGTGGCAACGACCGAAACCCGAATTTTGCCGTTTAGCGCTTCGTTAAATGCCGATCCCCAGATGATATTGGCGTCTTCATCAACCAGTTCACGAATATGGTTTGCGGCTTCATCCACCTCCATCAAACGCATGTCTTCGCCGCCCGTAATAGAGACAATTACGCCCTTTGCACCTTGCAAAGAAACGCCATCAAGCAACGGATTTGCAATCGCTTTTTCAGCAGCTTCCAGCGCACGGCCATCACCTTCGGCCTCGCCTGTGCCCATCATCGCCTTGCCCATTTCGTGCATAACCGAACGCACATCGGCAAAATCGAGGTTGATAAGGCCTGGCATAACCATCAAATCCGTGATCCCGCGAACGCCCTGTTGCAACACTTCATCAGCCAGCAAAAATGCTTCCTTAAAAGTGGTGTTCGGGTTGGCAACAAGGAACAAATTCTGGTTTGGAATGACGATCAGCGTATCCACATGCTTTTGCAATTCTTCGATACCGGCATCGGCAGAACGCATCCGCCGGGTGCCTTCAAACAAGAAGGGCTTGGTAATCACACCGACGGTCAGGATATTCATTTCCCGCGCCGCTTGCGCAATAACAGGCGCAGCGCCGGTTCCGGTACCGCCGCCCATACCAGCCGCGACAAAGCACATATGTGCGCCTTGTAATGCCGCCTTCACCTGTTCGATGGTTTCCTCAGCAGCGGCACGGCCAACTTCTGGCCGCGAGCCCGCGCCCAATCCTTGCGTTATGTCAGGGCCCAATTGAATGCGATATTCAGCGGCAGATGCATTTAATGCCTGCGCATCGGTATTGGCGACAATGAAATCAACGCCCTCTACATTGGCCTTTATCATATTGGCGACAGCATTTCCGCCTGCGCCGCCAACGCCGATTACTGCGATTTTTGGTTTCAATTCATCAACCATTGGAGGACCGATATTGATGCTCATCTTAAAAAACCCCCTTGCCGAACGGCATATAAAATTACTTTTTCTGTATTGGCACAAATTGTTGGTCAAAACATCCACAAATTAACCAAATCGTCACAAATCAGTTAAAAATTATCCCGAATTGCACGTTTGATCCGTTCAATCAGCCCCGGCAATGAGGTACCGTGCTGACCATCGATGGCATCAAATGGCCCTTGCAGATCAAGCGGTTCACTGGCCGCATATTTAATAAGCCCAACCAGAGTCGTAAAAGCAGGGCCGCTGTGTGCCTCTGGCAATCCCGCTATACCGCCAGGCCTGCCCAATCGTACTGCCCTGCCCAATGCCGCCTGAACATGTTCCGGAATTCCTTTTAATTCCGCGCCGCCGCCCGTTAAAACGATTTGGTGACCCGTTGTTCCTGCAAATCCGATTTGTTTTAGCACACGGCCAATTTCGGTCACAATCTTGTCGATACGCAGAAAGATTACTGCGTTTAACTGCGCCTTGGTGATGCGCGGCGCGTTGGTATCGGCGGCTAAGCTGCCATCATCTCCGCCCAGATCAAGTACGTCCTGATGATCGCGCGGTGTGGATAATGCTGACCCATAATAGCATTTCAACCTCTCCGCTTGCGCACGGCGAATGCCGAATGCCGACGCGATATCATCGGTAATATCCGCGGCTCCTTGTTGGATAGTCTCTAGGCCAACCAGCATTCCGCCAATGAAAACCGATACATTCGTTATTGATGCACCAAATTCGACCAAAGCCACACCCAGTTCGCGTTCCTCGACGGTCAGGCAGGCAAGGCCCGTTGCAATGGGCGCGACCACAACCGATTCCACCTCTAGATGCGCGGCGCGTGCAGTCATATCCAGATTACGCACAGGCGATGGATCGGCCAGTACAACATGAATATCCACACCCAATCGGTCCGCATGCAGGCCAATCGGATTGGCGACCCCGCCGACCCCGTCGAGCGAATATAGCGTCGGCTGTACATGCAGAGCGACTTTGCCTCTTGTATCCAAATTCGCGCGGCCAGCCTGCAACAGCTCGTCAATATCTTCGCGTTCGATCCGGTCTCCGCCCAGTTCAATTTCAACGGGCGCGAGCATACTGTCTAAACCGCCTGCCGAAATACCAACCCAAACGCGCTCGATATTGATACCTGCAATACGCTCGGCCTGTTCGACGGCATGCCGCACCGACAGTTCGGCTTGCTCAATATCCGCAATACACCCGCGCACAACGCCCCGGCTTTCGCGCTGTCCGGTTCCCAAAACGATTAACTCGCCCGTATCGGTTTTACCCGCAATTAACGCAGACACCTTTGAAGAGCCGATATCCAGTGCCGAAATTATCTTTTCAACGCGCGCCGCAGTCATAGCCGAACCTTCATGCCGAAACCTTTTGTTTTGCGCTAGTGGTGCTTAATTCTTTATCATCTTCTTTGTTCTTGGTGTCTGCGACCGGTTCAACCTTTGGCGCTTTGCGCAGGTACATACGGTCCGGGTCGCGCAGGTCAAAATGGATGATATCGCGGCCCAGCAAACGGTTTACTCCGTCCATCCGGGCAAAGTTCAATAATGCCTCGGCCGCTTTGCTTTCACCTTCTGGCAACGCAAGCGTCTCGCCTGTTTTGAATGTCAGATCCCACCTGCGATTGCCCACCCAACTAGCCGCCGAGATTTGCGGCTTTAGGGAAGGCGCGCGCGCAACCAGTTCTGCAAGCGCCACCGCTTGCACATTCGCGCCCATGCCGTTCAATGTCGGCAGTCCGCTCGCTTCGCTGACTGTAACATTTTCAAGCACAACGCCTTTACTATCGATTAGCGACAATTTGCTGCCATGTTTCCAAATTGCCGTTGGTTTGCGTTCGGTAATTTCGACCACCAATGTATCGGGCAGGCGGCGGCTGACACGGACATCTTGTATCCAGCCATATTGCATCAGATCGCTGCGGATTTTTTCCAGATCGACCAGCGGCATGGCACGGTCTTTTTCAGCCAGAACGATGCTGTATACTTTTAACTGGTCAACGCGTTCCATCCCTGTGGTTTCAACGCGGTTCACAACAAACCCTGCTTTTGCCGCGATTGCCGCATATTGCTGATGCACCGCCGATGGTACGCCAAAAAATCGTGCCGCGATGACCAGCAGCAGCACCGCAATACCGATGGCAATCCAGGTGAAACCTTTTTGAATTTCGCTTTCGGAAAATGGCAATGTGCGCAAGAATCGGTCAAACCACGACAATTGCCGTATTTTTTGCCGGGTACTTGGGCGTTTCGTACTGCTCGCTTTTCGCCCCGCATTCTTGCGCGTTGTGGTTGTTTTCATATCAGCCACATATTCAAGCTAGCGCTTCTTTGACAATCATATCGACCAATTGCTCATATGATATCCCAATGTGCTTCGCCTGTTCAGGGACGAGGCTTAATGGTGTCATCCCCGGCTGTGTATTGGTTTCCAGCACAAATACGCCGTCTTTGCCCAAGTCATCGTCCCAGCGAAAATCGGTGCGTGATGCACCTTTGCATCCCAGCAAGCGGTGACATTCCAGCGCCAGTTGCATCATATACGCTTCGATATCCGCAGGGATTTGCGCAGGGCATATATGCTGTGTCATGCCGTCGGTATATTTGGCGTCGAAATCGTAAAACCCGCTTTTGGGGACCAATTCAGTCACGCACATCGCCTTGTCGCTCAAAACAGCTACGGTTAATTCGCGGCCCTTAATGAATGGTTCGGCCAGCAAATTGTCAAATTCCTGCCATGGACCTAAGGCGTCTTTAGAGATTGGATTGCCGTAATTGCTATCGTCGGTAACAATAGCGACACCCACCGATGACCCCTCATTCACGGGCTTTAAGACGTAGGGGCGCGGTAACGGGTCGGCGGTGTAAAGCGATTCGGATTTTACCATCGTTCCTTTTGGCATCGGTACACCGGCCGGAACCAGTCGCTGTTTGGTCAGCTCTTTGTCAATCGCAATTACCGATGTCACCATCCCGCTATGGGTGTATTTCATCCCCATCAGGTCCAGCATGCCTTGCACGCTGCCATCTTCGCCCGGCGCGCCGTGCAGCGCGTTGAACACGACATCTGGGTTAAGTGCGGCCAGCGTTGCGGCGACATTGCGGTCCATATCGACGCGTGACACTGTATATCCTACGCGCTCCAACGCATCGGCAACGCCGTTTCCGCTCATAAGCGATACAGGCCGCTCGTTGGACCATCCCCCCATCAGGACCGCAACATGCGTCATAAACTATTCCCTACCCTTTGAATTTCCCACTGCAATTGCACGCCAGATTTTTTCAGCACGCGGCGGCGGACTTCCTCACCCAATGCCTCGATATCCGCGCTGGTCGCATCGCCAACATTCAACAGAAAATTGGTGTGTTTTTCCGATACCTGCGCGCCGCCGATTTGCAAACCCCGGCAACCTGCCTCATCAACCAATTGCCACGCCTTATGCCCATCAGGATTTTTGAAAGTTGATCCGCCGGTTTTGGATCGCAGCGGCTGGGATGCCTCACGTTCTGCGGCAATCCGGTCCATCTCTGCGCCAATAACTGCGCTGTCACCGAGGACGCCGCGAAACGTGGCGCTGACCACCACCGCGCCGTCATGTAATTCGCTATGGCGGTAAGTGTATCTAAGTTCGGCAAGCGGCAAAGTTAGCAATTCACCCGAACGCAAAACAACCTCGCACTCGGTCAGTATGTCTTTGACCTCGCGCCCATATGCGCCGCCATTCATCCGCACAAATCCGCCGACTGTGCCGGGGATACCGCGCAGAAACTCCAGCCCCGCTATGCCTGCATCGCGCGCGGTGGACGAAACCAATATACCCGATGCCCCGCCGCCGCAACGCAAGGTTACCGCATCAAGGCGCTCAATTTTGGCAAAGGCTTTACCGAGACGAACGGTAACGCCATCAACGCCGCCATCACGCACAATTAAATTGGAACCAAGGCCAAGCGGCCAAATGGATGTTTGGGTATCCAAGGCCAACGCGAAATTTTGCAGGTCTGCAATATCCTTTGGTTCAAACAATATCTCTGCTGCACCGCCGGACTTGAACCATACCAATGGAGCAAGGGGAGCATTCTTGGTCAGTTTTCCTGAAACCGTCGGCATTTCGGCAACCGTCATTTTCGCGCCGCCGTTATGCCCGTCGCCAATCCCGCCGCCCATTTTGTGATATCACCTGCGCCTAAACAGACGACCATATCATGGGGTTGAATGATGCCTGCCAATTTTTCCGCAAGGTCTTTGGCATCGGTAACCATGCTGGCTGAATGATGGCCGCGCTGTTTCAATCCAGCGACCAAAGCGTCCGAATCCACACCCTCAATCGGCACTTCTCCTGCGGTATATACCGGCGAGATAAAAACGATATCGGCGTCATTAAACGCCTGTTGGAAATCATCCATATGATCGCGCAGTCGTGTGTATCTATGCGGCTGTGCCACTGCAATCACCCTGCCCTGTGCGCCTTCGCGCGCCGCCGATAGTACGGCCTTAATCTCAACCGGATGGTGGCCGTAATCGTCGATAATCGTTACATCACCGCCACCGATTGCCACGTCGCCAACCTTGGTAAAACGCCTTTTGACGCCGCCGAATTTGGCAAAGCCGGATTGTACGGCAGCATCGCTCATCCCCATTTCAAGGCCGACGGCTACCGCAGACAATGCATTTTGCACATTGTGACGGCCAGGCATAGGCAGTTCTATCCCCTCAATTGTGCGCTGCGATCCATCACGCGATCGCACCACAACATCGAAACGGTTACCGCCAGAAAACGGTACAACATTTTCGCCGCGTACATCGGCTTGGGCAGAAAACCCGTAAGTGATGATCCGGCGGTCACGTATCTTGGGCAAGATAGCTTGCACTTCGGGGTGATCGAGGCACATGATTGCCGCACCGTAAAACGGGACATTCTCGACAAATTCTACAAACGCTTTTTTGATCGCGTCAAAATCACCATAATGGTCAAGATGTTCGGGATCGATATTGGTAACAACCGCTATCGTACCATCCAGCCGCAGGAAGCTACCGTCGCTTTCATCGGCCTCCACCACCATCCAATCGCTATCGCCCATGCGCGCGTTGGAGCCATAGCTGTTGATGATACCGCCGTTGATAACCGTGGGGTCAATGCCGCCATGATCCAGCATTGCCGCAATCATCGATGTCGTCGTCGTCTTGCCATGCGTACCCGCCACGGCGACGGTATTTTTAAGGCGCATTAATTCGGCCAGCATTTCGGCGCGGCGTACCAATGGTATCCGGCGCTCAAGCGCTGCATCACGCTCCGGATTGCCCTTTTTAACGGCGGTCGATGTGACCACAACCGCCGCATCACCCAGATTTTCTGCAGCATGGCCGATCATCACATTGATACCCAGTTTACGAAGACCATCGATTACATAGCTATCGGCAATGTCACTGCCCTGAACTTTATAGCCCAAATTGTGCATGACTTCGGCAATCCCGGACATGCCGATGCCGCCAATGCCGACGAAATGGATTGTGCCAATATCGGTGGGAACGCCCCTCATGCTGACCGCACCTTTGCCAAGGCGGGGGATGCTGCACCAAAACCGCCATTATATTCCGCTTTTACTTTGAGCGCCTTTGTTATCGGCGCAGCGCCGAATGATTCCACTAAATCTGCCAGATCATTAACGGCTTCGGGCCGTCCGCATTTTTTTGCTCCCCTTGCGGCATTTTCGAGCGCTCCAGGTTCTAAAGCAATTTTTTGTATCTGCTTGGTAATTTCTTTGGCCAGACCCTGCTTAATTTCCGCTTGGATTTTCATCAGCCTATTCCGTTTATCATCGCGGTAGTCGTCCACATTAATAGTTGTGATAGAAGGCTGCCGCACCATGCGTGCACCGCCTGCTGCAACCATTTCGTTTACGTTAAACTCCTGATGATTGTCTGTCGCGCCGGGCAAAGGGATCAAAATCGCAGGACGCCCTGCGCAAGTTAACTCGGCAATGGTAGACGCGCCAGCACGCGAAATCACCAGATGCGACCAGCCCAAACGTTCAGGTAAGTCGGGCAGATACGTCGCCAGTTCTGCGGGTATTTGGTGGTCGGAATAACTTTTACGAACCGCTTCGATATCCTCTGCGCGGCATTGCTGGGTTACTTGCAATCGGCGGCGCAAGTTTAAGGGCAACCGCGCCAATCCGTCGGGCACGACATCGGACAGGATCGAAGCGCCCTGACTGCCGCCTGTCACCAAAACACGGAAAATACCGTCCTCATCCAAGGGCGGAAATGGTTCGCTGCGCAGTGCCAAAACCTCTGCGCGCACCGGATTGCCCAGCAGATGGACTTTGTCTTTATCACGCGGCTTTAGCCGTTGTACGTCAGGATAGGCGGTAACAATTGCATTCACTTTGCCCGCGGTCAAACGGTTGACGCGGCCAAGTACGGCGTTTTGTTCGTGGATAATGGTCGGCACATTATTGGCAAACGCGCCTAGCAATGCGGGAAATGCAGGATATCCGCCAAAGCCGATGACCGCGCTCGGCGCGAAACTGGTATATAATTGCTTGGCCATTTCACGGCCGCGCCCGATGGCGCTAGCACTGCGCAGCCAGCCGAGCGGTCCTCCCGTCATCCGCCCCGCAGGCAAAACATGCGTAACAATTTTATCGGGACAGCCCGGAATTTTTGTACCGCGCTCATCGGTAACAAGCGCAACATGATGGCCGCGCCGCAACAATTCTGCGCCCAGTGCAAACGCAGGCATCATATGCCCCCCCGTGCCGCCAGCGGCCAATACATAGTGCCGATTGATAGTCATGGCTTTCGTCCCTTCACGATATAGCGCGAACGGTCAAGATAGGGGTTTCTTTTGGTCAATGCCAGCATAAGACCACAGCAAATTGACAAAGCCAATGTCGATGATCCGCCATAGCTTATAAACGGCAACGTCATGCCTTTTGACGGGAAAATTCCAAGGTTGACCGCCATGTTTATCATCGCCTGCCCGCAAAATTCAGCCGTTAGCGCAGTTACCGCCAAAACAATGAATTGGTCTTTTTCATCCAGCAAACGGATAACAACGCGCACCAATATCGCAAAAAACAGGACTGCGATTATCATGCACGCCAGCAATCCGAATTCCTCGCCAATGACGGAAAAGATATAATCGGTCTGCGCCTCTGGCAGGCTGAATTTCTTCGTGCCAAGTCCCGGTCCCACACCAATCATGCCGCCTGCTGTCAATGTTGCCATTGCCAGCTTGTCATGCGTAATACCTTCTGTCCCGAACAGCCAGGCATCAATACGCTGCGTCGCCACAGGATAGAAGTTATAGGCAACCAAAATCCCGCACAATGCACCGATTGTCGCCCCCCATAACCGTCCGGCAGGAACACCCGAAACCATCATCAGCGCAAACCAGATGCCGCCGATCAATATCGTTTGTCCCAAATCTGGCTGTATCAGCAAGAATACGGCGATAAACCCGGTAACGGCCATAGTGATTATACGGACGGGCAATTCTGAATCCGTAACCCGCCAGGAAATGATCCACGCCATTGTCACCGAATAAAACGGCTTCAAAAATTCTGACGGCTGGATGGTAGCAAAGCTATAGCCAATCCAGCGCTGCGATCCATTCACTTCATTGCCGAACAGAGGCACCATTACCAGCAGACCTAACATGATACAAAAACCGACAATGGCAAATTTGCGCGCCTGTTCACGTGGATACATTGAAACGAAAAGCATGATCGGGATGGCAATTGCGACCCACATCAGCTGTTTGTAGAAGAAAAATAGCGGGTCCAGTTTGACTGTCGCAGTCGACAAGCGCTGTGCGCCAGCCGGAGACGCAGCCGCAACCGCCAACAGTCCGATTGCAATTAAAACAAGAATAAGGCCGAGCAATATCCGGTCAAGTTCCCAAAACCAGACGCCAAGCGGCGAACGGTCACCCCGTCCCAGCCGGCTGGAAAAACCACCTTTGCCGGTTTTTGCGGCCAGCACCCAAGGCACATCATTGCTGTCGCCGTTCATTGGACAATCGCCCCGGGCAAGCTGGCAAATGCCGCCTTGAAACAATCGCCGCGCGCTTCGAAATCCTTAAACTGGTCAAATGATGCGCACGCAGGGGATAGCATAATAACATCGCCGGGCAACGCATCGCGCGCGGCATGCGCTACAGCCGTCACCATCAATTCACACGATTCAACGTCCATATGCGGCGATAGTATCCGGCCAAATAATGGCCCAGCCTCGCCGATTGTATACGCCTTAACAACATTGGGGAAACCGGGCGCGCATTCGTCGAGTTCATCTGTTTTTGGCAATCCGCCGACGATCCACCGAATACGGGGATAGGATGCCAATGCTGGCGCGGTTGATGCGGGATTGGTGGCTTTGCTATCATTAATGAACAATACCCCGTTCCATTGGCCTGCAATTTCCATGCGGTGGGCAAGCCCGCGAAATGTTTCAAGCGCCCTACGCCATTGATGTTCGCGCAGGCCCAGCGCCTCTGCCATCGCCACGGCAATCGC